>CAXUBA010000087.1:0-10931 GCA_964249205.1 uncultured Acetobacteraceae bacterium | reverse complement strand
GATCTTCGCGGCGGTGCGGCGCATCCTGTCCGAGGGCCAGGAACGCAGCGCGTGGGACGCGCGGCGCCACCTCGCGGGCGGCATCGCCGCGCATGGCTGGATCGTGGGCGACCACAGCTACGGCACGCCGCGGGTGATCGACGGCGAGTACGGCCCCCTCGCGATCGGCCGCTACTGCTCGATCGCCGGCGACGTCCGGATCATCGTCGCGAACCACGCGGTCGACCGCGTCACCACCTACCCGTTCGCGGCACTGCACCGGATCTGGCCGTCGGCGCCGGCGGACGCGTCCGACCACGCGAGCGACGGGGTGGTGATCGGGAACGACGTGTGGATCGGCCAGGGCGTGACGGTCCTGCCGGGCGCACGGATCGGCGACGGCGCGATCGTCGGCGCGTCCGCGGTGATCGCGGGGACGGTGCCGCCGTTCGCAGTGACGGTCGGCAATCCGGCTCGCGTCGTGCGGCGGCGGTTCGACGACGCGACGGTCGCGCGGCTGCTCGCGGTGGCGTGGTGGCACTGGCCGGACGAGAAGGTGGACCGGTTCGTTCCGCTGCTGCTCGGCGGCGACGTCGAGCGGTTCCTGTCCCTCGCGGAAGGGGCTTAGGCTTGAGGAGCCGGAACGCGCGCCGCCGAAGTCGGAACGCGGGTCTGGGCGCGCCACGCCCAGCGGAGTTTGAGGCAGCGCCTCAAGTGCTTTCGACCGTTTCGGCGCGAACGCGGTCGAGATAGTCCTGCATGACGGGCACGCGGCCGCGTCGGAGTTTCCAGAAATGCACGAGGCCGGTCCGGGGGCGGTCGGTGTTCGCGTCGGTCGCGTCGCCGAACCGCACGAACGGCGTCAGCGGGCCGGGATCGAACAGTTGCCGGACGTGACCGACGTAGTTGGTGATCTCCTGGTCCACCCATTCGAGCGAGCCGCGGCCGTGCCGGCGGATGTAGCGCATGATCAGCGCAGCGATCAGCCGAAGATCGGGGGCGTGTTCGTCGAGGTTCGGGATGCCGATCGTGCCGCCGTTGACGCCGCGGGCGTCGCCGAGGTCGCGGTGGCCGGCGAGGCGGAGGAAGTCGGCGCCGACCGATCGCGCATGGGCGAGTGGTGAATAGTCCTCGGTCGGTGCGCAGAGGCGGCGGGACAGCCTGATCGCGACCAGCATGTCGGCGACGACGTCGCGGTCGAACACGATGTCGGCATCGAGGTAGAGGATCGGCTGGCTGGTGCGGAACGACGCATCGTCGAGGATCGCGAACTTGCTCGCGACCCAGCCAGTGAAGTCGGTCGCGCGGATCGGGCTGGTGGTGACGTTGGTGGCGCCGACGGCATGGAGGCGTTCGGCGATCTCGTCGTGCGGCCGGTCGGTGAAGACGTGGACGCGGCCGCGATAGCCTCCGGGGTCGACCAGGGACGCGACGCAAACCGTCAGCTGCGCCAGCACGTCTTCCGAACGGTAGGCGGTGAAGAAGACGACCGGGTTCCAGCGGAGCAGCCGCCGGAACCGCCAGCCGCCCGGGAGGAAGGTGAGGCTGGGGCAGCCGGGCTCGACGTCGAGCGACAGGAGCTCGTCGAGCCGGAAGCGCTCGGTGCCGACCGCGAGCGTCATGTCTTGCCCGGTCGCGAGGGCGCCGGCCGGCACGACGGTTCGGGTGTCCTCGACGAGCCAGTCGGAGCGGAGCACGTCCCGGAGTCCGGCGACGGTGCGGCGCGACAGCGGGAGGAAGCTTTCCCAAGCGCCGATCGTTTCGCTGTGCGAGCAGATCCGGCCGTCGTCGGCGACGCCGAGGAAGGTTCCGCCGACCCGGAGGCCGACGCGGAGGCCATCGGCGCCGACGAGCGTCGCGCGGCTGAACGGACCGAGCGGAACGGGCTCCGGCAGGCGGGCTTCGAGGAACTCGACGAAGCTTTCACAAAACGCGTCGTCAGGCCCGTCGATCTCGAGGAGCGGGGTCGCGTCGGTGCAGTCGGCGAGGGCGACCTGGCCGATCCCGCCGGCGCCTGCGTCGTAGGTCAGCAGCGTTCCGACGTGCGACAGCAGGCAGAGGCCCAATTTCTGTCCTCCCGCGTCGGACGCCGGTTCGTTTTGCATCGTGCGTCCCGTCGGTCCATCGGGCAAGCGCGCGGCCGACAATCGCGAAATAGGTCCGGAGCTTTCTCGCCGCGTCGGGCGTTGCCCGATCCCTGTTCGAACGCGATCGCGCCGGCGCCCGCGCCACCCCATCCGGCGAGCGAAAGGAAGCGCCCATGCCATCGACGATCAGCAAGGTCCCGCCCTGCGGAAGACGAACACGGCCGCTTCTGCTGTGCTTTTCCCATCTCCGCTGGGATTTCGTCTACCAGCGGCCGCAACACCTCATGACGCGCGCCGCCGCGAACTACGACGTCGTGTTCTTCGAGGAGCCGGTGTTCGCGGAGACGTCCGAGGTTGACGGGCCGGCGCGTCTCGAGCGGCGGCGCACGGGGGACGGCATCCTGATCGCGACGCCCCGGCTGCCGGCCGGCCTCGGTCCCGCGCGGCGCGAGGTCGCGTTGCGGCGCCTGCTCGATGCGCTGCTCGCGGAGCTGGGCTCGGCGCCGGCGGCCTGCTGGTACTACAGTCCGCTCGCGCTCGGGTTCTCGCGGCACCTGCGCCCGGCGACCACGGTCTACGACTGCATGGACGAGCTGACGCTGTTCCGCGGCGCGTCGCCGCTGCTCGCGTCGTTCGAGCGCCAGCTGCTGGAGCGCGCCGACTTGGTGTTCGCCGGCGGTCGGAGCCTGCACGAGAGCAAGCGTCGGCTGCACGGGCACGTGCACCTGTTCCCGTCGAGCGTGGACGTCGCGCATTTCAGTCCGGCCCGCGGCCGCTCGGCGGCGGATCCGGCGGACCAGCGCGACCTCGGACGGCCGCGGGTCGGGTATTTCGGCGTGCTCGACGAACGGATCGACTACGCGCTGCTCGACGCGGTCGCCGTTCGCCGGCCGGATTGGACGTTCGTCCTGCTGGGACCGTTCGCGAAGGTCGATCCCGCCACGCTGCCGCGGCGGGACAATCTCCGCTGGCTCGGCATGAAGCCGTACGCGGCGCTTCCCGGCTATCTCGCGGGCTGGGACGCGGGGATGATGCCGTTCGCGTTGAACGAGGCGACGCGGTTCATCAGCCCGACGAAGACGCCCGAGTTCCTTGCCGCCGGGGTGCCGGTGGTTTCCACCGCCGTCAGGGCCGGCGGGCGGGGGGGGGGCAGGGGCGGGCGGGGGGCGGGGGCGGCGGGGGCGCCCGCGGTCGGGGGGGCGAGCGCCCGCGTCCGGCCGCGGCCGCGCGACGGGTGGATCGCCCGCGTCGACCGTCGCCTCGCGCTGCTGTCGTGGGATGCGACGTGGGCCGAGATGTCCGCGCTGATGGAGGAGGACGCGGCGCCGAGCGGCCGCGGGCGCGCGGTCGGGTCCGCGACGCCGCGCCTGCATTCCTGAGGGCCGGGACCTTGCCGGACCGGACCGGCGTTCGCCCGTCCCTGCCGCTGCAGCCGCCGCTCGAGCTCTGGGGCGGTGTCGAGTGCAGCACCGTCCGGGTGTCCGACCGCTGGCGGGACCAGGTGCACGAGACCGGTCACGATCGCCGCGCGGGCGATCTCGAGCGGATTGCGGCGCTCGGGATCGGGACGCTGCGGTTCCCGATCCTGTGGGAGCGGGTCACCCGGGGGCATCCGCGTGCCTGCGGCTGGGCCTGGCACGACCGGCGGCTCGGCGAGTTGCGGCGTCGCGGCGTCGCGATCGTCGGCGGCCTGCTGCATCACGGGTCGGGGCCGGATACGACCGATCTTCTCGATCCGGGGTTTCCGGCGCTGCTCGCGGTCCACGCGGCCGCGGCCGCGGCGCGCTACCCGTTCGTCCTGTCGTGGACGCCGGTGAACGAGCCGATGACCACGGCGCGGTTCTCGTGCCTGTACGGCTACTGGTTTCCCCATGGGCGCGACACCGGCGCCTTTCTGCGCGCGCTCGCGAATCAGTGCCGGGCGGTGCTGCTCGCGATGCGGGCGATCCGGGCGGCGATCCCGGGCGCCCTGCTGGTGCAGACCGAGGATTTCGGACGCACCTTCGGGGCGACGCGGCTCCGGGTCCAGGCGGATTACGAGAACGAGCGCCGCTGGCTCAGCCTCGACCTGCTGACCGGCCGGGTCGATGCCGCGCATCCCTGGCGGGCGCGGCTGGAGGAGGCGGGCGTGCCGGCGCGGGATCTCGACGAGCTGCTGACCGGCGAAGCGACGCCGGACATCGTCGGCGTCAACCATTACGTGACGAGCGACCGCTATCTCGACGACCGCACCGAGCTTTACCCGCCGCACATGCACGGCGGCAACGGCCGGTCGCGCTACGTCGATCTCGAGGCGACGCGAGCGGACCTCGTTCCCGGCACGAGCGGCTGGGCGACGACGCTCCGCGCGGTCTGGGACCGCTACGGCCTGCCGCTCGCGGTCACCGAGGCGCATCTCGGCTGCGACGACGAGCGGGAACAGGTGCGCTGGCTGATGGAGGCGTGGGAGGCGGCGATCGCGCTCCGGGCGGAGGGCGCGGACGTGCGCGCGGTGACGGCGTGGGCGATGTTCGGGTTGGTCGACTGGGACAGCCTGCTCCGGGAGCCGCGCGGCCGCTACGAGCCGGGGGTGTTCGACGTCAGGCACGATCCGCCGCGGCCGACGCTGCTCGCGGACGCGGTGCGCGGGCTCGCGTCGGACGGACGCTTCGCGCATCCGGCCCTGCTGACGCCGGGCTGGTGGCGGCGGGACGACCGGCTGCATCCGGCGTTCCGGCGGGTTGCGGCCTGACGGCGCGCTTGCGCCGGGAAGGCGGGCGACAGAGCAGGGTGGACGGGTCGCACTGATCGTGGGGGCGGGGCCGGAGCTGAGTGCGTCGCTCGCCCGGATGCTGTCGGCGGCCGGGTATCGCGTAGCGCTGGCGGCGCGCGACGCGGGGAAGCTCGACGGGCTGGTGCGCGAGACCGGGGCGCAGGCATTCGCGTGCGACGCGACGGACGCGGGGCCGGTCCTGTCGCTATTCACGGCGGTCGAGGCGGCGCTCGGGGCGCCTGAGGTGGTGATCTACAATGCGAGCGGACGGGCGCGCGGTGCGCTCGTTTCGCTCGACCCGGCGGAGGTCGCGCGGTCGCTTGCGGTCACGTCATTCGGCGGGTTCCTGGTCGGGCAGGCTGCGGCGCGGTTGAAGCTCGAACGCGGCGCGGGCGCGCGAGTTGGGGCCGCGCGGGATCCATGTCGCGCACGTGGTGATCGACGGCGGGATCCGGAGCGAGGGGCGTGCGGATCCGCCGGATGCGCGGGACAGCCTGCTCGATCCGGACGGGATCGCGGCGGCCCTTATGCAGCTGATCGGGCAGCACCGCAGCGTGTGGACGCACGAGATCGACGTCCGGAGCTGGACCGAGCGGTTCTGATCCGGTTGCGGCGGACCTCGGTTCTGACGCCGTCGTGGGAGCACCGCGCCAGCGATCGGGCGGGTCCCGCGGGATCGCAGCGCAGCTGCCCTGACGTCAACCGAAACAGGGCCGGGTCGATCCCCGGACGATCATTTCCGCGCTGTGCGAGAAGACGGCGCCGGGACCGGTGCAGGAGCCATCCAGACGACCGAGAAGGCGTGCCACGGCGGCCCGTCCCATCGACTGGACGGGCTGTGCCGCGACCGTGAGGCGGGGCGAGAACGCGTCGGCGGACGGAAGATCGTCGAGCGCCACGATCGAGATATCCTCCGGGCAGCGCATGCCGCGTCGAGCGGCGGCGCGAAGCACGCCAAGCGTCGTGTGGTTGCTGCTGGAAACCAGCGCGGTCGGTGGGTTGTCGCGGTCGAGCAGAGCGAGCGCGGCGGCGAAGGCCGTTTCCGGCTGGAAACCGCCATCGACGGTCAGATCGTCCGGACGGGGCACGCCGGCGTCGCTGAAGGCCGCCTCGTAGCCGGCGAGGCGCTCGCGCGCGAGCTCGATGGTTCGCGGTCCGCTGACGAGGCCGATCCGGGCGTGGCCGAGAGCCAGAAGGTGCGCGGTCAGGTTTCGCGTCGCGCCGTGATTGTCGAGCAGGATCGCGTCGGCGTCGAGCCCTGGCAGACGACGGTCGACGAGAATGGTGGCGGCCGGGAAGACGCCACTCGTCGCGTCCGCTTCCCCACTCGACCGTGCGCCGGGGATCAGGATGAGACCGTCGGCGCGTTGCTGGCGCAGCAGCCGGATCTGGCGGTCCTCGCGTTCTCCATCGTCCGAGGTGATGGACAGGGTGAGCATCAGGCCCGCGTCGTCGCAGGCGCCTTCGATCGCGTGCGCGAGCCCCGCGAAGTGCGGGTTCGTGATGTCGGGGAGGACCAGGCCGACCAGGCCGGTGCGCCCCATGCGCAGGCTGCGCGCGCCCGCGTGCGGGACGTAGCCGAGTTCGGCGATCGCCGCGGCGACGCGGTCTCGGGCGCGCTCGCTGACGGTCGCGGACCGGTTGATGACCGCCGACGCCAGTCCGATCGAAACGCCGGCATGCCTGGCCACATCACGGAGAGTTTTCATCGGAGCCCTCCTTGCGCGGTCGCGCGGGGTGCGCCTACCGTAGTTGAAACGTTTCAGATCTCCAGCATGAGACGACGAGGTTCCGGGTTCTCGCCGCGATGAGGGCGGGTTTCGCGACGGAGCGGGGAGGAGGGTCCGATGGACGTGCACGGGCCGGGTCGCCGTGGCGCCGGATCGGTGCCGCGCGGGCGTTTCGTCGCCGGATCGGTCGCCGCCGCGGCGCTCGGCGGCCGGTCGACCGCCGCCGAAGCGGCGGCGCCTCTCGCATTCTGGCAGTTCTACGCGCCCGGCGGACCGGTGCGCGCCCAGGCCGACTGGTTCCTCGATCTCGTTCGCGACTGGAACGCCGGGCACGACCCGAAGCTGACGCTGCAATACGTTCCGACCGACCAGTACATGAACGGGTCGAAGCTGCAGACCTCGTTCGCGTCCGGCGAAGGCCCCGACATCTTCCTGATCAGCCCGGGCGACTTCCTGCGCTACTGCAACGCGGGCGTGCTGCTCGATCTCACGCCCTTCATCGATCCTTCGGTGCGGAAGGACTTCCCGGCGAGCGTGCTCGCGCCGCGCGTGGTGGACGGGAAGATCCTGGCGATCCCGATGGAGGTCGAGCCGCTCGCCATCTACTACAGTCTCGACGCGTTCGAGAAAGCGGGGCTCGGACCGGGCGACGTCCCGAAGACCTGGGACGCACTCAAGGACGTCGGCCGCAAGCTCACCACGGCGAACCGCTACGGCATCCTGTTCGACACGACGCCCGGCTATTACCAGAACTTCACCTGGTATCCGTTCCTGTGGCAGGGCCGCGGCGAGATCGTCGGCGCGGACAACAAGAGCCGCTTCGACTCCGATGCCGCCGTGAAGGCGCTCGGGTTCTGGCGCGATCTCGTCCAGTCGGGCGCCGCGCCGCGCAAGACGCTCGGCGGTGGCGCCTGGGACATCGTGCCGAACCTCGCGTCGGGCTTCTGCGCGATGCAGAACTGCGGCAGCTGGGGGATCAGCGCGCTCCGGAGCAACGCGCCCCACTTCCGCTACGGCGTCTTTCCGCTTCCGGTCCCGCCGGGCGGCATCCCGAAGACGGTGGGCGGCGGCTGGGCGTTCGCCGTGAACGCGCGCGGCAGGAACCCCGAAGCGGCCGCACGCTTCTGCGCCTGGGCGCTCGCGTCGCCCGATCCCGCGTCCATCCGGCGCGTCGTCGACTGGTGCACGGTCGCGAAGAGCGATATGCCGCCGCGGACGTCCGCCTTCGCGGCCGGGGCCGCGGCCTACGACGCGGAGCCGCTCAAGACCTTCCGCACCGAGATCTATCCGACCACGCGGGCCGAACCGCGGGTTCCGCCCGAGATCTACAAGGCGATCTCCGACGCCATCCAGGCCTGCCAGCTCGGCGGCCAGGATCCGGCAGTCCAGGCCCGGCAGGCGTCGTCCGCGATCGACGACTTCCTCGCGACGTACAACGGAGCGAGCATCATCTGATGCCGCCGGGGCGGCGCGGGTGGACGCTCCGCCGGCGCGAGAGCGTTGCCGGGATGCTGTTCGTGCTGCCCGATCTGCTGGGACTCGCGATCTTCGCGGGCCTGCCGATGGCGGTGTCCTTGCTGCTCGGTCTCTTCTCGGTCAGCGGCTTCGGCGGCTACCGCTTCGTCGGCCTCGCGAACTACCGTCGCATGCTGCACGACCGGCTGTTTCTCGAGAGCCTGCGGACGACGTCGTTCTACGTCGTGCTGCTGGTGCCGTCGCTCTATGTCGCGGGGCTCGGTCTCGCGCTGCTTGTGCAACGGCGCACACGTTTTTCCGGGCTGCTGCGCGTCATGTTCTTCATGCCGCAGATGGTCAGCCTCGTCGTCGTCGCGATCGTCTGGGAGGTCCTGCTGGTCGACAAGGTGGGCATCGTGGACCGGTTGCTCGGCCTCGTCGGCCTTTCCGGGATCTCATGGCTCGGCAATCCGCTCTTCGCGCTCGAAACCGTGGTCGTGGTCAGCGTGTGGTTCCTGATGGGCTTCTACATGCTGATCTTCCTCGGCGGGCTGCAGGACATTCCGCGCGAGTACTACGAGGCGGCCGAGATGGACGGTGCCGGTCGGGTGGCGCAGCTCCGCTTCATCACGCTGCCGCTGCTGAAGCCGACCAGCCTGTTCGTGGTGCTGGTGTCGATCGTCGCGGCGGTCGCGGGCGGCCAGGCGTTCGACCTGATCTACGTCATGACGAAGGGCGGCCCGGACAACTCCACCGCGCTCGCGATCTATTACATCTACCAGCAGGCGTTCCAGTTCAACGCGTTCGGCTACGCGAGCGCGATGGCGACGACGCTGGTCGTGCTGCTGATGGGGCTGACGCTCGTCCTGTTCGCGCTGACGCGCGGCGGCCGGTTCGGGAATGAGTGAGGCGGCGTCCCGATCGTCGCACCACATGGTCGGCTCGCGCGCGGTCGCGCAGGCGTGGGGCGCCGTCGGGCTGCTGCTCGGGCTGCTGACCGTGGCGCCGATCCTCTGGATGTTCGTCGCCGCCTTCCGCCCGTCGTCGGAAACGTTCTCGCTCGCACCGAACGTCGCCGACCTGACGCTCGCCAACGTCGTCTACGTCTTCACGAAGGTCGACTTCCTTCGCTTCCTCGGTAACACGTTCTTCGTTTCGGCGACGGTGACGGCGATCGCGCTCTGGTTCCATTCCATGGCGGGCTACGCGCTGGCGCGCCTCCGCTTCCCGGGGCGGGAAGGAATCTTCCTCGCGATGTTCGCGACGTTCCTGGTGTCGCTTCCGGTGATCATCGTGCCGCTGTTCGTGATCGCGAAGACGCTCGGGCTGCTGAACAGCTACGGCGGTCTGATCATCCCCTCGATCTTCAACGCGTTCGGGATCTTCCTGCTGCGGCAGTTCTACCTGTCGGTGCCGCGCGAGCTCGAGGAGGCGGCGTTGATGGACGGGGCCGGGTTCTGGCGCATCTACGTCAGCCTGATCCTGCCGCTGAGCCGGCCGATCCTGTCGGCGCTCGCGATCCTGTTCTTTCTCGCGAACTGGAACAGCTTCCTGTGGCCGCTCACGATCACCAACGACAGCAGGCTCTGGGTCGTCCAGCTCGCGATCGTGAACCTGCAGGGGCAGTATTCGGGATCGTGGAACTACGTCATCGCGGCGTCGGCCGTGGTGACGCTTCCGACGACGGTCCTGTTTCTCGTGTTCCAGCGGCAGATCATCGAGTCCGTCAAGACGAGCGGACTGAAGTAGTGGCCAGAACCACGGAGGATCTCGCATGACCGACACGTTCCCGGGACTGGGCTGCACGCTCGGAAACCTGTTCCGCCTGTCGGACGCGGACACGCGATCGATCTCGCCGGAGAACTTCACCGGCGAACGCGGCGGCGGCGGGATGGCGACCGAAGGCACCGGCGCCATCCACGCCCGCGGTCTCGGGCAGGGATGGAAGATCTCGCCGTCGGTGCGGATCGAGGCCGGCGTCAGCGTCACGCTGGCCGACATCGAGGGCCAGGGCGCGATCCAGCAGATCTGGATGACGATCGCGAACGTGCACTGGCGGGACCTGATCCTCCGGATCCACTGGGACGAGCAGTCGCAGGCGTCGGTCGAGGTGCCGATCGGAGATTTCTTCGCCTGCGGCTGGAACAGCTACGCGCAGGTCTCGTCGCTCGCGGTGTGCGTCAATCCCGGGCGCGCGTTCAATTGCTACTGGGAGATGCCGTTCCGGCGACGGGCGCGTCTCACGCTCGAGAACCGGTCGCCGACGGATCATGCGATCGTCTACTACCAGGTGAACTACGCGCTGACGGCGGTGCCGGAGGACGCGGCCTATTTCCACGCGCAGTTCCGCCGTTCGAACCCGCTGCCGTTCCGCGAGGACCACACGATCCTCGCGGGCGTCGCCGGTCGGGGCCAGTTCGTCGGCACCTACATGGCGTGGGGCGTCAACAACGGCGGCTGGTGGGGCGAGGGCGAGATCAAGTTCTTCCTCGACGGCGACGGGCGCTTCCCGACGATCTGCGGGACCGGCACGGAGGACTATTTCTGCGGCGCGTACAATTTCGACTGCGGGACCGCCGATCCGACGCTGCCGCGCGCCTACGAGGCGTTCACGACGCCGTATTCGGGCCTGCCGCAGATCATCCGTCCGGACGGCGTCTACCAGTCGCAGCAGCGGTTCGGGATGTATCGCTGGCACATCACGGATCCGATCCGGTTCCGCGAGGACCTCCGCGTCACGATCCAGGCGCTCGGCTGGCGGACGGAGCGGGTCGACCGGCGATATCTGCCGCTGCAGGACGACATCGCGTCGGTCGCGTTCTGGTATCAGACCCTGCCGACGGCGCCCTTCCCGACGCTCCCCGACCGGGACGCCCTGGAGATCATTTAGAGCGGGTTCGGGCGCCGTGTGCCCGAACGGGGTCCAGG
>CAXUBA010000086.1:0-10954 GCA_964249205.1 uncultured Acetobacteraceae bacterium | reverse complement strand
GCGCCGACAGGCCGTGGCGCATCAGGCCCTTCGCGCCCAGCTTGTTCATGCGCTTCATCATCGTCGACATGTCGTCGAACTGCTTGAGCAGGCGGTTCACCTCCTGCACCGAGGCACCCGACCCGGCCGCGATCCGGCGCTTCCGCGACGCCTTGATGATGTCGGGCGCCTTGCGCTCGCCCTTCGTCATCGACGAGATGATCGCCTGCTGACGCTTCAGGATCGTGGTGTCGAGGTTGGCGTTCTCGAGCTGGTCCTTGATCTTGCCGACGCCGGGCAGCATGCCGAGGATCCCGGAGATCGAGCCCATCTTGCCGATCTGCCGCAGCTGGCTCGCGTAGTCCTCGAGATCGAACTTGCCGCGCAGCATCTTGGTCGCGACGCGCTCGGCTTCCGCCTCGTCGAGCGTTTCGCTCGCGCGTTCGACCAGCCCCGCGATGTCGCCGAGACCGAGGATGCGGCCGGCGACGCGCTCCGGATGGAATTCCTCGAGCGCGTCCAGCTTCTCGCCCGAGCCCGTGAGCTTGATCGGCGCGCCGGTGACGTGGCGCATCGAGAGCGCCGCCCCGCCGCGCGCGTCTCCGTCCATTCGCGTGAGAACGACGCCGGTAATGCCGAGCGCCTCGTTGAAGCTTCTCGCCGTGTTGACCGCGTCCTGGCCGGTCATCGCGTCGACCACGAGCAGGGTTTCGTGCGGGCTCGCGGCGTCGCGGACGTCGCGGACCTCGTCCATCAGCTCCTGATCGATCGACAGCCGCCCGGCGGTGTCGAGCACGAGGACGTCGTAGCCCTCGCGTCGGGCGGTCTCGATGGCGCGTCGGGCGATGCCGACCGGACCCTGTCCCATCACGATCGGCAGCGAGCCGACCCCGGCGCGTTCGGCGAGCTGCTGCAGCTGGAGCTGGGCGGCGGGTCGCTGGACGTCGAGGCTCGCGAGCAGCACGCGGCGTCGTTCGCGGGTCGCGAGGCGGAGCGCGATCTTGCCGGACGTCGTGGTCTTGCCAGAGCCCTGGAGCCCGACCATCAGGATGATCGCCGGCGGCGCGACCTGGAGGTTGAGCGGCACCGCGCCGGCGCCGCCGAGCGCTTCCACCAGCGCGTCGTTGACGATCTTCGCGACCTGCTGGCCGGGCGAGATCGCGTCGAGCACCTCGGCGCCGAGGGCGCGCTCGCGCACGCGGCCGACGAAGTCGCGCACCACCGGCAGCGCGACGTCGCTTTCCAGCATCGCCAGCCTAACCTCGCGGAGCGCCTCGGTGACGTCGCCTTCGCTGAGGCGACCGCGCTTGCCGAGCTTGTCGAGCGCGCCGTTGAGCCTGCCCGAAAGGGCGTCGAACATCGTCCTGGTCCCGTCCAACGGACGACGCGCCGCTGCGCGAGCCTTCGCGGAGCGGCGTGTCGGGAGGGCGGTCGGTAAGCGTTCGGGTCTGGCAAGTCAAGCCGGCGACGCGGCGGGCGTCCGGCCAGCATCCCAGGTTTGGGTCATTTCGGTTCAGGCGCCCGAGCGGACTGCCGTCCTTTCGGGCTCCGAAGCGGATCGCGCCTCGCGGGCTAGGATCTGGCGCCGGCGAACGGGTTCTCGGTGCCGCGTGCGAGGAGGCGGATCGGCACGCCGGGCAGGTCGAACGCCTCGCGAAGCCCGTTCACGAGGTAGCGGCGGTAGTCTTCCGGCGTCTTCTCGGCCCTTGTGCCGAACAGGACGAAGGTGGGGGGTCGCGCCTTCGCCTGCGTCATGTAACGGAGCTTCAGGCGTCGTCCGTCGACGAGGGGCGGCGCATGGCGTTCGAGCGCCCCCTCGAACCAGCGGTTGAGCTCGCCGGTCGCGACCCGCCGGTTCCAGGTCGCCGACACCGCGCGGCAGGCCGGCAGCAGCCGTTCGACGCCGCGGCCGGTCAACGCCGACATCGTCACCACCGGCAGACCCTTCATCTGCGCGAGGCTGATCTCGAGCCGATGGAGGATCGCCTTCCGGGTCGCGTCGCGGTCGGCGACGGCGTCCCATTTGTTCAGCGCGAGCACGCATCCCCTGCCCTCGCGCTCGATCAACCGCGCGATCTGCAGATCCTGCTCCTCGACGCCGAGAGTCGCGTCGAGCACGAGCACGACGATCTCGGCCATCTTCAGCGCCTCGATCGTCGCCGACACCGACATGCGTTCGAGCGATGCCTCGATCCTGGCGCGCTTGCGCATTCCGGCGGTGTCGACGAGCGCGACCGGCCCTTCGCGATCGGCGAACTCGACCGTGACGGCGTCGCGCGTCAGCCCGGGCTCGGGACCGGTGATCATCCGCTCGGCGCCGAGCAAGCGGTTCAGCAGGCTGGACTTGCCGGCATTCGGCCGGCCGACGATCGCGAGCTTGAGCGGTCCGGGCGGCCGCGGCGCATCCTCTTCCGCCGCGTCGTCCTCCCCGGTCTTCTCCGCCACGTGGCGTTCCGGCAGGCGGTCCGCGATCTCGCCCATAAGATCCGCGATCCCTTCGCCGTGCTCGGCCGACACCGCCACGGGTGTCCCGAGGCCGAGCGAGAAGGCTTCCATCGCGCCGGCCGCCCCGCCGCGCCCTTCCGACTTGTTCGCGACCAGCAGGACCGGCTTGTCCTGCCGACGAAGCCAGGCGGCGAAATGCGCGTCGGCCGGCGTCACGCCGGCGCGCGCATCGACGACGAAGAGCACCAGCGCGGCACCGGCGACCGCGGTCTCGGAAGACGAACGCATCCGTCCCGGGATCGTGTCGGGCGCCGCCTCCTCGAGGCCGGCGGTGTCGACGAGCCGCACCTCGCGGCCGCGCAGCATCGCGGTCGCGTCCTTCCGGTCGCGGGTCACGCCGGGCTCGTCGGACACGAGGGCGCTCCGTCGGCCCGCGAGCCGGTTGAACAGCGTCGACTTGCCCACGTTCGGCCGGCCCGCCACGACGACGACCGGAAGGATCGCGTCGTCGACGACGACGGACGCCGCCTCGTCGTTACCGGTAGGCGGTGAGACGGCCATCGTCGGTCAGAACGAGGAGCAGGCCGCCGGCGGCGATCGGCGGGTTCGAGGTCGGTCCGCGGATCTTGCGATCCGCGACGATGACGCCCTCGGCCGGATCGAGCGCCACCAGGGTGCCGCGGTCGCTCACCAGCACAAGCTTGCCGCCGGCCAGCAGCGGGCCGGACCAAAGAATGGGCTGCTTCTCGGCGTTCGGACGCGCGTAGCGCGGCAGCACGCTGGTCCAGCGGACATGACCCGTCGCGCGGTCGAGGCAGGCGACGGTCTGGTCGGACGTCAGGATGAAGAGCCAGTCCTCGGTGACCGCGGGGCTCTCGATGCCGCCGACCGGGCGCTCCCAGACGCGACGTCCGGTCCGGAGGTCGGTCGCGGTGATCAGGCCGTCCGCGCTGATCGCGTATACCGTATCGTCGGTCACCACCGGCTCGCCGAAGATCGACGAGAAGGCGAGCGGGCTCGCGGCCGCGAGGCCGCCGAGCACGTCGGTCCAGATCACCGAGCCGTCGACCGCGTTCACCACCGCGATCTCGCCCGAGCCGAACCCCGCGACGACCGTGTCGCCGACCACGGCCGGCGCCGGTTGGCCGAGCAGCGTGTCGAACGAGCTCTGCGCCTGGAACGTCCAGAGCGGCTTGCCGGTCGCGGCTTCGACAGCGAACAGACGCTGGTCGATCGTGCCGAAGAAGACGCGTCCGCCGACGACCGTCGGCGCCGAACGCGCCGGGACGACGGTGGTGATGCGCCAGCGGACATGTCCGTTCGTCGCACCGATCGCGACCGCGTCGGCGAGGCCGCTGACCGCGTAGATGACGCCGTCGGCGTAGGCGATGCCGCCGCCGACGTTGCTGCTCCGGATCTTCTTCTGACGCAGGGCGACGCGCCAGAGCGGTCGGCCGGTCGCGAGATCGAACGACGCGACGTTCGCGTCGGAATCCATGGTGAAGACCTGCCCGGCGGCGACGAGAGGCGAGGCCGTCAGCCGCGAACGGAAGCCCTGACCGGTGCCGATCGACGCGGACCAGGCGATTCGATCACTGCCGCTCCAGTCGGGATTGGCGCTGACATGGGACGGGATCCGGCCGGGCTGCTCCCAAACGCCGCCGCCATTGTCGGTCGGCAGGAGAACCGGGCGGCCGCTCAGCGTCGGATCAGGTTCGAGACGGGTCGTCGTCGGAAGGATGTCGATGCGGCGGCCGGGCGTGATCGGCTTCTTGTCCTCGTCGAACAGGCCGCAACCGGCGACGGTGGCGGTCGCGGCGAGCGCGGTCGCGGCGTGCAGGAGGAAACGGCGGTTCACCCGCGCACTCCGGGCGCGGCGGCGCCGATCGCCTGGAGCAGTGTTCCGGCGCGCTCCCGGACACCGGTCGGCGCCTCGCCGTCAGCGACCAGCGTCGAGAGGACGCGCCGCGTCTCGTCGGTGTGGCCTTGTTCGAGCGCGATCGTCGCGCCGGCTTCGAGCGCGAGCGCCCGGAACGGTGCGCCGGGCCGCTCGAGCGTCGCGAGGCGCGCAGCCTGCTGCGCCGCCGACGGCCCGGACATCTGGCGTTCCACCGACAGCAGGGTCGCGAGCTCGCGCAGCGTTTCGGGCGCGGCGGCATCGTCGGCGACCGCGTCCAGGGCGTGCACCGCCCCCGCATTGTCGCCTCGGTCGCCGAGCAACTGCGCTTCGCGGAGGCGCGCGAGCGTCCGGATCCCCGGTCGAGGGGCGTCGGCGAGCGAGCGGAACAGAGCGAGGCCGCGTGCGGCGCCGGCGCCCGGCTGGGTGGACTGCGACGTGTCGTCGACCGCGTTCTGGGCGTCGAAGAAAAGGCCCGACAAGCGGGCGTCGCGCGCTTCACGGTGCGACAGCGTCGCCTGCCACGCCCCGACCGCGATCACCGCGACGACCGCCAGTCCCGCGAAAGCCGGCGCCCAACGCTTCGCCGCCGCACGGGCACGCTCGGCCCGGACGTCCTCATCAACCTCGGCGAACAGATCGGCCACGTCGTCCAGCACCCTTCGGAAGAGCGGCGGACCATAACGACGGGCGATCGGAGGGGCAAACGGCGATGATTACCGATCGGTAACGTCGTGGGTCGATGCTCGCGCCGGATGACTCTCGCCCGACCCACGCCGACGCACCCCGGCCTCGCCGCCGCGATCCTCGTCGCGACGCTGGCGCTCGGCGGCTGCGCGGCGGGAACCGTCGTGCCTGTGGTCGGCGGTCTCGGCATCGACGTCGCGGTTTTCCACCGCGACCTCTTCGACATGCTCGTTTCGGGCCTGTCCGGACGCGACTGCTCGATTGTCCGGCTCGATCGGGGTGAAACCTACTGCCGACCGGTCGAGCCGCCGACGCCGCCGATCCCTTACTGTACCCGCTCGCTCGGCGTCGTGGACTGCTGGGCGGATCCGGCGGCGATGCCGGACATCCCGCCCCAGGTGGCCGACGGCCCCCGGCAGCTGACGCCGATCCAGGACCGGAACCGGACCGCGTCCTGGCCGAACCTCTTCTGAGTGATGGCCGGTGCATCGACGCGGGGCTCGCCGCACCATTCCGGGCGCCCTGCGTTTCGCGCGCCCGGCGGCGCGACGTCCGCGGTTCACGGGCGCCCGCCCTCGCCCATATGCTCCCCGAATGAATGACGCGATGTCCCGCTCCGACGACGTCCGGTCCCTGCCGCTTCGGCCCCTGCCCGGCGGACGCGACCTTCACCGCCTCCGCGCGGCACTCGAACGGATCAGAGCGGCCGGCGCCGCCGCCGCGTCGTCCAGGCACGGCGGGGCCGATGGCGATCCGACCGCGCTCCGGACGGCGCTCGCGGCGGCCGGTATCGGCTGGTGGGAGATCGGGCCGCGTTCGGGACGCTCGTTCTGGGACGACGGCATGCGACGGCTGTTCGGCATCGGTCCGGACGACCCGACCGGCCCGACCGTCGCGCTGGCGCGCATGCCGGCGACGGACCGCGACAGGTTCGAGGCGGCGCTCCGGGCGGCGGCGGATCCGGCCGGCTCCGGCCGGTTCGAGGTCGAATACCGGATCGAGGGCCCGACGGACGACGCGTCCCGCTGGATCTGGAGCCGGGGCCAGGCCTTCTTCGAACAAGGCGCGTGCGTCCGGATCGTCGGCGTGGCCGAGGACGTGACCGCGCGGAAACGGGCCGAGGACGCCGCGCGCGACGAAGGCGAGCGCCTGGCCATCGCGATCGAGGCCGCGGAGATCGGCATCTGGAGCGCCGGACCGTCGCTCGCGGATCTGCGCTGGGACGACCGCGTCCGCGCGTTGTTCGGGCTCGCGCCGGGCGTGCCGATCGATCGCGAAACCAACCTCCGCGCGATCCACGCGGAGGACCGGAGCCCGGTCGAGGCGGCGATCGGCCACGCCTTCGACCCGTCGGGTGACGGGCAGTACGACGTCGTGTTCCGAGCGCTCGGGATCGAGGACGGCATCGAGCGCACGCTCCGGGCCAAGGGCCGCGTCCGGTTCGAGAACGGACGTCCGGCGCGCTTTCTCGGCGCGGTGCGCGACATCTCGGCCGAGCGGCGGGCGGAAGCGTTGCTCGCGGATGCCGCCGCGACCCTGGAGCGGCGCGTCGCGGATCGGACGGCGTCCCTCGAACGCGCCAGCGTGGCGCTCGCGCGTTCGCAGAAGATGGAGGCGGTCGGGCAGCTCACCGGCGCCGTCGCGCACGACTTCAACAACATCTTGACCGGTATCGGCGCCAGTCTCGAGCTGCTCGGCAACCGGCTCCGACGGGGACGGCTCGACGATGCGGGCCGGCTGATCGGCCGCGCGCAGGGCGCGGTCGAGCGGGCGGCGTCGCTCACCGGGCGCATGCTCGCCTTCTCGCGCATCCGGCCGCAGGAAACGCGGACGGTCGACCTGAACGCGGCGCTCGACCTGTTCTCGGCGTTTCTCCGGCAGACGGCAGGACCGTTCGTTTCGGTCGAGATCTCGCTCGATGGGGAACGGCCGCATGCGATCCTCGATCCCGACCTGCTCCGGGCAGCCCTGATCAGCCTGGTGCAGAACGCGCGGGAAGCGATGCCGGACGGCGGCGCGGTCCGGCTCGAGACGGGATCAACGATGCTCGACGCGGCGGCGTGCGAGGCGCACGTGCGACCGGGGCCTTACGCGGTGGTGACGGTTCGTGACGGCGGGATCGGCATGACCGACGAGGTGGCGCTCCGCGCCTTCGATCCGTTCTTCACGACGAAGCCGCTCGGACAGGATGCCGGGCTCGGCCTCTCGATCGTCTACGGGTTCGCACGGCAGTCGGGCGGCCTCGCGCGGATGGACACCGCGCCGGGGCGCGGCACGACGGTCACGATGTTCCTGCCGCTCGCGCCGCCCGACCTCGACCCGACCGCGTGGCCGGGCCTCGCCGCGACGGGGACCCGCGCCTACCCCGCCAAGCGGACGGTGCTGGTGGTCGAGGACGACGAAGTGCTGCGGCCGGTGATCTCGGAAGTGCTCGCCGAACTCGGCTACGCGACGGTCCAGGCCGGCAACGGCGCGGCGGGCCTTCGCATGCTGGCGGGCGGCGTTCCGGTCGACCTCGTCATCCTTGATCTCGGCCTTCCCGGCGCGCTCGACGGCGGCGCGATGGTGGAGGCCGGACGCCGGATGCGGCCGGGTCTCAGGGCGATCTTCGTCACCGGTCCGGGCGACGACGCGGCCGCCATCCCCGGGGTCGACGGCGCGATCATGCTTCAGAAGCCGTTCACGATGCGGGAGCTCGCCGACCTCATCGTCGCGACCCTGAGCGGGCCCGGCTGAACGACCCCGGCATCCACGGCCGCGGCTCGCGATCCAAGTCGCAATCCGACCGCGCGCCCTCAAAATGGCGACGCGGCCTACGCGAAGCGGACGGAACGACCTTGCGGCGTGCCGAGGATCGCGCCGTCGCGCATCACGACGTGGCCGCGCACGACGGTCGCGACCGGCCAGCCGGTGACCGACACCCCCTCGAAGGGCGACCAGCCGCAGGGCGACGCGAGCCACGAACCCTCGATCCGCCGGCGCGCGCCGAGGTCGACGATCGTGAGGTCCGCGTCGAAGCCGCGCGCGATCCTTCCCTTGTCGGGCACGCCGTAGACGCGCGCGACGCCCGCCGACATCAGGTCCACGAGCCGCCCGATCCCGAGCCGGCCGGCGGCGACGTGGTCGAGCATGATCGGAAGCAGCGTCTGCACGCCGGTGAGCCCCGCCGCGGTCTCCGGCCACGGCTTCTCCTTCGCCGTTCGCGGGTGCGGCGCATGATCGGAACCGATCGTGTCGACGCGGCCGTCGGCGACCGCCTGCCACGCCGCGTCGAGATGCCGGCGGTCGCGCAGCGGCGGGTTCATCACCGCGTAGGCGCCGAGCCGCTCGTAGCAGTCGGGCGCCGACTGGGTGAGATGGTTGACCAGGACCTCGACGGTCGCGAGATCCCGGTGCCTATCGAGCAGGTCGAGCTCTTCGGCGGTCGAGACATGGAGGATATGGACCGGCCGGTTCGCCTCCTGCGCCAGCGCGACGATCCGGCGCGTGCCGATCAGCGCGCAGTCCTCGTCGCGCCAGCGCGGATGGTCCTCGTAGCGGCCACCCGACGCGAACGTCGCCCGACGCGCTTGCAGCCGTCCCTCGTCCTCGCTGTGGAACGCGACGCGGCGCGTGCCGCTGCCGAGCACGCGCGCGATATCGCGGTCATCCGACACGAGAAGGTCGCCGGTCGAACTGCCGGCGAACACCTTGATCGCGGCGACGCCGGGCTCGCGCTCCAGCGTCGCCAGCGCCTCGGCGTTCGCGGTGGTGGCGCCGACATAGAGACCGACGTCGCACCAGGCGACTTGGCCAGCATGCGCGCGCTTGACGGCGAGCGACGCGGCGTCGGTCGCGGGACGGGTCGTGTTCGGCATGTCGAACACCGCCGTGACACCGCCGAGCACGGCGCCGCGCGTGCCGGTCGCCATCGTTTCGACGTCGGGCCGGTCGGCATCGCCGCCGTCGCGGAAATGCACGTGCGGGTCGATGATGCCCGGCAGGATGTGGAGGCCGCGGGCGTCGATCGTTTCTGCGCCGTCTCTGACCGCGCCGCCAATCGCCGCGATGCGGCCGCCGCGGATCCCGAGATCGGCCTCCGCGATCCCCCAGGGCAGGACGATGGTGCCGTTCCGAATGACGAGGTCGTGGTCCGACATGGCTGGCCGTCCTCCTGTCCGCGATCGCTCAGCGTGCGGCGAGAAAGCTGAAGGTGTCGATGCCGGCCGTCGGCCGGCCCTCGACATGCGCCCGGTGCCAGAGCGCGTAGTACAGCAGCGTCCAGGCGGCATGACGCTCGCGCCGGCCCGACGCGGCGCGGAACAGGGCGCGGACGCGGTCGGGTTCGGCGATCGCGCGGATCGCCTCCGTCGCCGCGACCAGGGGTCCGAGGCGATCGCCCTCGTCGCTGATCCACGCGCCGACCGGCACCGTGAAACCCTGCTTGCGGTCGAAAGGGTGCGACGCCGGGTTGTTGGCGGCGAGCCAGGATCGGAGCAGGTGCTTGCCGAGCCCGTTCTGCACCTTGAGCGCATCCGGCAGCCGGAACGCCGCGCCCGCGACGGCGGGATCGAGGAAGGGGGTGCGTCCCTCGATCCCGTGCGCCATCAGGCAGCGGTCGAGCTTCAGCAGGAGGTCGTTCGGCAGCCAGTCCGCGAGATCGACCGCCTGCGCGGCGGCAAGGCGGGACCGGTCGCCGACGAGCGCGGCGGCTTCCGACGCCCGATATCCGTCGCGCCACGACTGTCCGGCCGGCGCCCGGAGCACGCCGAGGCCTTCGAGGCGGCCGGTGCCGCGCGCCCGTCGTCCGCCGCGCCACCAGGGGCGCATTGCCCGTCGGTGGCGGCCATAGCCGGCGAAGATCTCGTCGCCCCCCTCGCCCGAGAGCACAACCTTGAGCCCGTGCGTCGCGGCCCGGCGGGCAAGCAGCCAGGTCGGGATGATCGCGTAGTCGGCGACGGGATCGTCGGTCGCATCGACGATCGCGGGAAGCGAGCGCCAGACCGTGTCGCGGTCGATCGTCAGCGTCTCGTGCCGTGCGCCGCTCCCGCGTGCCAGCGTCGCGGCGCGTTCCGTTTCGTCTGCGCTCCCCAGGACGTCGAAGCGCGCGGTGAAGCTCCGCACCGGCGCGCCGAGCCGGTGCATGGCCGTGCGCACGGCGGCGCTGTCGATGCCGCCCGACAGGAAGAGGCCGACCTCGACGTCGCTCCGGAGATGCGCCGCGACGCTGTCGAGGAGCGCCGCGTCGAGCCGGGCGAGCGCGTCCGCCTCCGCGATCGGTTCGGGCGGGCCCGCGGGCACCGCCTCGATCCGGGTGCGCGCGAGCACGTGGCCGTCGACGATCCGGAGCGTTTCGCCGGGCAGGACGCGGTCGATCCCGGCGAAGATCGTCCGCGCGCCGGTGGTGAAGCCGAGCTGGAGGAGTTCGTCGCGCGCGTCCGCCCGCTCGGTCGTCGAAACGAGGCCGGACCGGAGCAGCGCGCGCGGCTCGGAAGCGAACGCGATCCCGTCCGGCAACGACGCGATGTAGAGCGGCTTGATGCCGAACGGGTCACGCGACAGCGTCAGGGCGCGCGCCGGCCGGTCGTGGATCGCGATCGCGTACATGCCGCGGAGATCGCGCGCGTAGCCGGCCCCCGCGTCGAGATAAAGACGCAGCGGGGTTTCGCAGTCGCTCCCCGTCACGTAGCCGGCGCCGCCGCGCGCGGCGCGGATCGCAGGATCGTTGTAGATCTCGCCGTTCGCGATCAGTGCGCTTTCGCCGCCGAACAGCGGCTGGTCGCCGCCCGCGAGATCGACGATCGCGAGGCGGCAATGGAGCAGGGCCACGCGTCCGACCACGGTCGCGCCCACGCCGTCCGGGCCGCGATGGCCGAGCGCCTCGCCGATCGCCGCGAGGCTCGACTGCGACGGCGGCGGGGCTCCGGGGCCGAGCGAAAGCCCGGCGATGCCGCACATCGTTCAGCC
>CAXUBA010000085.1:10340-11025 GCA_964249205.1 uncultured Acetobacteraceae bacterium | reverse complement strand
AGGCCGCCGCCGCCGGGCTCCACCGCTACCCGGACGGCGGCAGCGCGCGGCTCCGCGACGCGATCGGCCGCGCGCACGGCCTCGATCCGGCGCGTATCGTCTGCGACACGGGGTCGGACCCGATCTTCACCCTGCTGGCGCTCGCCTACGGCGGTCCGGGCACGGAGCTCGTGATGAGCGAGCACGGGTTCTCGATCTACGCGATCGCCCAGACCAAGGCGGGCGGCATGGTCGTGCGCGCGCCGGAGCGAGACCTCGCGACCGACGTCGACGCGATCCTCGAAGCGGTGTCGCCCCGCACGCGGCTGGTGATGATCGCGAACCCGAACAACCCGACCGGCAGCACGATCGACGGCGACGCGCTCCGGCGGCTGCGCGACGGACTGCCCCCCGACGTGCTGCTCGTGCTCGACGCGGCCTATGCCGAATACGTCGACGATCCCGGCTACGAGGCCGGCGCGGCGCTGGTCGACCGCGCGGCCGACACGGTGATGACCCGGACCTTCAGCAAGGCCTACGGCATGGGCGGCGCGCGGCTCGGCTGGGCCTACGGGCCCGAGGCGGTCATCGACGTGCTGAACCGGATCCGCGAGCCGTTCGGCGTGCCGCTCGCGACGCAGGCGGCCGGCGAGGCGGCGCTCGCCGAGCGCGGCTGGATCGAGCAGGTCCGCGCGCATAACAGCCG
>CAXUBA010000085.1:581-10330 GCA_964249205.1 uncultured Acetobacteraceae bacterium | reverse complement strand
CGGCATCATCGTGCGCCACGTCGCGAGCTACGGCCTGCCGCACTGCCTCCGGATCACCGTCGGCACCGACGAGGAGGTCGGGCTGGTGATCGAGGCCTTCGAGGACTTTCCGCGCGGTGGCTGAAACGCTGTTCGAGCGGCTCGCGATCCTCGGCGTCGGGCTGATCGGCGGGTCGCTGGCGCGCCGGGCCCGGGGCGCATTTGCGGGCACGGTCGCGGTGTTTGATGCCGATCCCGCGGTGCGCGCGCGGGTCCGCGAACTCGGTTTCGCGGACGAGGTCGCGGACACGGCCGCCGCTGCGGTGCGCGGTGCCGACGCGATCGTGCTGGCGACGCCGGTCGGGGCGTTCGGGCAAGCCGCGCGCGCCGTCGCGCCGCACCTCCGGACGGGCGCGATCGTCACCGACGTCGGCTCGACCAAGCGATCGGTGATCCGCGACGTCGCGCCGTTGCTGCCGGCGCACGCGCGTTTCGTCGCGGCGCATCCGATGGCGGGCACGGAGTTTTCCGGCCCGGACAGCGGGTTCGCGACGCTGTTCGAGGACCGCTGGTGTCTCGTCGTGCCGCCGGAGAACGCCGACGAGGAGGCCATTGGATCTGTCGAGGCGATGTGGCGAGGCTGCGGATCGATGACCGAGCGGATGACGGCCGAGCATCACGACCGGGTGGTCGCCGCGATCAGCCACCTGCCGCATCTGATCGCATTCACGATCTGCGGCACGGCGGAGGCGCTCGCGGCGGAGAGCGGCGAGGACGTCCTGAAGTTCGCCGCCTCGGGGTTCCGCGACTTCACCCGGATCGCGGCGTCCGATCCGGTGATGTGGCGCGACGTCTTCCTCAACAACCGCGACGCGCTGCTCGACATGCTCGACCGCTTCTCGCGCGACGCGGCGCACATGGCGTCCGCCATCCGGGAGGGCGACGGGGCGTTCGTGGCCGAACGCGTCGAGCACGGGCGGGCGATCCGGAAGCGGCTGATCGAGATCCGACAGGCCTGACGCGCGGCGGCCGCCGCGCACGAGAGCACCGGCGCGCGCGCCTCAGCCCTCGAAGCGGAACAGCCCCGTGCAGCCGTAGATCCCCCAGAAGCCGAAGCGCTCGGGATCCAGCCCGTCCCGCACCGCCTGGTAGACCCCGTAGTCGTCGTCGCGCCGATCGGCGTTGCGCGGATCGTTGTAGTCATGGAACAGGCAGAACGCGCCCGGCTCAAGCACGCCCGGCAGCTTCCGGCACGCGCTCAGCACGTGCTCGTAGCGATGCGAATGGTCGATGAAGCAGAAGCGGAACCGCCGCTCGGCGCGCGTGAAGGTGTCGAGCGCCTCGTCGGCGCTGGTCGTGAAGAAGAACGCGCGCCCGGATCCCGCGCGTCCCTTGACGGTCGCGGCGCCGGCCGCGGTGGAGCCCGGATCGAGGTCGATCGACACCAGCGTGGCGTCCGACCCGGCCGCCGTCATCGCCTCGAGCGCGAGCGAGGCCGACAGGCCGCGATACGTCCCGAGCTCGAGCACGTCGCCGCCGCAGAAGCGGACCATCTCGTACAGCTTCTGGGCGTCGGCCGGCAGCAGCCAGCCCGGGATGCCGATGTCGATCATCCCATCGCGCCGGGGACACGTGGCGAGAAGCCGATGCGTCGCGTCGATCGCGGCGCCGCGGAACGCGTAGGTCGGTCGATAGGGCATCAGGAAGCGCCGGTCCGTCGCGGTGCGCTCGAGCGTCAGCCGCGTGTGCCGATGCCGCGACAGCCGGCCGGAACCCCGACGGCGGAGCCGGTGTCGAACGGCCTGGAACATCGTCCCTCCCTCGTCGCCGACCGGCCCGCCCGCGGCCGCGGCATGGTCGTGCCGTCGGGCGTTGCAGCACAAGTCCGATCGCGACGCCGCCGCGAAACGTCGCGGTCGGCGCCCTCCCGGCCCATCGACGCCCCGGTGCGCCGCCGATGCGCCGCGGACGTCGTTCCGACGTTGATCGATCAACCTCACCGCTTCGAGCCCCATGCCAGACATCGACCTCGCGCAGCTTGCGGCCCATCTCGACGGGATCGACGTCGCGTCGCGGGCGGCGGTCCTCTGCGCGCGCGAGGATCTGGCCGGCGCGTCGCTGCCCGACCTTGACCTCGTCGGCGCCTCGCTCGTCGGCGCCCGGTTCGACGGCGTCGTCTTTCGGGGTGTCCGCCTCGCCGGGGCCTGCCTCGACGGCGCGTCGTTGCGCGGCGCCGACCTGTCGGGCGCCGACCTGACCGACGCGCGGGCAAGCGAGCTCGACGCGCGCGACGCTCTCCTGGAGGACGCGGTGCTCGACCGGGCGACCCTGCGCTTCGCCGACCTCCGCGGCGCCCTGCTCGACGGTGCGCGGCTCGGGCGGGCGGATCTATGGGGGGCGAAGCTCGGCGGCACGGAAGCGCCGAACGTCGACCTGCGGGCGGCGGTGCTGGTCGAGGCCGATCTGACGGGCGCCGACCTGCCGAACGCCGATCTCCGGGGTGCCGTGCTCCAGAAGGCCGATCTCACGGGCGCCAACCTCGCGCGCGCCGACCTGACCGGCTGCGATCTCGGCGGCGCCATCCTCGCCGGCAGCAATCTCGCCGGCGCCCGTCTGCGGGAACTCGATCTCGGCACCTGCGACCTCCGACACGCGCGCCTCGCCGACGCCTGGTTCGACCGCACGAGGCTCCGGCTCGATCAGCTCGGCGGCGCAGTCGGTGAGGACGTGGCACGCGAATGGGAAGGCGCCCGTCGCGCCTACGGCGGTCTCGAGCGGAACTTCGGGAGCCTTGGCGACACCGATGCGGCCGCTTGGTGCTACAAGCGGGGCCGCCGCATGGCCAAGCGCGAGGCGTATCGTCTCGCCCGCGACGCCGCGCGCGGCTGGCGGGTCCGCGATGTCGTGGTGAGCGGCGCGACCGGGTTCGCCGACAGCTTCGCCGAATGGCTGTGCGACTACGGCGAAAGCCTGTTGCGGGTGGTGCGCGCCTACATGGTCGTGCTGCTGCTGTTCGCGGTCTACTACCGCGAAGCCGGAAGCCTGCTTCATGTCGCCACCGGAGGCGCAAGAGCCGTCGCGGACAGGTCGTGGCCGGACGTGATCGGCTTCAGCTTCCTGACGATGTGCACGTCGTCCACCCCGGACGTGGGTCTACGGCTGTCGAGCCGCTTCGACGCCTATGTCGGCAGTTTCCAGTACGTGGCCGGCGTCCTGCTGATCGGCCTGTTCGGCTTCGTCCTCGGCAACCGCATCCGCCGCTGAACTCCCGAACGGGGTCCAGGGCAGCGCCCTGGCTCCTGTCCTTCCCTCAGGGCGCCACCCACCAAGCACCTGTCCCGTCGCGCAGCGCCCGGGTCTGCGCGCCATGCGGCCCGAGAAGAAGCACGTCGACAAGCGTGGCCTGCACGGCGACCGCCGCGAAGAACCCCGCGCGCTCGCCGTCCGTCAGCCCGTGCGGCGCGTCGGGCGCGGCGACCGCCGTGCCCGGCGTCGCGTCGAGCCCGTAGGCGGCCCGCCCGTGCGGCGGTAGCGCGTCCCAAAAGCCGCGCGCGACGTCGCAACCGGGACCGTGCACGGTCGCGCGTCCTTCCATCCGGATCTGCAGCCTGTCCGGTTCGGACCAGGCGAGAAGCGAGACGCGGCCCTCGGCGGCGATGTCGGCGATCTTGCCGGCGCGAACGTCGGTGAAGACGGTGAGCCGCAGCGGATCGCGCTCGACCGCTCGGAGGATCACCGTCCTGACTCGCGGCGCCCCGGCCGCCGACACGGTCGCCAGCGCGAGATTGCGGAACGGCGACGACCGGTCCTCGAGCGCGAGGGAAAGGCGGTCGAGCGCGTCCGCGATGAAGCGTCCGGCGTCGTCGTCCATGCTGTCCTCCCTGTTTCCGGACCCTGCCGACATCGTCGGCCGTTCAGCGTCCGGCGATCCCGCGCGGCCGCAGCCGGTCGGCGATCACGACCGAAAAGGAGGCGACCAGCATCAGGATTGCGATCGGCCGCGCGGTCCCGTCGTCCATGAGGCCCACCAGGAAGGCGGCCGCGGCGCCAAGCAGGAACTGCAGCGTGCCGAGCATCGCGGACGCGCTGCCGGCATGTGCGGAGTGGCGCGACAGCGCCGCGACCGGCGCGACCGGCCCGAGCAGCCCGATCGAGAACAGGTTGAGCGCGATGCCGATCAGCAGCCCGTAGAGGCCGCCGGCGCGGGTGAACGCGATCACGAGAAGCACGAGGCTCGCCGCGAAGAACGCGCCGGCGGCGACGCTGAGCGCCCGGTCGGAGCCGAGGCGGGACGCGATCGGCACGCTGAGCTGAATCGAGCCGATGTAGATCGCGGCGTTGGCGCTGAAGGCGAGCGCGTATTCGGGCGGCGTCAGCCCGAACTCGCGGACATAGGCGACCGGCGAACCGCCGAGATAGGCGAACAGGCCGAACAGCGCCATGCCGATCATCATCGCATGGGTAATGAAGCATCGTTCGCGCAGGATCGCGACGTAGCGGATCACCTGGGTGATCAGGTCGACCCGGACGCGCTGATCCACCCGAAGCGTGTCGGGCAGGGCGCGGAGGACGAGGACGAGGACCGCGAGGCCGTAAAGCACGCAGACCCAGAAGATCGCGCGCCAGGAGGTGACGGTCAGCATCAGCCCGCCGAGCGAGGGCGCGACGATCGGCACCGCGCCCATCACCAGGGTGAGCTGCGCCATCAGGCGGCGAGCGTCGTGGCCGTCGCGAAGGTCGCGCACCACGGCGCGCGGCGCCACCATCGACGCTGACGCGCCGAGGGCGGCGAGGAAGCGGAACACGGACAGGGTCAGGATCGAGCCGCTGAGCGCGCAGCCGGCGCAGGCGACCGTGAACACGACCGTCCCGATCAGCAGCGGCACGCGCCGCCCGAACCGGTCGGAGAGCGGTCCCTGGACCAGCTGCCCGATCGAGAGCCCGGCGAACCATGTCGCGAGCGTGACCTGCGCGCTTCCCGCCGGCGCGTGGAGACTGTGCTCGAGGGCCGGGAAGGCGGGCAGGTAGACGTCGGTCGAGAGCGGCCCGACGGCGGCGAGGAAGCCGAGCATCAGCGGCAGCCAGGTCGGGATCGGACCGGTTTTGAGCACCCGGAGCAGGGCGGCGTTCCGGGCCTCGGTGGGGCGCCGCCTTGACCGGGTCGGGAGCGGCACGTCTAAAGGAGCCATGGGACGCATCCTATCGGGGATACAGCCAACCGGCGTCCCCACGCTCGGCAATTATCTGGGCGCGATGCGGCAATGGGTCGCCTCGCAGGATCAGCACGAGTGCCTCTACTGCATCGTCGATCTTCATGCCGTCACGGTGTGGCAGGATCCCGACGCGCTGCGACGGAACACGCGCGAGGTCGCGGCGTCGCTGCTCGCGTCGGGTCTCGATCCGACGCGGGTCGTGCTGTTCCACCAGTCGGGATCGCCCGCGCATGCCAGGCTGGCCTGGCTGCTCAACTGCGTCTGCCGCATCGGCTGGCTCAACCGCATGACGCAGTTCAAGGACAAGGCCGGCCGCGACCGCGAAGCCGCCAGCGTCGGGCTCTGGATCTATCCGACCCTGATGGCGGCCGACATCCTCGCCTACCACGCCGACCTCGTGCCGGTCGGCGACGACCAGCGCCAGCATCTCGAGCTCACGGACGACATCCGGCAGAAGTTCAACCACGATTACGGGGTGGATTTCTTTCCCGAGCCGCGCGCGATGATCCCGCGCGAGGCGGCGCGCGTGATGAGCCTCCGCGACGGCACGCGGAAGATGTCGAAGTCGGATCCGTCCGACCAGAGCCGTATCAACATGACCGACCGTGACGAGGAGATTGCGCTCAAGATCCGCCGTGCGAAGACCGATCCCGACGCGCTCCCGTCGGAGCCGGCGGGGTTGGAAGGGCGGCCGGAAGCGCGCAACCTAGTCGAGATCCTGGCGGCCCTCGAAGGACGCTCCGTCGATGCGGTGCTCGCCGAACACGGCGGATCGGGGTTCGGCCGGTTCAAGGAGATCCTCGCCGCCGCGCTGGTCGGGTCGATCGCGCCGATCCGCGAGGAGACGCTCCGGCTGCTCGCCGATCCGGCGCACATCGACGACACGCTGCGCGCGGGCGCCGCGCGCGCGCGCGAGATCGCCGACCCGATCTGCCGGGAGGCGGAGCGCATCGTCGGATTTATCGCTTAGCGCCGGGACGGAGGCTTAGATGCGGCAGGCGATCGACACGATCGAGGTGCGGACCCGGCGGCGTGGTCTCCACGCGATCACCGGGCCGGTGCTCGAGGCGGTCCGACGGAGCGCGGTCGAGACCGGTTTGCTGACGCTCTGGTGCCGGCACACGTCGGCCTCGCTGCTCGTCACCGAGAACGCGAGCCCCGAAGTGCTCGACGACCTCGAGGACTGGGCCGCGTCGGTCGCGCCCGAGCATCCGACGCGCTACCGACACGACCTCGAAGGGCCGGACGACATGCCGGCGCATCTCCGTGCCGCGCTCACCGGGGTCCAGCTCACCATTCCGGTCGCCGCCGGCGCACCGATGCTCGGCACTTGGCAGGGGATCTTCCTGTTCGAGCACCGCACCCGGCCGCACCGGCGCGAGATCGCGTTCCACCTGATCGGCGACTGAGAGCCGCCGCTACTCGGCGGCGGCGGCTCCGGAATCGCCGTCGAGCCAGGCGTCGATCGCCTCGCGCGACGCGAACACCGCCTCCTTGAACGATCCCCGCGCGTTCTCGGCGCGCGCGTATCCGGCCGCGGCGCCGTCGTGCGGTCCGTCCGCCGGATGGATCGACCAGCGACGGATCCCGTCGCGTTCGGTCCCGATCAGCGTCCTGACGCCGCGATACTCGAGTTCCTGGTCCATGCCATTGCAATGGGGCCGGAACGCGCTTCGTCAATCCGCGCGGGTAGCCGTGAGCTTGTAGAGATATTGTGTGCCCGGCACGCCGAGGTGACCGGTGAGCGTTCCCGACTGCGGGCCGGCAAGGCTCACCGTCTCGCTCTGCGACGAGGTCGCGATGCCCGAGGTGGTCGCGCCGTCGACCCGGCATCGCGCCCCGTCCGCGGTTTCGGCGCAGCGGAACGTCCCGGTTACGCCGCTGTCTGGCAGGCGAGAGATCCCGATCCAGCTGTCGACGAGCTCGCCGTCGCTGCCCGCGAGCAGCGCGAGCTTGCCGTCCAGCGTGTCCGGTCCGAAGGCGAGACTGACGTTGTAGGTGGCCGATGTCACCGGCAGCACGTTCGGCACGTTGAGGTCTGATCCCATGCCGGCCGGCACCGCCGCCATGGCGCGCAGCGCCGCCCGCCAGTCGGCGCGGGTCCGTTCGGGCAGGTCTTCCGGGCCGCCGCTCGCGATGTCGGTCGCGAGCCCGTAGTCGTAGAAGACGCCGTGCCGGAGGTAGGTCCCGAGCCGGCCGCCGAGATCCGGGAACGGGACGGGGGCCGGCCTGAAGACGGAGAACAAGTCGCTGTTCTCGGCGAGGTCGGAATAAAGGATGGCGCGGATGGTGCGGGACGCGTCGGCGAACCGCCCGCCGTCCGACGCGAGCGCGCGCACGATGTTCTTGTGCGGCGGCTTGGCGGGATCGATCCGGGTCTCGTCCCCGGGCCGCTTGGCCGCGACGTAGATACGGGTCAACGCGCCGCCGAAATCGCGCGCGAAGAAACGCTGCTGCGTGTCGATCTGCGACGCGGGGTCGGCCTTGAAGATGTAGATGCCGTGCGCCGCCCGCTGGCGGTCGGTTTCCGATAGCGCCGGCCAGCAGCCGTGCCAGACCTCCTGGCTGCTCCCGGCTCCCGCCGGCGACAGGCGGACAACGGTCACGAGCTCGCCCGGGGTCAGGGTCGCGCGCAACTTGTCCATCAGGCTGGTCGCCCAGGCGGTCTGTCCGTCCGTCATCATCGTGTCGTCGATGTAGACGACGGTTTCACGGACGGTCGCGAGCTTGCAGAAGGTCGGATCGAGGCCCTCGGAACCGAACAGCTGCGCGTGCGCCGCGACGGGCGCGAGCGAGACCGTCGCGACGAGCGCGAACGCGGCCGCGACAGGGTCGCGCCGGCGCGGCGACGGACGGGACACCACCTCGCGCGTCACGCGAGCGAGCGGATCACGTCGAGATCGAGGTCGTGCGGTCGGTTCCGCAGCTGCGTCGCGTCGAGCGCCTGGGGCGCGGGCGTGTCGATCCCGGCACGCTGGAGCGGGTCGGTCAGCGGCTGCTCGGCGGTGATCACCGTCCGGTGCCGCCGGGCGGCATCGGCGAGCGCCGCGCGGTAAAGGCCGAGGTTGCGCTGGACCGCGGCGAGCGTCGCGCGGAGCACCGCGGTCTCGTGCGCCTCGACCTGCGCGAGCATCTCGGACTGCGGGCGGACCCGGGCGCGCCGCGCCTCGGCGGCACGCCGACGCTCGCCGCGCTCACGTTCGACGCGGGCCTCAGCAACCTCGCGCTCGGTGCGGTAGGGCGCATCGACGCGGAGGAAGCGCTTGTGCCAGCGCGCGTACTGCGCCGTCGCCTCCATATGGTCCGGATCCTCGTCGTGGCAGAAGAACGACAGGAAGGTCCCGACCAGCCAGGCCAGGAGGTTGGCGAGCAGCGAGATCAGCACGTCCCGGCCGGGATCGAAGGTGATGCTCGCCTGAGCGCCGAGGATGTTCTGCGCCGGCTGCGATGCGGCCTGATGCATGATCACCGAGAAGCGCGAGAAGCCGGCGAATAGCAGCACGCCGATCAGCGCGAGCGATCCGAGGCCGAGCAGCCGCGTCGAGGAGGCGCGCTGCGTGACCGAGCGGTGGCGCCCGAACCGGTGGCTCCACTGCTTCCAGACGATCCCGTGCGCGTGGCTGGCGAAGGCCATGGCGAAGGCAAGGATCATGGTCGCGCCGATCGCCATCGCGGGGATACCGAAGAACATCACGAGCGTGTCGTAGTTGATCAGCCATTCCGCGGCGCCGATCAGCGCGAGACCGGCCCAGTAGGCCGGGTGCGCGCTCCGCATGCTGGCGTCGCGATTGCCATGCGCGAGCCGGCTGTCCTCGAAACGGTGACGCGCGTCGAGCATCCGGTCGCGTGTTTCGCGCCAGTTGTGGTCGTCGTCGGCGCGGCGAGTGATGGCGGCGAGCTCGGCGGCGGCCCGACTGTCGAGTTCCGCGGTTTCTCGCTCGAGCGCGGCCGCCGCCGCGAGATCGGCGCCGTAGGGCTCGATCGCGACGTCGAAGGCCGAACGCGCGTCGCGCCACTCGGACACGAGATGGCGCGCGGGCTGGATGACATGGAGGCGCTCGCCGGCGGATAGGCCCCGGGGGCCGAGCGTCACGTGGCCGCTGGCGGCCTCCTCGTCGGCCCAACCGGCGAGCTCGGCGGGATCGCGGGCGAGGTCGTAGGCGCGTCCGGGCGGGAAGGCGGCGACGCGGTCGAGCGCCCGCAGCAGCGCGTCCGAGCGCGGCACGCGCGCCGCATCCTTCGCCGGCGGCGCCGACGATGCGAGATCCGGCTCCGAGCCGGTCGCCGCGAACAGGTTCCTGCCACCGATCACGACCGCGAATATGGGCCGCGCTTCGGCCGCTGCCAATCAGGACGAGCGGGGGCGGCGTCCGCGGCGGCGGAAGGTCCGACAGGCTGCCGGGGCACCCTTTGAGGCTCTGCCTCAAACTCCGCTGGGCGCGGCGCGCTCAGACCCGCGATCGATCGAGCGTCCAAGTCTGATCAGGGGTCCAGGCGCCCAGCGCCTGGCGGGGTGCGGGGTGGAACCCCGCTGTCCTCGACTGCGTCTCCGGCGCG
>CAXUBA010000085.1:0-571 GCA_964249205.1 uncultured Acetobacteraceae bacterium | reverse complement strand
CCCCGGCTTTGTTCCGTGCGCCCATTTGTTCGGGGGGGCCCGGCCCCCCGGCGGGGGGGGGGGGGGGGGGGGCACCCCCCCTGTCCTCGACTGCGTCTCCGGCGCGAGAGCCTCGCTCAATAAGGAATGGACGGCCCCAACGCGTTCGGCCGCACCGACTGCGGCCGGTTCGGGTGGATCGACAGAGCCGACGGCTGCCGGGGCGCGATCGCCCCGGACGGCGGGGCGGTCGACGCCTGAGCGGCCGGTGCCCCGGCCAACGCCGCCGCGGCATCCGGAACCGACGCGAGCACGGGCACAACTTGCCGCAGCGCCGCGAGGTTGGCGTCGAACGATGGCGACAGGGCGATCTCGACCCGTCGGTTGCGGGCGCGCCCGTCGGTCGTGTCGTTCGTCGCGACCGGCCGATGCCGGCCGAAGCCGACGGCGCGAAGGACGCGCGGATCCACGCCGCGCTGCGCCAGCGCCACGGCCACGTTCCGCGCGCGCGCTTCGGACAACGCCTGGTTGAAGTCGTCGGAGCCGACCGCGTCGGTGTTGCCGGCGACGGTCGCGACCGTGCCGGCAACAC
>CAXUBA010000084.1:2428-11431 GCA_964249205.1 uncultured Acetobacteraceae bacterium | reverse complement strand
GATGATGGGATCCGCATCCATGAGGTGCGCGTGCTGTCCGACGACTGGTCCGTGCTCCGGAAGACGACGTTCGACCGCAGGCGCCACGACGGCTCGTGGCAGACGCTCAGCCGCGAGACCTACGATCGGGGAAACGGGGCGGCCATCCTCCTCCACGATCCCGTGCGCGGCCTGGTCCTGCTGACGCGGCAGTTCCGCTACCCGGCCTACGTGAACGGCCACAAGGAACCGCTCGTCGAGGTCGTGGCCGGGCTGCTCGACGACTGCACGCCCGAGGAGGCGATTCGCCGTGAGGCCGAGGAGGAGGCGGGCTGCCGCATCTCGACGCCGCAACGCATCTTCGAGGCGTTCATGAGCCCAGGCTCGGTGACCGAGCGCCTCGTCTTCTTCACCGCGACGTATGACGCCTCGGAGCGAGCGGGCGGTGGCGGCGACCGGGCCGAAGGGGAGGACATCGAGGTGCTCGAACTGCCGCTTGCCGCCGCGATGGAGATGGTCGCGCGCGGCGAGATCGTCGATGGTAAGACCATCATGCTTCTCCAGCACGCCGCCCTGCATGGCCTCGGGGACTGACGCTCGACCCACCATCCTCCCGGGACGGCCGCCGTCGCCCCCATGGGACGACGTCAGGGCGTTCCTCGCCGTCGTGCGGACCGGGACTCTTCCCGGAGCCGCAAGCCTCCTCGGCATCAGCGCGGTGACGGTCGGGCGGCGCGTTCAGTCCCTGGAAGCGTCGCTCGGCCTCCCGCTGTTCGCCCGGCTCCCGAACCGGCTCGACCTCACCGAGGCAGGCCGCGCTCTGTCGGTTGCAGGAACGGGGATGGACGAGGCGGCAAAGTCGTTCATCGCGTGCGCGGCGCGGCTCGCGGCGCCAAAGGACGCGCCGGTGCGCATCACCGCGACAGGGTCCGTCTCGCTCTTCCTTGCCACCCGGGCGACCCGTCTGTCGGCCCTTCTCGAACCGGAAACCGTGCAGGTCGAAGTGCTGACCACACGCGTCAGGCAGGATCCTGGAAGCGGCGATGCCGACATCGCGCTCCGGATGCGTCGCCTGCCCGAAGACGGACCGCTCGCCGCCCGCAAGATCGGACGGGTCGCCTTCGGCGTCTACGCCGTGTGCGGCCACGCCCCTCGAGAGGTGATCGGGCTGCCCAGGACGGATCGCGCCCGCTCTCAGTCCGGCTGGCTCGACCGGTTCGCAGTCGCCCGAGACCTTCCTGTCAGGTTCCGAATGGCGGAGGTTGCGGCGAGACATACGGCCGTCCGCGAAGGAGCGGGCGCGTCGCTGCTTCCATGCTTCCTCGGCGACGCGGATGACAGTCTGACGCGAGTCGCCGAACCACCGGTGGACCTGGTGGAGGACGTGTTCCTCGTCCGCCACGAGCTGACCGGCGCGGCACCCCACACGCGATTGGTCATGGGAGCCATCGAGACCGTGTTCGACGAGCACGCGGCCGCGCTGCAAGGCGAGCCGAAATCGGTGCCGCGCGCGATCACCAGGTAGGGCTGAACCGCTCGCCGCAACCGCGCTTGCATCACCTCCACCCGTGCGGTGCCCGGGGTGATCTGGCGCGCGCGTTCGTCCGAGGAAACGCATCGGCCCGGTTGACCGACCCGAACCTCGATCGCGGCATATCAGCGCCGTTTGCGGCCTGTTACGCCCGTCGTCCCGGACCAAGCCGGGATGCGACCGGCCGCCCCGGTCCCGTCCGCGTCGGGGCGGACCCGGCCGAGCGCGACCAAGCAAGTTTATCGGGTTTGATCGTCCACGCGAAAGTTATTAACTTCGATTTGTTTGTTCTCGAAGTTTTTGCGTGTAGGCCCGGTCGATGACCAATCGTTTCGTCGAGAAGCTGCAGGGATTTGGGGATCTTTCCGACGAGAGCGTCCTTGCTCTCGAGGCCGCGACCAACCGCACGCACGACTACGCGCCGCGCATCGATCTGATCCGGGAGGGCGATAAGCCCGGGCCGGTCATCGTCATCCTTGAGGGTTGGGCGTTCCGCTACAAGGTGCTGCCGAGCGGCACGCGTCAGATCATGGCCTTCATGATGCCCGGCGACGCTTGCGATCTCAACATCGGCATGCTCGCCGAGATGGATCACAGCATCCAGACAGTGACCCGTGCCAAGGTCGCGAAGATCGAGGGTCGCGACATGGACGAGTTGATGGGCGCGCATCCGCTCATTGCTCGGGCGATGTATGTGGCCCAGCTCGTCGACGAGGGCACCCTTCGGGCCTGGATCGTCAGTCTGGGCCGACGTTCCGCTGTCGAGCGCGTGGCGCACCTCCTGCTGGAACTCTACATACGCGGCGTCCGCATCGGGATCGCGTTGGGTGACGAGATGGAGCTCCCGCTCTCGCAGGCGGTGCTCGCGGACGCACTGGGCATGACGCCGGTCCACATCAACCGGACGCTTCAGGATCTCCGCAGATCGGCCGCAATCGAGTTGCGGCGCGGTGTCCTCCGCATCGCTCAGCCGAGCGTCTTGACCCAGATTTCCGGCTTCGACGACAACTACCTGCACCGTCGGCTTCGCGCGCTCCGGTGAGCGCAACACCCTTTGCTAACCCTGTATATTGATAAGCGATATTGATCGCATCCGTGGGTCGGGTAGAAGTCCCTCATCGTCAGCATGACGCCCCGGGGCGCTGACGGCTGAAGGCCTTGGTCTTCGCCTCGATGGAGGCGGATCATGGCGGTGCTTTTCATTCATGCTCGGAACTCGACGTTCCACTCCTGTGACGAGGGGGCCGACTACGCGGCTCCGGAAGACGCTCTGGCTTTCGGCGTGCGCAGCGCCGTAGCGCTGGTGGCCGAAGAGATCGACCGAGGCGAGCGCAATGCGGCGGTCGAAATCAGCGTCGTGTCGAGCCGAGGCAGGCAGCTGCTGCGATCGGTCGTGGCGATCTCCGTTTCGCCACTGATCGTCGGGTCGGCGCTCCATGCTGAGCAGACTTCCGACAGTCTCGAAGCGCCCTAAATATTTGAGAGCGTCGGACACACGTGCGATGAGACGTCGACGTGTCTCATGTCGGCGTCCTGGCTGCTCCGATCGATCATCAGCCTGCATCCAACGGAACGTGAGCTTGCGCTGTCACCCTTTGTTCAGCGCACGAGACAGCTTCGATCATTGTCACGTCGTGCGGAGCCGTGGAGCATACGACGCCAGGCCGAGCGAGCCGGCGCGTCGCGTGACCTTCGCCTTGAAGTTTGCGGATTTCCGCGCACCGGACGCAGCATGTGTGTGCTCCTTTTGGAAGACAGTGCCGTGCTCGTCGACCAGGCACCCCCGTGGTGATCGCCTCCGGCGCTTCGCAAGTCCTGCAGGAGAGCTGTCGGGCTGACCCGCGAACCGTTCTTCGAACGATCGGCTGACAGCCCACCTGCTCCCGCTGTTCCGCACGCTTCATACTCTTAATCCAGTTGAGTGCGGGCCCTCTGCATCGATGATGAGATGCCGGTGCTGATCTTGTGCGCAGCCGAAAAGGTCTGGTGCCCAACATCCTGTTCTCGGAGTTCGCAGCTGGCGCCGCAGGAGCTCGCTGAAACGCCCGGACGTCCCTCACCCACATTTGGCCTGCGGCTCACGTTTGCAGAAGCCCCGACGTTGTTCATCGCTGCGGGCCGATCGCCTCATCACCATGCTTGTCTGATTGAAAACGCAAATTCGAAAGTAAACCGATGCCGGAGGATACCGCCCCCGCTGCGACGCTCTCGAACGTCGTTACCCTTGCGGACGGCGGGCCCGTTCCGCCGACGAGGCGACTGCCGGGGTTCATCCGAGACAACGTCGGGCTGATCGTCGGAGAGTGGGAAGACTTCGCACGGACGATGACGCCGTTCTCTGGTGGCATGTCACCGCTGGCTCTGCGTGATCATATCCACCAGATCCTCGACTTCGTCGTCTCGGACATCGAGAAGGTTCAAAGCGCCGAGGCGCAGCAAGTCAAGTCGTACGGAAGCAAGGACGCGACCAACACCGCGGCTCAGACGCACGCGGCACTGAGGTTTGCCGGAGGCTTCGATATCGGCCAGATGGCCTCGGAGTATCGCGCCCTCCGTGCGAGCGTCCTGCGGCTTTGGAGCACGGCACACCCGGTCCTGGACGCAAGGGACCTCTACGAGATGACGCGCTTCAACGAAGCGATCGATCAGGAACTGGCAGAGTCAGTCAACTTCTACAAGAAGAAGGTCTTGCAGTCGGAAAGACTCTTGATCGGGATCGTAGGGCATGAGCTGCGCAGCCCCGTCCAGGCCATTCGGCTCTCGGCTGAGCTCGCCCTTCACATGGCGGGCATGAACGAACGCCAGACGGTGCTGTTCAAGAACGTGCTCGAAAGCGCCGACAGGATGGGCGCCTTGATCAAGACGCTGATCGACGTCACACAAGCGCGGTACGGTGCAGGCCTCCCGGTGGTCAGGAGCATGATGGACATGGGGTTTGTCGCCCGGCAGATTGTCGACGAAGTCCGGGCTCAGTACCCCAGGCGCGCCATAGAGATCAGCATGTCGGGTAAGCTTTCGGGCGAATGGGACAAGGCCCGGATCGGTCAGGTGTTTTCCAATCTGCTGAACAACGCGATTCAATATGGCTTCCAGGACGCGCCGATCCGAGTTGAGGTTGAGGGCGGCCCTCAGACGATCACGCTTGCGCTCAGCAACGAAGGAGTTCCGATCGCACCCGAAAGGATAGAGGCTATTTTCGATCCCCTGACGCGCGGTCTGCCTGACGAGAACAGTCTGGGGCAATCCGCGAACCTCGGCCTGGGGCTCTACATCACGAAGCAAGTCGTTTTAGCCCATGGTGGAACCATCGGTGTGGTCTCGTCGGAAACGGGCGGAACGACATTCACCGCAGTCATCCCGCGATCGGGATCAGCACCGATGCTGCAGGACGCCGAACGGCGAGCCTGACGGGCAGGCGAGCCACCCCTCCTCGCCACGACGGCCATCCAGACTGCGCCATCATCGATCCTTCGCCGTGACCTTCGTGCGCCGGGGCGGGGTCGACACCGACGATCGGCCCGTACGCGGCCACGCAGGCTTCGGCGTTGATCGCACGCACAGCGGCGACATCAACGCGATCCGCCAGCCGAAAGTCGACCTGCAGGTCGGTCGCTCCGCGCCACCCCGATGTCCGGGCGTCCGCGGCAGGTCGTGCACGGGCTCGGCGACCGTGCGACAGAACCGACAGCGTGAGGAGACCTGCCATGTCCGACAAGATCGCGATCGGGATTCCTGTCGCCGACCTCCGACCGACTCAGATGACCGTTGGCTTCCGCGAGGTCGAGCTGAAGCGGGCCGAATGGCGCGCGACCGGCGAGAAGGGACGCGCCAGGCTCCTCCGCCGGCACGTCATCCCGGCCTTGCTCGGTCCGCACGAGCGTCACTTCATCGTCGACCACCACCACTTCGCGCGCGCCCTCCAAGAGGAACAGGCGGGCGACGTCGCGGTCACCGTGATCGACGATCTGTCGCACCTGCCGAAGGACGAGTTCTGGACGGTCCTCGACAACAGCGCCTGGTGTCACGCCTACGACGCGAAAGGGCGCCGGTGTCCGCTCGACGAGATCCCGTCGGACCTGTCCGGGCTCGCGGACGATCCGTTCCGGAGCCTCGCCGGCGCGCTGATCCGCGAGGGCGGGTGCGCGAAGAGCGACCGGCCGTTTTCAGAGTTCCTGTGGGCCGACTTCCTGCGCCGGCGGATCGACGCGTCGCTGGCCGTGGACGACTTCGACAAGGCCGCCGCGCGGGCGCTGAAGCTCGCGCGAAGCGACGAGGCGAAGAGCCTGCCCGGCTGGGCCGGGGGCAACCGGTCCGGGATCTGACCCGAAGGCCGCGTCGGCCCACCCGCGGCGGACGCCTCGTGCCGGACGCGCCGGGTTCCTGGGCGACGAGGACGGCGGGACCGTGCTAGACCCGCGTGTCGGATCCGGCAGGCCCCACCCCGCCGACACCGACACGCGCCGCCTTCGGCAGGATCCGAGATGACGTCGAGCACACCGCCGTCGGACCGCACCCGTCGCGCCGAGCGCGCGCGCGAAGAGCGTCTTAGGCGGGAAGCGGACGCGCTCCGCGCCAATCTCCGCCGCCGCAAGGCGCAGGACCGCGCGCGCGAAGCCGGCCCGCCGCCGCAAGCGCCTGACCCGGACGAGCCCGCGCCGTCAGGCTGACACCGGACCGCACCCGCCGATTTGCCGCACCCGGCGCTTGCCGCTACGAGCGGACGCGTCCAGCCGCGACCAGGAGGCCGCCCCGCATGACCGTGATGTCCGACCGCTGGATCCGGCGCATGGCCGTCGAGCAGGGCATGATCGAGCCCTTCACCGAAGCGCAGCGGCGCGACGGCGTGATCAGCTACGGCCTGTCCTCCTACGGCTACGACGCGCGCGTCGCCGACGACTTCCGCGTCTTCACCAACGTCGACAGCGCGGTGGTCGACCCCAAGGACTTCTCGGCCGACAGCTTCGTGACCCGGCACGGGCCGGTCTGCACCATTCCGCCCAACTCCTTCGCGCTCGCCCATACGATCGAATACTTCCGCGTCCCGCGCGACGTGCTGGTGATCTGCCTCGGCAAGTCGACCTACGCGCGTTGCGGGATCATCGTGAACGTGACGCCGCTCGAGCCGGAATGGGAAGGCCAGGTCACGATCGAGATCAGCAACACGACCCCGCTGCCGGCGCGGATCTACGCCAACGAGGGCATCTGCCAGTTCCTCTTTCTCTCCGGCGACGCGCCGTGCGAGACCAGCTATGCCGACCGAGCCGGCAAATACATGAACCAGCGCGGCGTTTCGCTGCCGCGCCTGTAGGCCAGGACCTGAGGATCGACCGACGCATGGACCGTTTCCTGATCCGCGGACAGCGCCCGCTCGCCGGCACCATTCCGATCGGCGGCGCGAAGAACGCGGCGCTGCCGCTGCTCGCCGCTTCCCTGCTCACCGACGAGCGCCTGACGCTGACCCGCGTGCCCCGGATCGCCGACATCCGGACCATGCTGGAGCTGCTCGGGCAGCACGGACTCCTCATCGACGATCTCGACGGCGACGGACGGCGGCTCGCGATCGGCGGCCGGATCACCGGCACCGAGGCCCCGTACGAGATCGTCCGCAAGATGCGGGCGTCCGTGCTGGTGCTCGGCCCGCTGCTCGCCCGCTGCGGCGAGGCGCGCGTGTCGCTGCCCGGCGGCTGCGCGATCGGCACCCGCCCGGTCGACCTCCATCTGAAGGGGCTGGAACAGCTCGGCGCCGCGATCCGGATCGAGCAGGGCTATATCCACGCGACCGCCGCGGACGGGCTGGTCGGCGCCCGGATCGTGTTCCCGCTCGCCTCCGTCGGCGCGACCGAGAACCTCCTGATGGCGGCGTCGCTGGCACGCGGCCGGACCGAGCTCGTCAACGCCGCGCGCGAGCCCGAGATCGGCGACCTCGCCGCCTGCCTCGTCGCGATGGGCGCGCGGATCGAGGGGATCGGCACCGACACGCTGGTGGTGGACGGCGTCGACCGGCTGCATGCGGCGGTGCACCCGATTCTCCCCGACCGCATCGAGACCGGCACCTACGCCTGCGCGGTCGCGGTCGCCGGCGGCGACGTGAAGCTCGCGGGCGGCAAGCTCGAGCATCTCGGCGCCGTCGCCCGCGCGCTCGAGGAATCCGGCGTTGACATCAACGACGAGGACGGCGGCCTCCGCGTGCGCCGCTCGGGACGGCTCCGCGGCGTCGACGTGATGACGGAACCCTATCCCGGCTTCCCGACCGACATGCAGGCGCAGTTCATGGCCGCGATGACGGTCGCCGACGGCGCCTCGATGATGACCGAGACGATCTTCGAGAACCGCTTCATGCATGTGCCGGAGCTCGTCCGCATGGGCGCGCGGATCAACGTGCACGGATCGTCCGCCATCATCCGCGGCGTCGCGTCGCTGTCGGGCGCCCCCGTGATGGCGACCGATCTCCGCGCCTCGGTGTCGCTCATCCTCGCCGGCCTCGCGGCGTCCGGCGAAACCGTGCTGAGCCGGGTCTACCACCTCGACCGCGGCTACGAGGAGGTCGAGCGGAAGCTCGCCGCCTGCGGCGCCCGGATCGAACGCGTGTCCGACTGAGCGCACCGTGACCGCGAACGTTTCGCCATCGAGACTGTCTCCCGGACCCGCCGGAAGCGCCGAGCGTGTCGCGATGGCCGCGCCCATGATCATGGCCGTGCCGAAGGGCCGCATCCTCGCCGAGGCCATCCCGCTGCTGCGACGCGCCGGCATTGTGCCCGAGGCGGGCTTCGCCGACGAGGACGACCGGCGCCTCCGCTTCACGACCGACGACCCGGCGCTCGACCTCGTCCGGGTCCGGTCGTTCGACGTCGCGACGTTCGTCGCCTTCGGCGCGGCGCAGATCGGCATCTGCGGCGCCGACGTGCTGATGGAGTTCGATTATTCCGAGATCTACGCGCCGGTCGATCTCGCGATCGGCCATTGCCGCGTGTCGGTCGCCGAGCCGAGCGTGGCGATCGGCGCCGAGGATCCGCACAGCTGGAGCCCGCGGCTGAGCCAGGTCCGCGTCGCCACCAAATACCCGTCGCTGACCCGCCGGCATTTCGCCTCGCGCGGCGTGCAGGCGGAGATCGTCCACCTGAACGGCGCGATGGAGCTCGCACCCGGCCTCGGCCTCGCGCGGCTGATCGTCGACCTCGTGCAGACCGGGTCCACGCTGCGGGCGAACGGGCTCCGCGAGATCGAGCGGATCGCCGACGTGACCTCGCGTCTCGTGGTCAACCGCACCGCGATGAAGACCGACGCCGAACGCCTGACGGCGCTGGTCGGCCGCTTCCGCGACGCCGTCGGCCACGACGCGATCGGGCCGGACGGGACGTGAGGCGGCTCGACGCGGCCGATCCCGATTTCGAGCGCGCGTTCGAGACGCTCGTCGCCGATCGCGCCGGCCCCTCGCCCGACGTCAGCAAGACGGTCGCCGCCATCGTCGCCGACGTGCGCGCGGGCGGCGACGC
>CAXUBA010000084.1:1962-2418 GCA_964249205.1 uncultured Acetobacteraceae bacterium | reverse complement strand
CTGGACCGAGCGCTTCGATCACCACGCGCGGCCGCTCCGGGTCGACCGGCGCGAGATCGCCGACGCGGTCGCCGCCGTACCGCCGGCGCTGGCCGACGCGCTCGACCTTGCGGCGACCCGGATCGAGTTCTTCCATCGGGCACAGAAGCCCGCCGATCTCGCGCTCACCGACGCGCTCGGCGTCCGCATGGGGATCCGCTGGACCGCGCTCGACGCCGTCGGGATCTACGTGCCGGGCGGCAAGGCGGCCTACCCCTCCTCGGTGCTGATGAACGCCATCCCCGCCGCGGTCGCGGGCGTCGGACGGATCACCATGTGCGTGCCCGCGCCGGGCGGCGTCGTGCCGCCGCTGGTGCTCGCGGCCGCACGGCGCGCCGGCGTCACCGAGGTGTTCCGGGTGGGCGGCGCGCAGGCGGTCGCGGCGCTCGCCTTTGGCACCGAGACCGTGCGCCGGGT
>CAXUBA010000084.1:0-1952 GCA_964249205.1 uncultured Acetobacteraceae bacterium | reverse complement strand
CCGACGCCGGGGCGTCCGATCCGCACGCGCTGGCGCTCGACCTCATGGCGCAGGCCGAGCACGACGAGGCGGCGCAGTCGATCCTGCTCACCGACGACGCGGCGCTCGCGGACGACGTCGCGGCGGCAGTCGACGCCCTGATCCCGACCCTCGGGCGCGCCGCGATCGCCGGCGCCTCCTGGCGCGACCACGGCGCGATCGTCCTGCTCCGGAACCTCGACGAGGCGCCCGCGCTCGTCGACCGGCTGGCGCCGGAACATCTCCAGCTCGTCACCGGCGACCCCGACGCCTTGATGGCGCGGGTCCGCCATGCGGGCTCGGTGTTCCTCGGCCACGCGACGCCGGAAGCGGTCGGCGACTATGTCGGCGGCCCGAACCACGTGCTCCCCACCGGACGCACGGCGCGCTACGCGTCCGGCCTCGCCGTCCACGACTTCATGAAGCGGACGACCTTTCTCGCCGCGGACGATCGCGCGCTCGCCGCGATCGGGCCGGCGGCGGTGCTGCTGGCCGAGGCCGAAGGGCTCGACGCGCACGCGCGCAGCGTGTCCCATCGCCTCCGGAAAACCCCCGGGCCGGGAGCCGACGACCGCTCGGCTTGACCCGGCGGGGCCGGATGCGCATGTTCCGGTGTGATAGCGGGCGCAGCGGTCGACCTTCCGGGGTCGCGAGCGGTGCCGAGCGGAAACGGGCGATCGAAGGGCCCCGGGAACTCTCCCGGCGGCCGCGGTCGCGTTTGAAGGAAACCCATGTCCAAGGAAGACATGATCGAGTTCAGCGGGACGGTTCTGGAGCTCCTGCCGAATGCCATGTTCAAGGTGAAGCTCGACAACGAGCACCTGATCCTCGCGCACACCAGCGGCAAGATGCGGAAGAACCGGATCCGCGTGCTCGCGGGCGACCGCGTGAACGTCGAGATGACGCCGTACGATCTTTCGAAGGGGCGCATCACGTTCCGCTTCAAGTAGCACCGGCGCCTCCCCTGCCGGGGCGGACCGGCTCGTCCCGGCACGGCACGAGCGACGCGCCCGCGCTGCCCTTTCCGGCCTTGTCCCCGTCGCGACGACCCCGCACGACGCCGCGCGGCCCGATCGCTCCAAGCATTGGCGAGCGACCGCCGTGCTGATCCTCGCGTCCCGATCGCCCCGCCGCCTCGCGCTTCTCGCCCAGATCGGCGTCACGCCGGACCGCACGGTGCCCGCCGAAGTCGACGAGCGCCCGCGTCGGGACGAGCTGCCCCGCGCGCTCGCCGAGCGCCTCGCCGCGGAAAAGGCCGACGCCGTCGCGACCCGCCACCCGGACAGCTTCGTGCTCGCCGCCGACACGGTGGTCGCCCTCGGCCGGCGTCCACTCGGCCAGCCGGCGACGGAAGCGGAGGCCCGCCGCTTCCTCGCACTCCTGTCCGGCCGTCGCCACACGGTGGTGACTGCGGTCGTCCTCCAGGCGCCCGGCGACGGACGCCGCTCGCACCGGACGGTCGAAACGGCGGTCGCGTTTTCGCGGCTCACCGCGGCGCAGATCGACCGGCTCGTCGCCGCCGACGAGTGGGACGGCAAGGCCGGCGGCTACGCGATCCAGGGTCAGGCCGCCGCCATGATCCGCTCCCTGTCGGGATCCTATTCCGCAGTGGTCGGCCTGCCCCTGTTCGAAACGGCGCAGTTGCTGCGCGGCCACGGGCTGCTGCCCTGAACGACGCGCCGCGGTCGACGGTGGTCCGCCTCCGCCACCGGCCGGGCGAGATCGAGGCGGCGGTGATGCGGGACGGCACGCTCGCCGATCACGCGATCCACCGGCCCGGCGCCCCGGACGGGGTCGACGATCTCCATCTCGCGCGCGCCGGACGGCGGGACGGCGTGCTCGGCGGGACCTTCGTGGCGCTCGCCGGCGCCGACGGGTTCCTGCCCGACCGCGAAACGGCGCGCCCGCCCGCCGAAGGCGACACGGTCGCGGTG
>CAXUBA010000083.1:0-11572 GCA_964249205.1 uncultured Acetobacteraceae bacterium | reverse complement strand
GCCGCGATGCGCCGGTCCAAGGATCCCGAACGTCGCCAAAGGCCCTGACCTGCGGAAGCCCGGCCGTAGGATCGCTCGACGCGATCGTGGCGAGGAGGTCGGCGTCCGGGATGTCCGTTTCCCCATCCTCCTTGACGCACAAGCGGTCGGTGTTCCGAACTCCGAGCGCGCGGCGCGCGGCCTCGCGCGGCGCCAGCCGAGCCGACGCTATCCTGATTTCATGCACCGGAACCGGCGAGACCGCGCGGAGCAGTGCTGCCTCACCCGGATCCGGCACCAGCACCGCGTCGAGCGTCGACAGCAGGAGCCAATCCGGCATGTGCCGGCGAAGCGGCGCCCGTGCGAAGCAACCGAGCACCGTTCGACCGGCCAATCCGTCCCGCCCGATCGTCGCGAGAAGCTGTCGACAGAGCGACGGTGTCGCGACGATCAACGTCACGCCGTGGATCGGCGCCATGTCGCCGCCTCCCGTCTCCAGCACGAGATGGCCGCCGCGGCTCGTGTAGGCCCGGACCGAAAGCGGGCAACGAGCGGCGCGGAGCGAAGCCAGGATCCGCCGGCCGACCGCCGCCTCCTCGCCGGACTGCGGATCGGCCTCGACGAACAGGTCGCATCCCTCCGCCGGCCGCCAGGTCGCGCCTCGCGTGCGGCCGAACGCACGATCCCATGGTGCTGGCGCCCCGAACGAGGGCCGCCCTTCGACTGCCCCGAAGGCGGTCCAGTGCCGGATCGCCTCGGCGCCTCCATCCTTTGCCGGAACGATGTTCCCGCTACCGCCGAGCGCGTCCGCGACATCGGGATTGAGGCCGAGGTAGAGGTCACGATCGAGGCCGTTCGCATCGATGTCGCTTGGCATCGGTAGCGGAACGGGCGGGTGGTCGAGCAAGGTCGGCCGCGCGCCCGCCCGTGTTTCCGCCGCACCCGTCTCGCGCCAATGCTCGAGCGCCGAACCGATCAGGCCGCGCTCGAACGCGAGCCGCAGATCGGGATTGGACGCGAGGTAAAGGTCCTCGTCAAAGCCTTCCGGGACGCCCGTCACGATCGGATCCTCAGGGGAGAAGACCTTCGGCAATGGCGCCACCGCCCCACCCTCGTGGCGAGATCGCGGATGGACCGCCGCTTGCAGGGCCTATCACACAGGGGGTCGCGGGCGAACGAGCTCGGCAGAGCCGCGTTCCCGTCGCGGGATGTTGAACGGAGACCGCATGGAAAGCGATCAATCACCGGAACGGTCCCCGAGCGCCTCGAACAGGCCGTCGCTCTTCGACGGCTACGACCAGCGCGGGTTCTTCTGCGAGTACTTCCCGGCTTCCGGCGTCGCGGACGAGGCGGTGCGGTCGGTTTGCCGACGGATGTCGGGCCTCGACCTTCCGGAACTCCGCCGGCGCGCCGCCTTCGCGCAGGCCGAGCTGTTCAACCTCGGCATCACCTTCACCGTCTACTCCGATCGCGACGCGATCGATCGCGTGCTGCCGTTCGACCTCATCCCACGCATCCTGGCGGCTCGCGAATGGGACCAGATCGAGCGGGGCGTCCGGCAGCGCGTCACCGCGATCAACCATCTTCTGTGGGACCTCTATCACGATGGGCGGATCCTGCGCGACGGCGTGGTGCCCCGTGCCCTCGTCCTCGGCAATCCGAACTTCCAGCCGGCCATGGTCGGCTTCGACGTGCCTCGCCGGGTCTACGCCCATGTCGCCGGCACCGACATCGTGCGCGACGAGAACGGCCGCTTCCTGGTGCTCGAGGACAACGTCCGGACGCCCTCCGGCGTCTCCTACGTCATCGAGAACAGGCACATGATGCTCCGGGTGCTGCCCGACGTCGTCAACGAGGCCGACATCATGCCGGTCGACGACTACGGCGCGCGGCTCCGATCGGCGCTGGTCGAACTCGCGCCGGAGCACATCCCCGAACCACAGGTCGTCCTGCTGTCGCCGGGGATCTACAACTCGGCGTATTTCGAGCACGTGTTCCTCGCCCGCGAGATGGGCGTGCCGCTCGTCGAGGGCCGCGATCTCGTCGTCGAGAACGAGAAGGTCTCGATGCGCACGGTCGCCGGACCGCGTCCGGTCCACGTCATCTACCGTCGTCTCAACGACGACTTCCTCGACCCCGACGTGTTCCGTTCGGACAGCATCCTGGGCGTCCGCGGCCTGATCGCTGCGTGGCGACGCGGAAACGTCGCGATCGCCAATGCGGTCGGCACCGGCGTCGCCGACGACAAGGCGATGTACGCCTACATGCCACGGATCATCCGCTACTATCTCGCGGAGGACGCGATCCTCGAGAACGTGCCGACCGAGATCTGCCGCGAAGCGCAGGGCTTGTCCTACACGCTCGATCATCTCGACGAGCTCGTGGTCAAGCCCGTCGGTGAGTCCGGCGGCTATGGTCTCATCATCGGACCGCACGCGTCCCGGGCCGAACTCGCCGAGTTCAGGACCAAGCTCCAGGCGGATCCGGACAACTACATCAGCCAGCCGATGGTCAAGCTTTCCGTCGCACCAACGCTGTTCGACGACGGTCTTGCCGCCTGCCATGTCGACCTTCGCCCGTTCGCCGTCACCGGGCGATCGACCTGGGTGCTGCCCGGCGGGCTGTCGCGCGTGGCGCTCAAGCGCGGTTCGGTCGTCGTCAACTCGTCGCAGGGCGGCGGCTCGAAGGATACCTGGGTGCTCCGTTCCGCCGATTCCGGCGATACGGCGAAAGGGAACGGCGGACGATGATCGGCACGGTGACCTTCGGCGACCACGACGCCGCACTCGAGGTTCCGGCGACGCGCACGTTTCACCTTCTGTCGCGCTACGCCGAAAACCTCAATTGGCTTGCCCGCTATCTCGAGCGCATCGAAAACCTGGCTCGGGTTCTCGCGGTGACCGAAACCTTCATGCGGACCAGCGGCGACAAGCGGGGCTGGCGCTCGATCGTGCAGATCAATGCCGACGAGGAACGCTTCGACGCGACGCACGGAAGCGCCGAGCCACAGAACGTCATCGAGTTCTATACGCTCGACGCCGACAACCCGAACTCGATCGTCCGCCTGATCATGTACGCGCGCGAGAATGCGCGGACGCTCCGGCCGCTCATCTCCACCGAGATGTGGGCGCACATCAACGTGTTCTACAACAAGGTCCGGTCGCTTCGCGCCGAGGACATCGCGCCGACTCGGGTCGGCGGGGTCTGCCAGATGCTTCGGACGGAATGCCAGACCCACGCGGGCATCACCGATGGCACGTTCTTTCGAGACCAAGGCTGGTGCTTCTACGAGATCGGCAAGCATATCGAGCGCGCGGATCAGATCACCCGCCTAGTCGACATCAAGTATCATACGTTGCTGCCGACCGGGGCGCCGGTCGGCTCTCCGGTCGACGTCAGTCAATGGAACACGGTACTCCGCTCCGCCTCCGGCTATCACGCCTTCCGCCGCGTGACACCCTCCTCGATGTCGCCGGCTTCGGTCGCGGGCTTCCTTCTGCTCAGCCGCGGCTTTCCCCGCTCGCTCGCAACCTGCGTCGGACAGCTCACCTGGCAGCTGACGCAGCTTCGGACCGCCTACGAACTCCGCGCCAGCGCCGCGGCCCTCGAACGCCTCGACGACATTCGCGGGGTGCTCAACGATCAGACCATCGAGCAGATCATCATACGAGGCTTGCACGAGTTCCTCGACTGGATGCAGATCGCGATCGCCGGGCTGCAGGACGATGTCGCGGGGGCGTTCTGGCGCGAGCCCCCGGCGACATCGGCTTCGGTCGCGACCGCCGGCGAGTAGCGGCTCAGGCGCTGCGGCCGGCCCAGATCTCCTGCGCGAGGCGGTCCGCCTCCTCGGGAGCGAGCGTCGCATCGAGAGCCAGGAGCCCGAGCGCGACCGTGCCGACGACCGTCGCGACGGCATTCGGCGGCGCCGCTTCGCCGGCCCAGACGGCGGCGAGCAGCGAGTCGTCTTCGACCATCGTCTCGGCAGCGGCGACAGGCGCCAGCAGCGGCGGCAGCTCGAGCACCGTGCGACCCTCACGGCGGTCGTGCACGTGGACCGCCAGACGCTTGGCGGGTGCGCGCTCAGCTTCGCCGCCGCCGCCCTTGACCACCACGAGCCGCGCGCGCCCGAGACGATCGGCGACCGCGAGATGCAGGTCGATGTAGGGCGGGTGGAACACGCCATCCACCGAGCGCGACGCGTTCCCCGGGTCGAGCAGGCGGCACACGGTGTTCACCGGCGAACGCAACCCGAGGAGACGGCGCAAGCCGATGAGGCCACCGAGCGCAGGAGACAGGCGCTCGAGCGGCAGGTAGGCGAAGCGCGAGCGGTCGAGCCTCCGCGATGCGTCGGCGAGGTCCGCCGCAGGCGCGATCCCGAGGGCGGCGAGCGCCTTCTCGACCGTCACGCCGCCGGTGAACTCATTGGTCCCGTGCATCAGGATCCGGTGACCCGCGCCGGCAAGGGCGAGCCCCGCGAGCAGGAACCAAGGGGCGCCGCGGGTCCGGCCGGAGCCGTAGGACGGCCAGTCGAGATCCGGCGGCGCTCCCGCCGGACCGGCGGGCCGCGCCCCCTCGACCCTTCGGCCGCCGCCTGCCGCGCCGATCGCGGTTCGTGCCGCCTCGACGAGGCCGGTGATCTCGTCCGGATCCTCGCCGCGGAAACGCAGCAGCATCAGAAAGGCGCCGACCTGATGCGGATCGACCTCGCCCCGCAGCACCAGCGCGAAGGCCTCGGCCGCTTCGGCCCGCGTCAATGCCCGTGAGCGACCGGGACCGCGCCCAAGCGTGCGCACGAAGGGTGCGAAAGCGTCCATGCGGCTCTCCGTTCCGGCGGCGGCGGCGGCCCGCTCGCGTAAGCTCGTGTTCATACGCTCAGGTGTAGACGAAAGCGCCGTCAGCGCGGTCAGAGCGCGCGTGACGACGTGACGCGAACCGCCTACAGGTTGCAGCCGTGAATATGCTCGTCGACATCCGGCCGCGTCTCGCGGTCGCCATCGTCCACGATCTCGTCTGTCCCTGGTGCTATCTCGGCTACCGGCGGCTGCGGCGGGCTCTGGCGCGCCGTCCCGATCTCTTGATCGAGCTCAATTGGCGCCCGTTCCTGCTCAATCCGGACATGCCGCGGGGCGGCATGTCGCGCGCCGAATACGTCGCACGCAAGTTCGGCAGCGAGGAGCGTGCGCGCCGCCTCCATTCCTCGATCACCGAACTCGGCGCCTCCGAGAACGTCCGCTTCCGCTTCGATCGGATGACCCGCATCCCCTCGAGCGTCGACGCCCATCGCCTGGTGCGCCACGCCGCTTCGGTCGCGCCCGCCGTGACCGCAACGCTGGTCGAGCTCCTGTTCGCCGCGCATTTCGCGGACGGGCTCGACACCGGCGACGCGCGCGTGCTGGTCGCGATCGCTGCCGAGGCGGGGCTCGACCCGGTCGGCGTTCGCCGCCTCCTCGCTGGCAGCGACGGGGTCGACGTGATCCACGGCGAGAACATCCGTTCGCACCGGCTCGGGATCAACGGCGTGCCCTGCCTGCTGGTCGGCGACGAGCTGGCGATCGCCGGCGCGCAGGAGCCGGAAGTCATCGAGCGCCTGCTGGACGCGGCCGCGGTGCAGGCGACCTTCGCCTGACGGCGCTCGCGGACGAGGACGTGGGGGCCGTCGCGCGCGCCTCGCCGGACGCCGACGCGCTGCTCGCCCTGGCGTCCTGCCCGACCGAACGCGATGAGCGACGCTTCCGTGCGTCTTCTTGGCCGTCGCATCCGCCGTTCGAGCTCGTCTTCTTCGGCGCCCTGCTCGGTCTCGCATCTTGCTGTTCCACGAGACATCCGACACGCTGACGCGGGTGGACGCTGCGGTGATCGTCGGTTCCGGGCTTTCATCCTGTCCCACGAGCAGGTTAGGCGTCCGCGCCGCCGAGACCGGGCCGCTCATCCATCCGCAGTAGGGCGCACGGGCTCCGCACCGGTGGCGAGACGTCGCGCGATCACCGCGCAGGCCATCAGCTGCATCTGGTGGAAGATCATCAGCGGCACGACGACCGCGCCCGCGACGGAAGGCGCGAACAGCAGCTTCGCCATCGGGACGCCGGTCGCGAGCGACTTCTTCGAGCCGCAGAACAGGATCGCGATACGGTCGGCCCGCTCGAATCGGAAGATCCGGCTCGCGGCCGCCGTGATCAGCAGCGCGGCCGCGAGGAGCGCGGCGTCGAGCCCGAACACGCGCGCGAAATCGCCGAGCGACAGCGCCCCGAGGAGGCCGCCGGTCACGGCATCGCTGAACGCGGTGTAGACGACGAGCAGGATCGACGAGCGGTCGCTCAGCATCGTCCAGCGCGGGTGCGCCCGCACGAACGGACCGAGGGAGCGCTGCGCGATCTGTCCGGCGACGAACGGCGCCAGCAGTTGCAGCGCGATGTCGCGGAGCTGATCGACCGAGATGCCTCCGTGCAGCGACAGGAGCGCCGCGACCAGGACCGGCGTCACCACGATCCCCGCGATGTTCGACGCGGTCGCGGCGACGATCGCCGCCCCAACGTTGCCGTGCGCGATCGACGTGAATGCGATCGACGACTGCACCGTGGACGGCAAGGCGCAGACGAACAGCAATCCGAGCCAGAGCGATCGCGGGAGCGCGCCCGGCATCAGGGTCCGCATCGTCTCGCCGAGCAGCGGGAACAGGACGAAGGTCGCGACGAGGATCACGAGATGGAGTCGCCAGTGCGACAGGCCGGCGACCAGCGAGGCGCGTGAAAGCCTCGCGCCCTGCAGGAAAAACATGAGCGCGATCGCGAAGACGGTGAGGTCGGCGAACGCGGTGCGAAACGCGCCGGTGCAGGGGAAGACGCTCGCGAGCCCGACCGCGCCCAGCAGCGAGACGATAAACGGATCGATCCGGAGCGTGCGCAGCATGACGGGCAATTTGCATCGAACGCGTCCGCGCACCACCCTATGTCCGATGCAACGGTTCCGTTCGGGCGCGTGCCTCGCGATCCTCCTTCTCCTGCCGCCGGCGCTCGCCCGCGCGGCGAGCGCCGGTTCCTCGGCGAACGATGTCGTCCGCTGGGACAGCGACCGCTGCGGCGCCCTGTCCGTCCAGGTCGGCCATCGGACCGGCAGTCCGGGCGCGCTGCGTGTCGCCTCCTGGACCGTCGTTCTCGCCCGGCCCGGCGGCGGCGGCGGCGGCCGGCTCCACGCGGAAACCCTCTCGACCGCCGGGCCGCCCGCGCTCGACACGCTGGCACCGCTCTTCGCGGGCGGGCTGCTGGTCGGAATCGAGGAGCATCGGCCGAAGGCATGCGACCTCGCGCACAGTTTCCGCGAGGCGGCGGCCGAGCTCGCCTCGCTCGCGCCGGGCGCGACGGCGTCCGAGCGCTGGACCGGCGTTCGCGCCGTTTCCGGCGACGCGAACGCGGATGCGAACGTCATCCGGCTCGAGGCCTCGCACGACCCGAACGGGACGGCGCGGCTCCGCGCGGAGACCGAGGGTTTCTCGGCCGCCGGCAACGACATGACGGCCGAACCGGTGGAGCGGTCGCTAGTCGCGGTCTCGATGCCGTTCGCCGAAGCGAGCCGGCTCGCCGCCGGCGGCACGCTCGGGCCGTCCGACGTCGTCACCATCGACCGGGCCACGGTCGAGACCGGCGACGGACGCGTCGAGGCGAGCGGGACCTACACGCCGACCACGCGGCAGGGCCAGCTGCACGTGGTCGCGACCGACTTCGACGACCTCAAGAACGCGCTGCCGGTCGCCGAACGGACCGAGGCGGGTGCGGCCTTCCTCATCCTGCGGATGGCGGGGCGGACGACCGACGACGGCGCGACGGCCTGGGATGTCGTGATCGATGACACGCATATGACCATCAATGGCATCCCGCTTCCGCTACCGTGAGTTCGCACAGGAGTTCGACGATGGAATACCTCAACCTGGGAGCGACGGGTCTCGTCGTTTCGCGGATCTGCCTCGGCTGCATGACCTATGGCGAACCGGGTCGCGGCACGCACGAATGGACGCTTCCCGAAGCCGACAGCCTTCCGTTCTTCCGCCGCGCGTTCGAGCTCGGCATCAACTTCTTCGACACGGCGAACGTGTATTCGGCCGGCTCGTCCGAGGAGATCACCGGCCGTGCCATCCGCGAGTATGGAAAGCGCGACGAGATCGTGCTGGCAACCAAGGTGCACGGCCCGATGCGCGGCGACCCGAACGGTCGCGGCCTGTCGCGGAAAGCGATCATGTCGGAGATCGACGCCTCGCTGAAGCGGCTCGGAACCGACTATGTCGATCTCTACCAGATCCACCGCTTCGATCCCGCGACGCCGATTGAGGAAACGCTCGAAGCGCTGAACGACGTCGTCCGCGCCGGCAAGGCCCTCTACATCGGCGCCTCGTCAATGCACGCGTGGCAGTTCTGCAAGGCGCTCTACCTGTCCGATCTCAACGGCTGGGCGCGGTTCGTTTCGATGCAGAACCACTACAACCTCCTTTACCGCGAGGAGGAGCGCGAGATGCTGGGCCTCTGCATGGAGGAAGGCATCGGCGTGATCCCGTGGAGCCCGCTCGCGCGCGGCCGCCTCACCCGGCCGCCGGGCGATGCCGACACCAAGCGCGCCGGGTCGGACGCCTTCGGCGAGAAGCTCTACGCCGCGACCGCGGACGCGGACCGGCGCATCGTCGAGCGCGTGGGCGAGGTGGCCGAGAAGCACGGGGTCAACCGGGCGCGGGTCGCCCTCGCCTGGGTCCTGTCGAAGCCGGGCATCACCGCGCCGATCGTCGGTGCGTCGAAGCCGCATCACCTCGAGGACGCGGTGGCAGCGCTCGACGTGGCACTCGACGCCGACGACCTGGCGGCGCTCGAGGAGGCCTACGTGCCGCACGCGGTGGCCGGCTTCGGCTGAACCGGAGCGTCGGTTCTCGGCTTCGTGTCCCGCGCTCGCTTGACCTGACTCCGGCGGGCGTTCTGGGTCGTCCCGACGCGGGCGGCCCAGTCCCGCGCGAGTTGGGACGAAGCCGGTTGCAGAAACGCAATCCGCGTCGTCGTCGAGATCCTGTCGTTCGGCGCCGCCGCGCACGCGCAGCTACAATTGCCGGATGCAGAACAACGGCGTTCCGCCGGGCCGCAGCACGACGAACCCGACCGCGCCGTTCTTCATCGACCTGAGCGGGCTCGACCTGTCCGCGCTTCGGCATTCACGATGGCCTTCACCATTCGGACCTCCACGCTCTGGCACGGCGCTCCGCCGGACTGAAAGGCGGCGCACGCTCGTCCGTGCAGGTCAGGCTCCGGGCGTGGCGAGCGCCAGGGCGCGGCTGGCCATCGCGAGCGCGCCGTCGCGCGTGCGGGCGGCGCCCATGAAGCGGCGCAGGTGCACGAACACGGCGTCCGCGACGCCGCTCGCGCGGACGAGCGCCTCGCCTTCCAGACCGGCCCAGGCGGCCGGAAGCGGCACGCGCTGGTCCATCGCCTCCGGCGTGGTCGAGACGGTGTAGACGGTCCAGTTGCCGGTCTGAGACGGCGCCACGCAGAACACGACGTCCGGACCCTTCTCGTGGACGATCGACTTCCAGGGCATGCCGCGTTCGAGGACCAGGATGCGTGGATCCTCGTTGCGGCCGAGCGCCGCGACGACCTCGGCCTCGGCGCGGAAACGGGCGCAGATGACGTCGACCCGTCGCCGGAGGACGTCGGACGCGAGCGCGGCCGCGGCGAGGAAGCAGCGGTCGGCGTGCCCGAGGTCGCGCGGCGCGTCCCAGGTCGGGTTCAGATCGTCGATCAGGCTCGACAGCGCGACCGGGCTGCTTTCGGCCCGGACCCCGTTGTCGATGAGGTCGATCGAGCGGACGATCGTGTCATCGATCACGGTCGCGATCCGCCCGGCGAACGGCGAGCACTGACCGCCGCCGCAGATCGCGCCGGTGGCGCCGACCCCGTGCACCTGCCAGACGAGGCCGGCAGCGCTGAACGGCGTCCCGTCCGGCCGGCTGGGGGCGCCGCGCTGGTGATGGTCGAAGCGGGCGGCCGACGGGTCGTAGCGGCTGCCGACGTCCCAGACGATGTCGGCCTCGGCGATCACTGCCGGATCGCGCGTCCGGACCAGTCGGTGATCGTCGGCGCCGAGACCGAGCGACAGGCGCAGCACCGCGTAGGCGAAGACCTCGTCGCAGTGGAACTTTCCGTCGTGGGTGACGAGGAGCGGCAGGGTGCCGGAAGGCGGCATCGTCAGGACACGCCGAGGAGCTCGACTTCGAACTGCAGGGTCGCGCCGGGCGGGATGACGCGGCCGGCGCCGCGATCGCCGTAGCCGAGGTCGGGCGGAATCACGAGCGTCCGGCGGCCGCCGACCCGCATCCCGCCGACGCCGAGATCCCAGCCCGCGATGACCTCGCGGACGCCGAGGGTGAACGAGAACGGCGTGCCGCGATCGACCGAACTGTCGAACTTGCGTCCGCGCGCGCCCCGGTCGTCGAGCCAGCCCGTGTAGTGGACGGTGACGAGCTGGCCGGTCCGGGGAGTCTCGCCTTCGCCCACGGCGTCGTCGCGGAACCGGAGCCCCGAGGGAAGTGCCTCGAAACCGCCTTCGCCGCCCTGTTCCGTGCCGGTCGTCATCGTCAATCTCCTCGCGTTGGCGGACGGCTTGATTGAACGGGCCGGAGCCGTCAAGGCGGCGCGTCGCCGCCGCGCGCGCGGCCGAACACGGCGTCGGCGCGATCCTTGAACGAGCGCTTCCGCGCGACCGCCGCCTCGACGCGCGCGATCTCGGCGCGAAGGTCGGCGACGTAATCTTCGAGTTCGCCGACGCCGAGTTCGTCGAGCGGAAGGATCGTCAGCCGCTGCGGTTTCGCGCGAGGTCGATCGTCTTCGGTCATCACGTGTTTCCGACGTTGCCTGACTTCAATGGCGCTGGGCGCGAACCGGTGGACGCGTCACGCGCTCCCATCAGAGGTCGCGACGACACGGAGAGCAAGACATGGATCGCCCGCTCGACATCGCCTTCCACAACATCGATCATTCCGAGAGCCTGGAAGCGGAAATCAGGACGCACGCGGAGCGGCTCGACCGACGCTTTCCGCATCTGATTGGCTGCCGCGTGTCGGTCGAAGCGCTCCACAAGCAGCACCAGACCGGCAACGTCGTCGCGGTCCACATAACGCTGTCCGTTCCCGGACGCGACCTCGTCGTGTCGCACGATCCGCATCGCGCGAAGGAGCGGCGCGCGCATCCGGATGCGCGAAGCGCGGTCAAGGAAGCGTTCAAGGCGGCCGAGCGTCAGCTCGACGCGTTCAAGGGCAAGCTGCAGACCGACAGCTCCGCGCCGAGCGGCTCGGCGGTTGCCGGCGAGGTCGCCCTGATCGAGCCCGGCGCGGATCACGGCTTCCTGCTGACCAACACCGGAACGCAGCTCTACTTTCACCGGGACAGCGTGACGAACGGGCGGTTCGAGGATCTGCGGCAGGGCGTTTCGGTGCATTACGTCGAGGAAGCGGCCGACACGGGACCGGTCGCGACCAAGGTTCGACTGGTGGCCGCGGAGCAGCATACGGCGGCCTGAGCCGACCAACGGGCGGGCCACCGGGCGCGGTGCGACCGGCGCCGGGTCGCAC
>CAXUBA010000082.1:0-11634 GCA_964249205.1 uncultured Acetobacteraceae bacterium | reverse complement strand
CCTCGAGCCGTGTCAGCGCCTCGTCCGCCGCGACCCGGCCGAGCGCGCCGCAGATCCCGGCGTGCAGCGCGAAGTCGCGGACGCGCCGGAGCAGTCGTCCGGCGATCCGCGGCGTGCCGCGCGAGCGGCGTCCGATCTCGTCGGCCGCCTCGTCGGTCAGCGCAAAGCCGAGCCGCACCGCGCCGCGCGCGACGATCAGCCGGAGCTCGTCCGGCGTGTAGAAGACGAGCCGGAGCGGGATCCCGAACCGATCCCGGAGCGGCGTGGCGAGAAGCCCGGCCCGCGTTGTCGCCGCCACCAGCGTGAACGGCGCGAGATCGATCCGGACCGACCGTGCCGACGGCCCCTCGCCGATGATCAGGTCGAGCTGGAAATCCTCCATCGCCGGATAAAGGATCTCCTCGATCGCCGGCTGCAGCCGGTGGATCTCGTCGATGAACAGCACGTCGCGCGGCTGGAGGTTGGTCAGGATGGCGGCGAGATCGCCCGCCCGCTGGATCACCGGACCCGAGGTCGCGCGAAACCCGACGCCGAGCTCCGCCGCCACGATTTGCGCCAGCGTGGTCTTGCCGAGGCCGGGCGGCCCGTGCAGCAGGACATGGTCGAGAGCCTCGCGGCGATGCCGGGCCGCGTCGATGAACACGGCGAGGTTCTCGCGCGACGCCTTCTGGCCGGTAAAGTCCGCGAGCCGACGCGGACGGAGCGTGGTTTCCGCCGCGCCCTTGCCTCCGCCCGTCCCCGCCGTTCCGCTCATCCCCCGATCATCCTCGATCGGGGATGCGCGGGAAAGCCGATCACATCGGCGGCGTGATGCCCTTGCCAACGGCGACGAACTGCGCGGTCGGCGGGTTGGCGGCGCCGTCCGCCTTGATGAAGACCTTCGCCCCCGTCTCGACGAGCGACGCGGCGCCCGGCTCGAACCGCACGATCGTCGCGGTCGGCGGCACGAGGATGGTCGAGCTCTGGCCGCCGTCGTAGGTAACGGTGATCGTGCGACCCGCGGCGCCGCCGTGGCCCGCCGCGACCGTCCCGTTCGTCATCCGCGTGTTCGTGCGCCCGGCGCCGACCGGCGAGGCCGCGGCCACCGAACCGTTCGTCATCGTGCTCGACGTCGTGGACGACGACGCGTGACGCATCGTGGTGTCGGGCAGCTGGTCCCACCCGTACTGGCCTTCGCCGGCGCCGCGCATGCTGTTCGGGAAGATCACCAGTTCGAGCGCCACCATGAAGTTCTTCGGACCCTTGGTGGCGGTGCCGATGAAGTCGTTCTTCCGGATCGCGTCGAGGCTCGACGGCACCACGCTCGCGTATTTGGTCGCGCCGGTCGTCGCGACCGTGATCGTTCCGCCGTCGCGCTGGTCGATCACGAGCCCGCTCGGCGTGACCTTCTCGATCGTGCCACGGATGCGGTCCGGCGCGGCGAGCGCCGGTGCGGCGGCGAGCAGGACCGGGACGCCGACAAGGGCGGCGAGAACGCGTGGTGTCATGCTGGATATCCTTCGGAAGCCAGCTCAGAACGCGGCCGGTGCGCGAAGTTGCGCTGCCGCCGTCCTCGCCCAAGCTGTAACCGGACGACGCGATCGGACGAAACCGGACGGACGGAGTGGGGAGAGACCATGAGGCAGGCGCCGCGGCGTCCGAAGGCACATCCGGCGATCGTCCGGATCTGTCACTGGGTGGGAGCGGCCGCGCTCCTCTGCATGATCGGCAGCGGGCTGCAGATCTACAACGCGTCCCCGATCCTGCCGATCGTGTTCCCGGCCTGGATGACGCTCGGCGGCTGGCTCGCCGCCGGCGTCGCCTGGCACCTCACCGCCATGTGGGTGCTGATCGCGGACGGGCTCGTGTATCTCGCCTGGGGGTTCGCGAGCGGCCACTTCGCCCGCGAGGTCGCGCCGCGCACGCCGCGCGCCGTCGCGCGCGACGTCTGGCTCGCAGTCACCTTCCGCCTCGAGCACGAAAGCGGGCACTACAACGCGGTGCAGCGCCTGCTCTATTCCGGCGTGATCCTGGTCGCGACCTTCGCCGTGCTGAGCGGCCTCTCGATCTGGAAGCCGGTGCAGCTCGGCTGGCTCACCTGGTGCTTCGGCGGCTATGGGATCGCGCGCGTCATCCACTTCTCGCTGATGTCGGCGATCGTCGCCTTCCTCGTCGTGCATCTGGCACTCGTGACGCTCTACCCGCGCACGCTCCCGACCATGATCACCGGCGGCGTGCGCGCCGAGCAGGGGCGCTCGTGAAGGACCACCGGAAGCAGGCACGGCTGGTCGAACGCCGGTTCGCGCTCAAGGGCGCGCTCTCGCTCGGCGGCCTTGCGCTGCTCGGCGGCTGCGACGTCGGCGATCTTTCGACCGACAGCGGCATCGACCGCGTGCTCTGGGCGATGCTCCGCGTCGACGACCGCGTGCAGGCCTGGCTGTTCAGCCGCCAGCGTCTCGCCGCGACCTTCCCCCCGAGCGCCATCACCCGGCCGGCGCGCTTCAATGCGTTCTATCCCGAGTACCAGGTGCGGACGGTCGATCCGGCGACTTGGCGTCTCGAGATCGGCGGCCTCGTCGCCGACAAGCGGCCGCTCTCGATCGCGGATCTCCGCGGGATGCACCAGGAAAGCCACATCACCCGCCACATCTGCATCGAGGGCTGGCGCTACATCGGCCTGGGGGCGGGGGGGCCGCTGGCCGACGTGCTGAAGCGGGGCGGCGCCGACCCCCGCGCGCGCTATGTCGGCTTCAAGTGCTTCGACGACTACTGGTCGAGCATCGACATGCCGTCCGCGCTGCAGCGGCAGACGGTCCTGACGCTCGACTTCGACGGCGCGCCGCTCGACCCGCCGTTCGGCGCCCCGCTTCGTCTCCGCGTGCCGACCAAGCTCGGCTTCAAAAGCCCGAAATACCTGTCGGCCCTCTACGTCACCAACGAGAACCCCGGCGGCTACTGGGAAAAACAGGGCTACAACTGGTTCAGCGGGTCCTGACCGGCCGCCGCGTCAGCCCGCCTCGCGCCGCCGCACGCCGTCGAGCAGCAGGCGCGCGATCCGCTCCGGCGACGTCCCGCCCGCCCGTCCGTCGATCGTCAGCATGGTGAGACCGTGCACGAGCGACCAGGCGGCGAGCACGAGCGCGGCGAGCGCCGCCGCGTCATCCGGATCCGCCGCGAACGCGCCACGACGGGCGCCGTCCGCCACGATCTCCCCGAGCACCGACTGCGACCCGGTCGCCGCCTTCGAAACGACCGGACCGACGATCCCGTCCGTCCCCGCGAGCGAGGCCCCGAACATCAGCCGGTAGTGCGCCGGGTTGGCGACGCCGAACCGCACGTAGGCGACGCCGATCGCCAGCAACGCCGCCTCCGGCCCGTCCGTCCCCGCGGCCGCTTGGAGCATGCCGGCCCTGAGCAGTGCGAACCCCTCGGCGGCGACCGCGGCGAGCAGATCCCGCTTCTCCGGAAAATGCCGATACGGCGCGTTGTGGCTCACTCCCGCCCGACGCGCGACCTCCCGGAGCGAGAAGCCCCAGTTCTGTTCCTCGGTGACCATCGCGAGCGCCGCATCCATCAGGACGCGCTTGAGATCGCCGTGGTGATACGCGGCCGGCGCCGGCGGCGATGGAGAACCTGGCACGCGGACGCTCCATCTCGATGTTGACAGCGACCACAATGGACGCTTATGTTGTCGCTGCCTACATACGGCGGCGGCCGCGCCGTCGGCAACAGGCGCCGCCAGGGAGCGACACATGCCAGCCCTCATCAACGAACGCGTCTGTGCCGAGCCGGACGGCGAGATCGTCGTGTTCCTTATCGGGATCCGCATCAACCGCCCCTGGAAGGTCTGGGCCTGGCTGCCGGCCTTCCGGGCGATGCCGCGGATGCTCCGCGAACTCGCCGCGCATCCGGAGCTCGGCCTCCTGAGCGCGCGCGGCCATCTTGGCCTCCGCGAAAGCATGGTGGTCCAGTACTGGCGGAGCGCCGCCGCCCTGCAGGACTACGCGCACGCGGGGACCCGTCACCACCTGCCGGCCTGGCAGGACTTCCACCGGAAGATCGGAACGAACGGCGACGTCGGCATCTGGCACGAGACCTACGTCGTGCCGCAGGGAAACGCGGAAGCCATGTACGTGAACATGCCGCGCTACGGTCTCGGCCTCGCCGGCACGCTGTTCCCCGCCAAAGGCCCGCGCGCCACGGCCGCGAAGCGCCTCGCGGCCCGAACCTGACGGATCGCGGGTCCGGGCGCGCCGCGCCCGGCGGAGCTCGCGGCAGAGCCTCGAACCTGCTCGAGCGTCCACCCTTCCGGAACGCCGCCCCAGCTCGTCGCGCCCGCCCGCTTAGGCGCGCGGCCCGAGCTCTTTCAGGCTGTCCCGCAGCACGGCGTCGAGCGCCGCGCCCGGCCCGAGCCGCGCGACCACGCGCGACACCACCGGATGCACCTCGACGCGCCGGAACCCGAGCCCTGCGAGCGCCGTCAGCGCGTCGTTCTCGACGCCGGCCGCCGGCGCGAAGCCCGTGATAGCGCCCGAGACCGCCGGCAGCGTCGCGACCTTGGCCCGAAGCTCGGCCAGAATCCGGTCCGCGAGACGTGCGCCGACACCCGACACCCGCGTGAGGCTCGCGCGGTCGCCGGCCGAGATCGCGGCGACCAGATCGCGCGGCGACAGCGCCGAGAGAACCGCGAGCGCGAGCTTCGCGCCCACGCCCTGCAGCGTCGTCAGGGCCCGGAACCAGTCCCGCTCGGCGCCGTCGGCGAAGCCGAACAGCGAGATCGCGTCCTCCCGCACCTGCGTCTCGACCAGGACGCGGCTGATCTCCGGCGGCCGCGGCAGCGACGCGATCGTCCGCGTCGAGCACTGCACGAGGTAGCCGACGCCGTTCACGTCGATCACGCACCGGTCGGTCTCGACCGCGGCCAGCAGTCCCGCGAGCGACGCGATCACGCGGGCACGCCGATCCGGAGACGCGTTTCCCGGTGATGCGCGTGGCAGATCGCGACCGCGAGCGCGTCGGCCGCATCCGCCCGGCGGAGCAGCGCGCCCGGCAGCAGCCGCCGCACCATGACGCCGACCTGATCCTTGGTCGCCGCCCCGGTGCCGACCACCGCGCGCTTGACCTCCATCGCCCCGTATTCCGCGACCGGCAACCCGGCGAGCGCCGGCGCCAGCAGGACGACGCCGCGGGCATAGCCGAGCTTCAGCGTCGCGGCCCCGTTGCGGTTGACGTAGGTCTGCTCGACCGCCGCCTCGCCCGGCCGCCATTCCGCCAGCAGCGCCTGCAGCGCGTCGTGCAGCGACCGGAGACGCGAGGGCACGGGCGCCTCGCCGTCGGTCGCGATCACCCCGTCGGCGACGTGGCGCAACCGGTTGCCGCTGCTCTCGATCACGCCCCAGCCGGTGAAGCGAAGCCCGGGATCGAGACCGACGAGCAGCGCCATCCTAGGCGTCAGGCCGCGTCGAGTGCGGCGGCGACCTCGGGCGGCAGCTCGTAATTCGCGTAGACGCCCTGCACGTCGTCGCTCTCGTCGAGCGCGTCCATCATCTTCAGCACCGACGCCGCCTGCACCGCGTCGAGCGTGACCGTGGTGGACGGGCGCCACTCGACCGACGCGCTTTCCGGCGGCCCGAACCGCCGCTCGAGCGCGTCGCGGACCGTGAAGAAATCGTCCGGCTGGCAGGTGATCTCGTGGCCGTCCGCGCCCGCCGTCGCCTCGTCGGCGCCCGCCTCGATCGCCGCCTCCAGCATCGCGTCCTCGGACGCGGCCGCGGCCGGATAGCCGATCGCGCCCACGCGGCTGAACATGAACGTCACCGAGTTCGTTTCGCCGAGCGCGCCGCCGTGCTTTGCGAACGCCGAGCGGATGTCGGAGGCCGTGCGGTTCCGGTTGTCGGTGAGCGTCTCGACGATCACCGCGACGCCGGCCGGTCCCTTGCCCTCGTAGCGGACTGCGGCGTAGTCGGCGCCCCCGCCCGTGTCGGTCGCCTTCTTGATCGCGCGATCGACCGTGTCCTTCGGCATGTTCACCGAACGCGCCAGCGACACGGCGGCGCGGAGGCGTGGGTTCGAGTTGGGGTCGGGCAGGCCGGTCTTGGCGGAGACCGTGATCTCCCGGATCACCTTCGCGAACTGTCGGGCGCGGCGCTGATCCTGCGCACCCTTGCGGTGCATGATGTTCTTGGAATGGGAATGGCCGGCCATGTCTCGGTCCCGTCTCGCCTCCGATCGAGTGTCGCGTCGGTCCCGGGCGCGCTAGTCGGCCCTGCCATGGCAGTGCTTGTACTTCCGCCCCGACCCGCACGGGCAGGACGCGTTCCGCGCGCTGAAGCGCCAGGTCGCCGGATCGGCCGCGTCCACCACCGCCGGATCCTCGAGCACCGCAAGATCGCCCGGTTCGGCCGACACGTAGGACGGCGCGGCCTGCGACGGTTCCGGGATCGTCGGCGGCCCGCCGGTCGGCGGCTCCGGCTCCGGCGCGGCCGGCGGCAGGGTGATCTCCACATGCGCCAGCATCGTGACCACGCGCTCGCGCAGCTCGTCGAGCATCGCGTTGAACAGCGCGAAGGCTTCGCGCTTGTATTCGTTGAGCGGATCGCGCTGCCCGTGCGCCCGGAGATAGATGCCCTGGCGCAGCTGGTCGAGCGCGAGCAGGTGTTCCTTCCAGACCGCGTCCAGCGTGTTGAGCAGCACCTGCTTCTCGACGAAGCGCATGATCGGTACGCCGTAGTTCGCGACCTTGGCGGCGAGATGGGCAGCGGCCGCGTCGCGGATGCGGCTTTCCACCGCGTCCGGCTCGATCGCGTCCTCGCGCGACCAGTCCGGAATCGGTAGCGCGACCGAGAACACGCGCTCGACGTCGGCGGCGAGCTCCGCTGACTGCCACTGTTCCGCGAATGAGCGCTCCGGGATGCGCGCGGTGATGAACTTGCCGATCACCTCGTCGCGCATCTCGGCGATGATCGGCGAGACGTCCTCGGCGCCCATGAACTCGCGGCGCTGCCCGTATACCTCGCGCCGCTGGTCGTTCATGACGTCGTCGTATTTGAGCAGATTCTTCCGCGTGTCGAAGTTGCGCGCCTCGACCTTCTTCTGCGCCCGCTCGAGCGCCTTGTTGATCCAGGGATGCACGATCGCCTCGCCTTCCTTGAGGCCGAGGCGCTGCAGCATGCCGCCCATCCGGTCGGATCCGAAGATCCGCATCAGATCGTCCTCGAGGCTGAGGAAGAAACGCGATGCGCCCGGATCGCCCTGCCGGCCCGATCGGCCGCGCAGCTGGTTGTCGATCCGCCGGCTTTCGTGACGTTCGGTCCCGATCACGAACAGCCCGCCCGACGACTTCACCAGCTCGTGCCGTTCGGCGACCTCGGCGCGGATCGCCGCCTCGCGGATCCCGCGCTCGCCCGGATCCTCGATCGACAGCGTCTCCTGGCGGACCCGCATCTCGGCGGAGCCGCCGAGCTTGATGTCGGTGCCGCGCCCGGCCATGTTCGTCGCGATCGTGACGCGGCCGGGCGCCCCGGCGTCGGCCACGATCGTCGCCTCCTGCTCGTGAAAGCGCGCGTTCAGCACCGAGTGCACGATGCCGCGCTCGTGGAGGATGCCCGACAGCAGCTCGCTCTTCTCGATCGACGTCGTGCCGACGAGCACCGGCTGGCCGCGCGCCTGCGCTTCGGCGATCAGCGTCGCGACCGAGCCGTATTTCTCGGTCGCCGAAAGATAAACCTCGTCGTCCTCGTCGCGACGCGCGACCGGCAGGTTGGTCGGGATCTCGACCACGTCGAGCTTGTAGATTTCGCCGAACTCGTCGGCCTCCGTCATCGCCGTGCCGGTCATGCCGGACAGCTTCGGATAGAGCCGGAAGTAGTTCTGGAAGGTGATCGAGGCGAGCGTCTGGTTTTCCTGCTGGACGGTGACGAACTCCTTGGCTTCAAGCGCCTGGTGCAGCCCTTCCGAGAAGCGCCGCCCTTCCATCATCCGGCCGGTGAACTCGTCGATGATGATCACCTGGTCGTTCCGGACGATGTAGTGGTCGTCGCGGCCGAACAGCGTGTGCGCGCGGAGCGACTGCTGCACGTGATGCACGATCGAGATGTTGAAGACGTCGTAGAGGTCGCCCTCGGTCAGCACGCCCGCCTCGCGCAGCATCGCCTCGACACGTTCGGTGCCGGCTTCGGTCAGCGTGACCGAACGGAACTTTTCGTCCTTGTCGTAGACGCCTTCCTCGCGGACGAGCTCGCGCACCACCGCGTCGACCGAGCGATAAAGGTCGGAACTGTCCTCGGCCGGGCCCGAGATGATCAGCGGCGTGCGCGCTTCGTCGATCAGGATGCTGTCGACCTCGTCGACCACCGCGAACGAGAACGGCCGCTGGACCATGTCCTCGAGCCGGAACTTCATGTTGTCGCGGAGATAGTCGAAGCCGAACTCGTTGTTCGTCCCGTAGGTGACGTCGGCGGCATAGGACGCGCGCCGCTCGTCGTCGGTCAGCCCCGGCACGATCACCCCGGTCGACAGGCCGAGGAAGCCGTAGAGCCGCCCCATGTCCTCGGCGTCGCGACGCGCGAGATAGTCGTTCACCGTCACGACGTGCACGCCGCCGCCGGTGAGCGCGTTCAGGTAGGTCGCCAGCGTCGCGACCAGCGTCTTGCCCTCGCCGGTCTTCATCTCGGCGATGCGCCCGGCGTTCAGCACCATGCCGCCGATCAGCTGGACGTCGAAGTGCCGCATCCCGAGCACGCGCTTCGACGCCTCGCGCACGGTTGCGAACGCTTCCGGCAGCAGATCGTCGAGCGCCACGCCTTCCGCGAGCCGCGCTCGGAGCTTCACCGTCTGGTTCCGCAGCGCCTCGTCGTCGAGCGAGGCGATCGCCGGCTCCAGCGCGTTGACCTCGGGCACGCGACGCTGGAACGCTTTCAGCGTGCGGTCGTTGCTGGTGCCGAAGAGGGCGCGGGCGAGAGAGCCGAACATGGAGGCCTTCCGGGAAGCGGGTGCGCCGTCCGGCCCCCGTCGGTTCGGCCGTGTCGAGCGGGCGCGCGAGGCCAGGGATGTAGGAGACGGGTCCCCCCCGGTCAACAAGACCCCGCCGCCGTCGCCGGGTCCGACGGCGCGCCGCAAAGCGCGGATCGCCCGACGACAGGCCGATCGAAGGCCCGACCAGAGGCCCCATAAAGGAAAGCCGTCCTGAGCCCCGTGGTGTTCGTCCTCTTCGTCGTTTTCGTCGACATGCTCGCCTATTCGACGGCGTCCCCGGTCCTGCCGCGCCTCGTGCTCGGCATCGTGCACGGCGACGGCGCCGCGTCGGCGCGTGCGATCGGCCTCTTCGCGACCGCCTTCTCGCTCATGCAGTTCGTGTTCGGCCCGATCCAGGGCGCGGCGTCGGACCGGTTCGGCCGGAAGCCCGTGCTCGTGGTCTCCTGCCTCGGCCTCGCCCTGTCGCAGGCCTGGATGGCGACGGCGGCCAGCGTCCCCGCCCTGCTCGCCGGCCGCGTCCTCGCCGGCATGGCGGCGGCCAGCATCGCGACCGCCGGCGCCTTCATCGCCGACGTCGTCCCGTCGGAGGAGCGGCCGACGGCGTTCGGCCGGATCACGGTCGCGATCGGCGTCGGCATCATCGTGGGACCGGCGCTCGGCGGTTTGCTCGGCACGATCTCGATCCGGGCGCCGTTCTGGGCGGCGTCCGCGGTCTGCCTCGCCAACGCCGCCTGGGCCGCCTTCATGGTCCCGGAGTCGCGGCCGCGCGAACGCCGGACCGGCTTCAGCTGGCGCCGCGCGAACTCGCTCAGCTCGCTCGGCTGGCTGTTCGGCACGCCGGCGCTCCGGCCGCTCGCCACCGCGAACCTGCTCTCGATGCTCGCGCAGCAGGCGCTGATCACCGTGTTCATCCTGTCGGCGGCACTCCGCTTCGGCTTCGGCGCCGGCCTGATGGGCCTGTCGCTCGCGGTGCTCGGCCTCTTCTACGCGCTGGTCGGTGGCCTTCTGGTCAAGCCCGCCGTGCGCATCCTCGGCGAGCGCGGCGCGCTCGCCGTCGGCTTCTCGGCCGCGACCGCGGGGCTCGTGGTCATGGCGTTCGCGCCCGACGGCGTCGTTTATCTTGCGTCGATCCCGCTCTACACGCTGCTCGCGCTCGCCGGGCCGCCGGTGCAGAGCGCGATGACCCGCCGGGCCGACGCCGGCGCTCAGGGCCGGCTGCAGGGCGCCAACACCAGCCTGACCGGGCTCGCCGGGATCGGCGGCCCGACGATCTTCGCGGGCTCGCTTTCCCTGGCGCTCGATCGGCTGCACTTCCCCGGCCTGCCGTTCGGGATCGCCGCCGTGCTGCTGGCGCTTGCGCGGCCGCGCGCGCTCCGCGCCATGGCCGAGCCGCGGCCGCGTCAGGGCGGCCGCGAAACGCTCGCGGCGCCTTCGCGCTCGCTGTAGCGCGACGCGATCAGCGCGACCGCCGCCCCGTCCGGCGGCACGGCGACGGCCGACGGCGCGTCGAGGACGATCTCGCGCCCGGTCGCCGCGCGGGGCCAGCGCGGCAGCGCCGGGCCGTTCGGGTTTCCGGTGCGGGCGAACCGGACCCAGTACCGTTCCATCTGGTCCGACACCGCGCGGTCGCGCCGGTTCGGTCCGGGCCCGTCTTGCGGCAGCACGGAGAACGTCCCGAACACGTAGGGCAGCTCCGCCGCATGGGTCGGCGGCATGAGGCCGTCGCCGAGATGGCGGGTGAACTCGTAGCGCCAGGTGTCCGGCTCGATCAGCGCCATGTCCCCCGCGATGTCGGCGGCGCCGATCGTGTAGCGCTGCTCGCCGATCAGGCGGACGGCGGACGCCCGCGCGTCGTCGAGCGTGCGGTCGGGAAACAAGCGCGCGGCATCCGCGGCGAGCGGCCCGAACATGCGCGCGAGGTCGGACGCGAAGCCGCTGGCGCTCTCGACCGGCAGCACGCGGGCGAACAGCAGGCCCTCGTCCTGGTTGCTGCCGACGAGAACCGGCACGCGCGCGACGGTGCCGCTCCGGACGGCATCGTCCCACCCGCGCGGGATGACGTGCCCGTCGACCACCGGTGCCGGGTAGCGCATCGGCACCAGGGTTTCGGACGTCGGCGCGAAACGCGTCCCGTCCCCGACGAGGGCAACGGGCGACAGCGCGCGGAGACGCGCCGCGTCGGTCCCGAGCGCCGCGCCGGCCCGCTCGGCCTCAACGAGCGTCGACATCGGGTAGCCGGCGGCCGGGCTTTCCAGGATCGCGCGCGCGAACAGCCCGCGCGCCGCCGGCGCGATCATCAGCGCCCGGATCGAGGTCGCGCCGGCCGACTCGCCCGCGACCGTCACCCGGCCGGGGTCGCCGCCGAACGATCCGATGTTTCGATGCACCCAGCGCAGCGCCGCGATCTGGTCGAGCAGGCCGTAGTTGCCGGATACGCGGTCCGGGCTTTCGGCGGACAGCGCCGGGTTCGCCAGCCATCCGAGCGCGCCGAGCCGGTAGTTGAACGCGACGAACATGACGCCGTGACGGGCGAGCGCCGCGCCGTCGTAGAGCGGCAGCGACGCGGCGCCGCCGAGGAACGCGCCGCCGTGGATCCACATCACGACCGGAAGCGCGCCACGACGCGCCCGCGGCGCCACCACCGAAATCGTGAGGCAATCCTCCGACATCGGCGCGAAACCG
>CAXUBA010000081.1:10487-11701 GCA_964249205.1 uncultured Acetobacteraceae bacterium | reverse complement strand
CGATCGGCGCCGGCGCGATCGGGGTCACCGTGCTGCTGTTACTTTATCCGCGGCTGCCGACGGCGACCGTGGTCGGCTCCGACATCGCCCACGCCGTGCCGCTGACGCTGATCGCGGGTCTCGGCCACCTGTGGCTCGGCACGGTGAACGGCGCGCTGCTGTTCTCGCTGCTGACGGGGTCGGTGCCGGGCATCATCGTCGGCAGCCTCGTCGGTTCGCGTGCCCCGGACCTCGTGCTGCGGCCGCTGCTTGCCGCGGTGCTGGCGCTGGTCGGCCTGCGGCTGGTCGTCTGAGCCTCGGCGCGGGACGTCGCGGGGCGGCGGCGATCGCCACGCTGCTCGCGCTTGCGGGATGTGCCGCGATGCGGCCGACCTGCACGGCCGGCGGCGCCGTGCCGGACGCGTCGGCGGTCGAGGTGATCGATCACGGATGGCACACCGATCTCGCCCTCCCCGCGTCCGGGCTCGTGGGACAGCTCGCGGTGTTCCGGCGGATCTTCCCGGGTCTTCGCGTCCTGGTCGTGGGCTTCGGGCGGCGCACGTTCATGATGGCGCCGGTGACCTCGATCACGGACCTGCTGGTCGGGCCGTTCCCGGGACGCGGCGTCATCCTGGCGATCGGGCTGGATGCGGACCCGGTGCTCGCCTACGACGACGGGACGATCGCGCGCCTGCGCCTCAACGCCGCAGCGCGGGCGCGGCTCGATGCGTTCGTCTGGCGCACGCTGGCGCTCGGTCGCGACGGCAGGCTGCTCGCGATCGGCGCCGGGCCTTATTCGGGGAGCATCTTCTACGCGACGACGCGCGGCTATTCCGGGTTCGAAACATGCAACACCTGGACGGCCGAGGCGGCGCGCGCCGCCGGATTGCCGGTATCCGACACGCTCGACGTGTTCGCGTCGCAGACAATGGCGCGGCTCGCGCCGGTTTCGGAGGGCGGGCTCTGCCGGATCGGCGGGCCTGCCGCACCGGGTGGCGAACGGGCCGTCGGTCCGGCGGGATGAGCGGCTTCGACGACGAACGCGTGACCGGGCCCGACCGGATGAAGCTCTACGGCATGACGATGTCCGGCAATTGCTGGAAGGCGGCGCGGATCCTGGCGCTGACCGGCCGCGACTTCGACTGGATCGAGATCGACAGCAATGCGGGAGAGACCCGCACCGATTCGTTCGTCGCCCTCCACCCGATCGGCAAGGTTCCGACGCTGGTGCTCGA
>CAXUBA010000081.1:0-10387 GCA_964249205.1 uncultured Acetobacteraceae bacterium | reverse complement strand
CCGATTCGTTCGTCGCCCTCCACCCGATCGGCAAGGTTCCGACGCTGGTGCTCGAGAGCAACGCCATCCTGCTGCACTTCGCCGAGGGGACGTCCTGGCTGCCGCCGCCTGGCCTCGATCGGACGCGGGTTCACGAGTGGCTCTTCTTCGAGCAGTATAGCCACGAGCCGAACATCGCGGTCGCGCGTAGCCTCGTCGCGTGGCGACGCGAGGCGAACCTCTTCCCGGAGCGGGTGAGGGATTGCCTGCGACGGGGCGCCGAGGCGCTCGATGTCATGGAACGCCGGCTCGTCGTCCATCCTTGGCTCGTCGGCGATGCGCCGACGAGCCGACCTGGCGCTGTTCGCCTACACGCACCGCGCCGACGAGGGTGGTTTCGATCTCGCCCGGTGGCCGGGCGTGACGGCGTGGCTGGCGCGTCTCGCGTCCCGCCCCGGCATCGTCCTGCTTCCGCGTCCATGACGGGCGGTCACTGGCCGGCGGCCGGCCCGCGGTACTGGTCGGCGGGAACGGCCTGCCCGTTCGGCAGCACGACGTAGGTCTTCGCGGGCGGCGTGCCGCCTCCGCTCCCGAACGAAGACGAGCAGCCGCCGAGCACGAAAGCGACGACAAGGGCGACGGCGAGGCGGCAAGTCAGGTTCATGCGTCGAGCTCCAGGATCACCGGCGTGTGGTCGGACGGCTGGTCTTCGGCGCGCGGGGCGCGGTCGATCTCAGCGCTCCGGAGCCGCTCGGCGGTCAGCGGCGACAGCAGCGCGTGATCGATGCGGAGGCCGCGATCCTGCGGCCACGCACCGGCCTGGTAGTCCCAGAAGGTCCAGGCGGGGCCGGTCGGACGGACGGCGCGGACCGCGTCGGTGAGGCCGGCGAAGAGCATGGCGCGGTACCGCGCCCGGGTTTCCGGCCGGACCAGCGCGTCGGACGCGGACAGGGTGCCGGGCGCGAGATCGTCGGCCTCGGGACAGACGTTGTAGTCGCCGGCGAGGAGGAAGGGGGTGTCGTCGGCGAGGAGCGCGTCGGCGCGCGCACGGAGCGCGTCCATCCAAGTGAGCTTCGCCGCGTAGCCGCTCTCGCCGCCGGAGTTGCCGTTCGGGAGGTAGAGGTTGCCGACGGTCAGCCCGTCCGCGGTGCGGATCTCGAGGTAGCGCGCGGTCGGCTTCTCCTCGTCAAGGCCCGGAAGACCGCGATGGACGACCTCGACCGGTGCGCGCGAAAGGACCGCGACGCCATTGTAGCTCTTCTGGCCAACCACCGCCGCGCGGTAACCGCTCGCCGAGAAGGCCAGGGCAGGAAACTGGCTCTCCTCGCACTTGATCTCCTGGAGCAGCAGGAGGTCGGGCGACTGGCGCTCGAGGAAGCGCGCGACATGCGCCTCGCGGGCGCGGACGGAGTTGACGTTCCAGGTGGCGATCCGCACGAGGGGCGGTCAGTCAACCGAGAACGAGGTCCCGCAGCCGCACGACGAGGTGGCGTTCGGGTTCCGCACGGTGAAGTGGGCGCCCATCAGGGCGTCGTTGAAGTCGAGCTCTGCGCCGCGGAGGAGATCGAGGCTGCTCTCGTCGACCAGGACGCGGGTCCCGCCGTCGAGCGGGATCACGCGGTCGTCGTCGGCGACGGCGCCGTCGAGCTCGAACCGGTACTGGAAGCCCGAGCAACCGCCGGCCAGCACGGACACGCGGAGCGCGTCCGGACTGCCCGGCTGCGATCGGACGATCTCGGCGAGGCGAGCGGCCGCGCGGGCCGAGACCCTGAAACCGTCTCCCGGCAGGCCGGTGGGGAGCAATTCGGCACGATCGGCGATCTGTTCCATGATGCGTATCTAGCGTCGGACCGTGCCCGATTGAAGCGGCGCGCGACCCGAAGCGATCTCGGAGCGTCCGTCCATGGCTCTCGCCCCCTATGCCGCGCGGCCCGAACCGGGACGCGGACGGCTCCACCCGGAACAGGAATCGGCCAGCCGGACGCCGTTCCAGCGCGATCGCGACCGCATCGTCCACTCGGCCGCCTTCCGGAAGCTGCAATACAAGACGCAGGTCTTCGTGAACCACGAAGGCGACTTCTTTCGCACCCGGCTGACCCACAGCCTCGAGGTCGCGCAGATCGCGCGCTCGATCGCGCGCGCGCTCTCGCTCGACGAGGATTTGACCGAGGCGCTGGCGCTCGCGCACGATCTCGGCCACACGCCGTTCGGCCATGCCGGCGAGGACGCGCTGCGCTCCGCGATGCGGCCGTTCGGCGGCTTCGACCACAACGAGCAGGCGCTCCGCATCGTCACGCGGCTCGAAAGCCGCTACGCGGCGTTCCCCGGCCTCAATCTCACCTGGGACACGCTCGAGGGGCTCGCGAAGCACAACGGGCCGATCGCCGACCGGCCGTCGCCCTTCATCCGCGAATACGACCGCGAGCACCGGCTCGCGCTCGACCGCTACGCGTCGGCCGAGGCGCAGGTCGCGGCGCTGTCGGACGACATCGCCTATCACAGCCACGACCTCGACGACGGGATACGCGCCGGGCTGCTCACGCTCGACGATCTCCGCGAGCTTCCGGTGCTCGGCGAGGCACTGCGCGACGCCGAGGCGCTCGGGGTCGGGCACGCGCCGTCGGTGCGCCGGCACGAGACGATCCGGCGGGTGATCGACCGGCTGGTGACGCGGCTGGTGGACGAGACGAGGCGACGGCTCGCGACGCTGGCGCCGCGCGACGCCGACGCGATCCGGGACGCCGGCGTTCCGGTCGTCGGCTACGACGAGGAGACGGCGGCGTCGAATGCGGCGATCCGCGCCTTCCTCCACGAGCGCATGTACCGGCACTGGCGGGTGAACCGGATGACCACGAAGGCGCGCGAGGTGACGGTCGCGCTGTTCTCGATCCTCAACCGCGACCCGCTGCTGTTGCCGCCGGAATGGAACGCGGTCGCGGGCGAGGCCGGCACGGTGGAGGCCGCGCGCGCGATCGCCGACTACATCGCCGGCATGACGGACCGTTTCGCGGTCGAGGAGCACCGCCGGCTGACCGACCTGTCCGTTCCGGGATAGCGGCCGCGCCGTTGCCGCGCGTCCGGGCGGCTGTTACCTCATCAGCAACGGTGGGATCGGCGAATGGACGCTAAGCTGCTCGTTGCGCTCGGCGGCATCATCATCGCGGCCATGTCCGTCGAGCTGAACGATGCGGTCACCTCGGCCCTTCTCGGCGACATCTCCGGCGGCCTCGGCTTCACACACGATCCGGGCACCTGGTTCAGCAGTCTCTACCTGTCGGCCGAAGTGTTCGGCATGTCGATCTCGCCCTGGTTCCTGCTGACGCTGTCGCTCCGGCGCTGGGCGCTTTTCGTGATCGCGCTCGGCTGCGCATCGACCGTCGCGATCCCGTCGACCTCAAACCTCGCGGTGCTCTACGGGCTCCGGATCCTCCAGGGTCTGTCGGAGGGGCTGACGATCCCGCTGGTCTTCACGATCGCTCTCCGCGCGCTCGGGCCGCCGATCCGGCTCTACGGGCTCGCCGCCTACTCGCTGACGGCGACGGTCTTCCCGAGCCTGGCCCTGGCCTTCGCGGCCCTGTGGGAAGGCTCCGGCGACGGAGGCCTCGGCTGGCAGTTCGCGTTCTGGGAAGCGATCCCGATCGACGCGATCGCCGCCGCGCTGCTCTGGTGGGGCATGCCGCAGGATCCGCCGCAATACGCGCGATTCCGGATCATCGACTGGCGGGGCATGATGCTGTCGTTGGTCGGGTTCGGTGCGCTCACCACGATGCTCCAGCAGGGTGACCGGCTCGACTGGTTCAACTCCGACCTCATTTGCATCCTCGCGGCGGTGAGCATCGCGACGATCCCGCTCTTCGTCTGGAACGAGTGGTGCCACGAGGCGCCGCTCATGCGGATCCAGCTGCTCGGCCGCCGGAACTTCGCCTACGGGCTGATCGCGCTGTTCACGTTCATCCTGGTGACGGGCGCCGGATCGACGCTGCCGACCGAGTACCTCGGGCAGGTGCAGGCTTTCCGGCCGCTGCAGACGTTCGGGCTCACCGGCGTGATCGCGCTGACGCAGCTCTTCTTCCTGCCGCTCGTCGCGGTGCTCCTGAACTTCGAGCACGTCGATGCGCGAGTGGTGCATGTCATCGGGCTTGGGCTCATCGTCGGCGCCTGCATCGGCGACAGCCTGCTGACCTCGGTCTGGATGGGCGGTCAGTTCTTTCTCTGGCAGCTCATGATCTCGGCCGGCGAAGCGATGGTCGTCATGTCGCTCCTCATGCTCGCGACCAACACGGTCAAGCCACGGGAAGGGCCGTACGCGTCGGCGCTGGTGAACACGCCCCGCGCGATCGGGGAAGCGACGAGCGTCTGGCTGGTCCAGCTGATCCAGCGCTGGCGGGGCGGGCTTCACTCGAGCCGACTGACCGATCAGGCCGGACAGGAGAGCACCTCGGTGCTCCACGCCCAGGCCACGCTGCCGAGCGGCCTGCCGCGCCCGGGAGCAGGCCTCGCGGCGCTCGACGAGACGATCCGGGCGCAGGGAACCGTGCTGACGCTCAGCGACGCGTTCCTGGTGATGGCGGCGATCACGGCGGCGCTGATGGTGGTCCTGCTGGTGCTGCCGGTCCGCACCTACCCGCCGCGCATTGCACTCCAGCAGCAATAGGGTAGCGGCGGCGTGTCGGACGCGAACGGCAAGAAGGATGGCGACGCGCCGAAAGCGGACGGCAAGCCGAAGGGGGAGGAAGGGAAACCGAAGCGGCGGCCGCTCTGGCCGATCGTGCTGGCCGTGCTGGTGGCGGTGGGCTTCGTCGCGATCGTGCTCGCCATCGTGCTGACGCCGGCGGCGGACGTCTGGACCGACGACGCCTACGTGCAGGTACATTACGCGTCCGTCGCGCCGCGCATCGCGGGGCAGGTGGTCGCGGTCGCCGTGGACGATAACGATCATGTCGCCGCCAGTCAGTTGCTGGTGCAGCTCGACGACCGTGACCAGCGCGTGTCGCTCGAGACCTCGGAAGCGACGCTGGCCCGCGACCGCGCGCAGTTCCAGGATGCGATCGCGAACATCGGGCGGCAGCCCTCCGTGATCGCGCAGCAATCGTCGCAGGAAGGCGCGCTCGAGGCGCAGCTCGGTCTCGCGCGCGCCAACCAGACGCGCTACCGGAATCTGGCCAGCACCGGGGCAGGCACCCAGCAGAGCCGTCAGTCGGCGGAGGCCGACACCGCGCAGCTCGAGGCGCAACTCGCCGGCGCACGGGCGTCGACCGATGCGGCGCGCCATCAGCTCGACATACTGCGCGCCAGGGCGGATGCCGATCGGGCGCAGATCCGAGGCGACGAGGCGCAGGTTCGGCAGGAACGGCTCACGCTCAGCTACACGCGGATTCTGGCCCCCCTGGCCGGCACCGTGACCGAGCGGAGCGTACAGGTCGGCGACTACGTCAGCCCGGGCGGCGTGCTGATGTCGCTGGTTCCGCTCGACCGGCTTTACATCGTCGCCAACTACCGCGAGCTGGCGCTCCGCCACGTGTTGCCGGGCCAGCACGTGCGGATCCACGTCGATGCCTACAACATCGACCTCGACGGGGTGGTGCAGGGCATCCCGCCAGCGTCGGGGACGATCTTCTCTCCGGTGCCGTCGAACAACGCGACCGGCAACTTCACGAAGATCGTGCAGCGCCTGCCCGTGAAGATTCTCGTGACACCGGGTCAGAAGCTCGCGCGCCTGCTCAGGGCAGGCTTTTCGGTCGAGACGACGATCCACACCGGTCTGGCGAACGTCGCGGCGGCGCAGGCGCAGGCGTCCGGCCGCGTCACGGCGAACTAAGGTGCGGGCCGCCGGATCGCTTCGCTGGGCCGGCGCGTGCGCCGCCTCGGTCGTGCTCGCGGGATGCACCGTCGGACCGGACTTCCGGCGGCCTACCGACACGTCGCCGTCCGTCTGGTCGACCCCGCACGCGAACGGGCTCGTCAGCGGCGACGCCGTCGATCCGACCTGGTGGGACAGCTTCCACGACCCGGAGCTGTCGTCGCTGGTCGCGCGGCTGGCGCGGCAGAACATCGATCTGCAGACCGCCGCCGAGCGCATCCAGCAGGCGGACGCCGAGCGCCAGATCGCGCGCTCGCAGGGCCTGCCGCATGTCGACGAGCAGTCCTCCTACAAGCACGAGCGGCAGAGCCCGAACGGCTTCATCTCGCTCGTCCAGCCTGCGCCCTACGCGCCCTATGTCTACGACATCTGGCAGAATGCGTTGACCGCGTCCTGGGAGATCGACCTGTTCGGGCGGATCCGGCGCTCGGTTGAAGCGCGGCGCGCGAACACGGAAGCGGCGATCGAGGCGCGGCACGCGGTGGCGCTCGACGCGATCGCGACGCTCGCGCAGGACTACCTGCAGCTCCGCGGCACCGAGATCCGCGTCGCGATCGCCAAGCACAACCTCGCGATCGCCGACCACGACGTGGCGCTCGTGCACGACCAGTTTGCGAACGGGGTCGCGACCACGCTTTCGGTGGCGCAGGCCGAGGCGCAGCGCGACACGATCGCCTCCACGCTGCCGGCGCTGGCGGCGACGGAAGCGCAGCTAGTCGACGCGATCGGCTTCCTGCTCGCCCTGCCGCCGCGGGCGCTCGAGGCCGAGCTCGCCGGCACTTCGGTCGCGATCGCCGTGCCGCCCGTCGTCCCGGTCGGGATCCCGTCCGCCCTGCTGCGCCGCCGTCCCGACATCCGCGAAGCGGAAGCCTCGCTGCACGCGGCGACCGCGAACACGGGCGTCGCGGTCGCATCGTTCTATCCGGATGTCAGCCTCACCGGGCAGTTCGGGCCGGACGGACGGATCATCGGCAATGCGTTCTCGCTGCCATCGCGCGCCTTCACGATCGGGCCGCAGATCGACGTCCCATTGTTCGAGGGCGGCCGCTTAGTGGGCACGTTGCGTCTTCGCCGATCGCAGCAGCGCGAAGCCGCCCTGTCGTATCGCAGCACGGTGCTCGGGGCCTGGCGCGACGTCGACGACGCGCTGACCGCGTATGCCGAGGAGCGGCGGACCCGCGACGCCGTGAGCCGCACGGTGGATGCCGACCGGACGGCGTTCGGCTCGGCCCGGCAGGGCTTTCAGCAGGGCGCGACCGATTTCCTTAACGTGACCGAGGCCGAGACGACGCTGCTCTCGGCCGAGAACCAACTCGCGACGGTCGACACCGACGTCGAGACGGATCTCGTGTCGCTTTACAAGGCGCTCGGCGGAGGGTGGCAGGTCGTCGACCCGCCGCAGGCCCTGTCGGCGTCCGGAAGGGTGGCGGCCGAGTAGACGGCCGCCACATCGCGCCCCGAGCGTCGGCGACGTGGATCGATGGGTCCGCGCGATCGGCCGCCGTCCGCGTCGCGCGTCGCGCGCCTAGGAGAGCGTTGCGGTCATCGTGATCTCGGCGCCTTTCAGCACCTTCGAGACCGGGCAGCCGAGCTTCGCTTTCTCGGCCAGTTCGCCGAAGCGGGCCGCGTCTGCGCCTGGAACCTGTCCCTTGAGGGTCAGGTGGATCTTGGTGATCGCGAACCCGTCGGGAACCTGGTCGAGCGTCACCTCGGCGGTCGTCTCCATGCGCTCGGCCGTCAGGCCGGCCTCGCCGAGGATCATCGACAACGCCATGGTGAAGCACCCGGCATGCGCGGCGGCGATCAGTTCCTCCGGATTGGTTCCGGGCTTGCCCTCGAACCGCGTCGCGAAGCCGTACGGCGTGTGCGACAGCACGCCGCTCCGCGTCGTGAGCTCGCCCACGCCGTCCTTGAGGCCGCCCGACCAGATCGCCGAACCCGTCGTCTTGCTCATGAGCCTGTCTCCATCCGAAAGAGACCGGGTGAACGCATGGGACGCGGGGTGGTCGCATCGACGTCGCGGACCAGCGCGTCGCCGAGACGGACCGTGCCCGCTTCCAGGACGCGCGCGACGATGCCGCCATGACCGCGGACGGCGTTGTAGCCGCCCGGCCCTAGCTCTTCCTCCATCCGCGAGCACGGATGGCAGAGGCCGGTCATCGCGAGGCGGGCCGAGCCGAGGCGGAACGTGCCCTCCTTCAGCGCGTGCAGGTTCAGTCCGCGGACCACCACGTTGCGCCGGAGACGCGCGGGCGCGAGCGGCGCGGAGGTGCCGAGGAACGACGCGATCGCTTCAAGGTCGGTGTCGCTGATCAGGGTCACGGCACGCGCGCCCTCGCGCGCATGATCGCCCTCGATCCTGCCGTTCGCGCCGATCCGGAATTCCCGGCAGACAACCAGCGGCGCGCGCCGGACCGGCCGCACGCCGAGCCAGACCACGCTGCCCGGCCGCACGGGGGCGGCCAGGAGGCGGCCGATCGGCGACGCGCCGAGGGTGTCGGCCGGGGTCTCGACTGTGGAAGCCGGCTCTCGAATCGTCCTAGACACCCCCATGACCGATCACCCCGCCGAGCGCGACGACCTCTACGCGACCTGGCGTCTCCATGTTCTCGAAAGCCTCCGCGCGGTCGCCGGGTCGATCCCGGACGACGTCGCCGCGCGCGTCGAGCTCACCCCGCCGCGGGACCCGAAGCACGGCGACCTCACCACGAACGCGGCCCTGATCGCGGCGAAAACGATCGGACGCAATCCGCGCGACCTCGCCGCCGCGCTCGCGTCGTCGCTCGCCGGGCGGCACGGCTGCGGCGCCGAGCCCGCCGGTCCCGGCTTCGTCAATCTCCGCCTCGACAGCGCGTCGCTGCAGGCGACGCTGCGGCCGGTGCTCCGGCTCGGCGAGCGCTACGGCAGAAGCTCGCTCGGCGCCGGACACCGGGTGAACGTCGAGTACGTTTCGGCCAATCCGACCGGGCCGATGCATGTCGGCCATGCGCGCGGGGCGGTCGTCGGCGACGCGCTCGCGAACCTGCTCGAGCATGCCGGCTACGCGGTGACCCGCGAATACTACGTGAACGATGCCGGCGGACAGGTCGTCGCGCTGACCTGGGCGGCCTACTGGCGGGTGCTGCAGGCGCTCGGCACGTCGCTGACGGAAGACGCGTTCTCGGCCGCGGTCCCGGGAGGGCTGCAGTATCGCGGCGACTACCTCGTGCCGGTCGGCGCGTCGATCGCAAGTCGCCACGGCCCGTCGCTCGCCGCCGCGGACGGCGGCATCGCGCCGGTGGCAACGTGGTTCGACACGGTGCGGAACGAGACGCTCGCGGCGATGATGGCGACCATCCGCGACGATCTCGCGCTGCTCGGGATCCGACACGACGTGTTCACGTCGGAGCGTGAAGTGCTCGACGGCGGCGCGGTCGGCGCGACGATCGAGCGCCTTGCGGCCGGCGACCTGCTCTACGAGGGCGTGCTCGAACCGCCGAAGGGCAAGACGCCGGACGACTGGGAGCCGCGTCCGCAGCTGCTGTTCCGCTCAACCCTGTTCGGCGACGACGTCGACCGGCCGCTCCGAAAGAGCGACGGGACGAACACGTATTTCGCGAACGACATCGGCTACCACGCGGACAAGCTCCGGCGCGGCGCCGACGTGCTGATCGACGTGCTCGGCGCCGACCACGGCGGCTACGTGCCGCGGATGCGGGCGGCGATGCGGGCGCTCGCCGGCGGCGACCCCGGCGCCTTCGAGGTCGTGCTCTGCCAGATCGTGCATCTCGTGCGCGGCGGCGAGCCGGTCCGGATGAGCAAGCGCGCGGGCTCGTTCGTCACCATGCGCGACCTGATCGAGGAGGTCGGGCGCGACGCGGTCCGCTTCACCATGCTGACGCGCCGGTCGGACGCGCAGATGGAGTTCGACCTCGACGAGGTGGTCGCGCAGACACGCGAGAACCCGGTGTTCTACGTGCAGTACGCGCATGCGCGGTGCCGGTCGGTGCTTCGTGCGGCGGCGTCCATGCTGGGCGCGGAGGCGGTCGAGCGGGACAAGCTGGTTGCGGCGGATCTCGCGCCGCTCGCCGACGAGGCCGAGCTCGCGTTGATCCGCCGGGTCGCGTCGTTCTCCCGCGTCGTCGCGGGCGCGGCGGTGGCGCGCGAGCCGCACCGGATCGCCTTCTATCTCGCCGACCTCGCGGCCGACTTCCATGCGCTCTGGAACCGCGGCTCGGCGGACGCGACGCTCCGCTTCCTCCATGCCGACCGGCCGGTCGAGACGCTTGCGCGGCTGGCGCTGGTCGAAGCGACCGCGACCACCATACGGGCCGGGCTCGGGGTGCTCGGCGTCACGCCGGTCGAGGAGATGCGCTGACATGGCCGAACGACCCGTCTACCGTCCGTCCCGCTCCACGGGCATGGATCCGACCACGCGACGTCTCGCGGCGATCGCCGGCGGCATGGGGGCGGCGCTGGTCGCGGTGGTCGGCGGCTACACGCTTGTCAGGGGCGGCCACGTCGGCGGCGGGGGCGCGATCCCGGTGATCGCGCCGCCGCCCGGTCCGC
>CAXUBA010000080.1:3649-11727 GCA_964249205.1 uncultured Acetobacteraceae bacterium | reverse complement strand
GGCTTCAAGGCCATGCGCCGCCGCAACGCCGAGCACCAGATCGAGCAGGTCGGCGGGAAGCTCCGCGCCATGATGCCCTGGATCGGCAAGAACAAGCTGGTCGACCGCGCGCGGAACTAGCGACGGACGTCAGTCTGGGCCGCCCTTCTCCCGCGCCGTCAGCTTGATCCGCATCGTCCATCGCGGCGAAAATGCCGGGACGGCCTCGACCGAACGACGGCCGGGGAACGCGGGAAAGGGCTGCTGCGGACCCGGTCCGCGGCACTGGGACGATCGTGCCGTCCGACATCGGCTACGCCGCCTCGATCGGCTCGCGCACGAACCGCCAGTAGGCGAACGCCGACAGCACCGACAGGGCCGCCGCCCCGAACAGCGCCGGGAGGAACGATCCCGTCGCCTCGACCGCCACGCCGGTCACCAGCGGGGCCAGCGCTCCGCCGAGCGAACCGCCGATGTTCTGGATCGCCTCCAGCGTGCCGACGCGGGCCGGCACCGTCATCACCGCGCCGAGAGCCCAGCCGCAGCTCGATGCGAGGTTGGCGAAGAACACGCCGCCCGAGAGCAGCGCGATCGCCGACGCCGCGCCCGGTGCGAGCGCGCCCGCGACCGTGAACGCGGCGGTTCCGAGCATCGCCGCGATCACCGACCATCGGCAGGCCGCGCGCGGATCGAACCCGGCCCGCCCGAGCCGCGTCGCGACCACGCCGCCCGCCAAGGCGCCCACGAAGCCGGCGCCGAGCGGGATCGAGCTGAGCAGCCCCGCCGCCGTCACCCCGAGATGGCGTGCCGTCTGCAGGTAGCCGGGCAGCCAGGTCGCGTAGAGCCAGGTCATGTAGATCACGCCGGCGAAGCCGAACGCCATGCCGCGTGTCGAGGGGTGCCGGAGCAGCACGGCGACCTCGCGGAGCGGCGCGATCGACGGCGCCGCTTCGCTCGCCTCGTCGCCCCCGCGGTCCGCGTCGGCGATCGCGCGCCGCTCGGCCAGGGACAGCCCGGCCTCCGCCGGGCCGCGATACAGCACGACCCAGGCAAGCGCGATCGCGACGCCGGCGAGCCCGATCGCGACGAACATGGCGCGCCAGCCGTAAGCGGCCATCAGCGCGGTCAGGATCGCCGGCGCGATCGCCGGGCCGAGCGAGGCCGAGGCGTTGAAGATCGCGACCGGCATGGTGCGCTCGCGTTCGGCAAACCAGTCGGCGCAGACGCGCGTGCCGCCGGTGTACATCGGCGATTCGCCGAACCCGAGCGCGACGCGCGCCGCGGTGAAGCCCGCGAGCGAGCGCGAGAAGGCGCTGCCGACCTGCGCCAGCGACCACAGCACGAGCCCGACGCCGAGCACGCGTCGCGGGCCGAAACGGTCGACCAGCAGGCCGGCCGGCAGCTGGGCGAAACCGTAGGCCCAGGCAAAGGACGAGAGCAGCAGCCCCATCTCGCCGAGCGACAGGCCGAGTGCGTCGCGGATCGGACCGTTCGCGACGGCGACCGCTGATCGATCCATGTAGTTCACGCAGCCTGCCACCACGAGCAGCGCGATCGCGCCGGTCCGGAGCCGGCGGACACGCGGCGACGGCCGGTCGCCTCCTGTCACGCGCCGATCCGACGGGGCTTCCGCCAACAACTGTCCTCCCCTGACGGCAAGCGGCGACCGGTCCGCACCCGCATGAGGGAGAGACCGGCGACCGGAGGCAAGCCCCCGCATCGTGCCGTCCGACGGCCGGGGATCGTGGCGTCTGGTGGCCCGGCGCCCGCTTTCCCCAGGGGGCGGTTGACCCGCCCGGGTCGAGGGCGGAGTGTCTCGGCGTTCGGTGCCGAAGCCGAAGGAGAACGACATGCCGGAAACCGGTCTGACCAACGAGAACTGGCCGATCGCGGCCGCCATGATCCAGTACGGCAACACCCTGCCCGACGGATCCTCCGTGCAGGACCAGCCCGCCGAGGGCTGGGCGGCAACGCTCGACGACGTCGTCGGCGTCGGCTTCACCGAGCTCGATCCGACGGATTGCTGGCTCCGGGTCGCCGATCTGAGCCCGCCGCGGCTCGACGAGTTCAAGCTCGTCTGCCGGCAGATGGGGCTGACCACGCCGGCGATCTCGACGTCGCGGAAGTCGATCATCGACCCGGACGGGGACACGTTCGGGATGGCCTACCATCACCGTCTGATCGACGCGGCCGCGTCGATCGGCGCGAAGCACGTCAATGTCGGCTTCTTCGGGCCGCTCACGCCGGCGCAGCAGAAGGTGCCATGGTTCTGGACGCAGCCCGGCGTCACCAATCCCGACGATCCCGCGGTCTACAAGCGCGCGGTCGACGGCATCCGCGAGCTCGCCGGGCATGCGGAAAGCAACGGCCTCGATCTGTCCATGGAACTCTACGAGGACACCTATGTCGGCACGGCCGACAAGGCGGTGAAGTTCGTCCAGGACGTCGACCATCCCGCGGTCGGGATCAATCCCGACATGGGCAATCTCGTGCGCCTCCACCGGCCGATGGAATCCTGGCGCTCGATGATGGAGAAGATGGCGCCGTACACGAAGTACTGGCACTGCAAGAACTATCTCCGGATCGAGGACCAGGAAAAGGAACTCTATCTCAGCGCGCCGGCGCCGCTCGAGACGGGCATCATCTCGTATCGGGTCGCGATCCGGATGGCGATCGCGCACGGCTTCCGCGGCGCGCTCTGCCTCGAGCACTACGGCGGCGATGGGCTGACCGTGTGCGGCACCAACCGGCTCTACCTGCGGAAGATCCTGCCGAAACACGTCGACCCGGTCTGAGCACGTCACGGGCGGCCTGCCCTCGCCGTGGATCAGCATGCCGCCGCCGACGACGTCGATCGTCCCCGGTGACCTAGGCGGAATGGCCGGACGCGAGGAACAGCGATCTCGGCCTTCGCCGGGTCAGACAGGGTGCCGCCGGTGGAAGCGACCGCCGCTGACGTCGCCGTCGTCAGACCGTCGGCGCCTGGCGCGACGCGGCTATTGGATTGTGAAGCCGCCGTCCACGACGAGGTTTTCGCCGTTGATCATGCCGGCGGCGCCGCTCGAAAGGTAGAGCGCGGCAAGCGCGATCTCTTCCGGCTGGGCGAAGCGCCGTGTCGGGATCCGCAGCTTCATCGCCTCGCCGGGCTCGCCAGCCCAGACGCGGCGACCGAGTTCCGTTTCCACGATGGTCGGGCTGATCGCGTTGACGGTGATCCCGCGCGGTCCCCATTCCAGAGCGAGGATCTTGGTCATGTTGATGATGGCGGCCTTGGCCGCCGAATAGGCGACGTGATGCGGCAGCGCCACGATGCCGGCTTGCGACGCGATGTTCACGATGCGCCCTGCGCCCTGTTCCAGCATGATCCGGCCCACCTCGCGCGACATCAGGAACGGCGAGCGGAGATTGAGCGCGATATGGGCGTCCCAGTCCTCCATCGTCACGTCCTCGGCCGGCGCGAGACGCGCAAGGCCCGCATTGTTGACGAGGATGTCGACGCGCGCGCAGCGCGTCGCGACCTCCTTCACCGCGGCGATCACGGCCGCGTCGTCGGTCACGTCGACGGTCATGCCGAGATGACCGCCCGCGCCGCCGAGACCCTCGGCCACGGAGCCGACGCGTGCGTCGCGGTCGAACAGCACGACGCGGGCGCCGCGACCGGTGAAGGCGCGCGCGATCTCGAGCCCGATGCCCGAAGCGCCGCCCGTCACCAGCGCGACCCTGCCGGAGAAGTCGAAAACCGTGTCGAAGGCGAAATCCGTCATGGAAGGGTCCATTCTCTGTCGCGGGATCGGGGCTGCGCGCAAGACCGCCTCCGCCCGGGGCCAGGCCGGGATGCCGAACGACCGGGATCGCGACACGATCCGCCGGTCGTCGCACGCGCGGCGGAGCGTGATCTTCGCAGACCCATCGGACAAGACCCTCCCCCTGGCGGCCGTTGCCGTGGGTGACGTCCACCGCCGAACGGCCGCTGCCGGCGGTCGCGCGGGGGGCCGACGGCGATGGGGACGATCCGACCAGCTTCCACGCGCCGAACGCGGCGACAATGTACTGAGCGGGGCTGTCCGCGCCGGCCGTTTCCGGGCGGCGCGGCATCCCGGGAAACGCCGGTTCAGACGCGATAGATCCGGTTGGCCGTCCCGGCAAACAGCGCGTCCCGATCCTCGTCGCCGAACGCCGCGGCGATCATCGCGTAGGCGTCGAGATGGGCGTCGAGGCTCCCGTACAAACGATCGGTCGGGAAGTTGGTCGCCATCATGCAGCGATCGGGCCCGAAACGCTCGATCAGCGTCAGGATGAACGGCCGGAAACTCTCGACCGACCAGTTCCGGTCTGCGAAGCCGAGACCGGACAGCTTCATCGCGACGTTCGGCTCGTCGGCGAGACGGTCGATGCCGGCCTGCCAGCGTGCGACCGACGCCTCGTCGCGTCCGTCCGGCATGCCGGCGTGATCGATGATCATCACCGTGTCGGGGTGCGCTCGGGCAAGCGCCGCCGCCGCCGGCATCTGCGACGGGAAAATCTGCATGTCGAACGACAATCCGTGCCGCGCCAGGCGCGCGTAGCCGGCGCGCCAGCGCGGGTCGTCGAGCTTGTTCCGGGCGTTGTAGGTGAGCGCCGGATCGGTGTGCCAGTTCGCGATGTCGCGGACACCGCGCACGATCGGAACCGCGGCGTGCGCTTCCAGCGTCGCCTCGAGATCGGGCGCGTCGAGCGCGGCCTGCGCCACCACCGCGTTCGGCCATCCCTCGGACGCGGCGAGCCCGGCGAGCCAGCGCGTTTCGGCAACGGCGTCGTCAGGATGCGCGCCGGCTTCCACGTGCACGCAACCCACGACGTTCCAGCCGGCCGTCTCGGCCCGATACTCGCGGAGGCCGTAATCGGCCGCGATTGGTTCGGTGACGCCGTTCGGACCCGGCTCGAACGGCGGCGACAGCCAGGGATAGCGGAGATGCGCGAGGTCCCAGAGATGCATGTGCGCATCGATGAAGCGTGAAGGGCGCATCTCAGTAGGTGGTCCGACCGCCGGAAATGTCGAACGTCGCCGCGGTCGAGAACGTGCATTCGTCGCTCATCAGCCAACAGATCAGCGCCGCCACCTCGTCCACCTCGCCAAGGCGTCCCATCGGGATCTTGGATTGCATGTAGTCGATCTGGCTCTGCGGCATCTGCGCGAGGATCGGGCTCCTGAACGTCGCAGGCGTCACGGCGTTGACCCGGATACCGGTGCTCGCGAGCTCCTTGCCGAGCGATTTGGTGAGCCCGAGCACCGCCGCCTTCGACGCCGAATAGGGCGACGCGTTCGGATTGCCTTCCTTGCCGGCCACCGACGAGATGTTAACGATGCGCCCGTAGTCGTTCCGCAGCATCAGCGGCACCACCGCGCGGCAGCAAAGGAACGTGCCGTTGAGGTTGATGTCGATCACGCGCCGGAACGCGTCCGGCGGCTGCTCCCAGAGCGGCACGGTCGGACCGGTGATGCCGGCGCCGTTCAGCAGGATATCGACGCGCCCGAGCACCGCGAACGCCGCCTCGGCAGCGGCAGCGACGAGCGTCTCGTCGGTCACGTCGACGTGGCGGGCGTCGGCCGCCCCCGACTGCGCCTTCGCGGACTGCAGCAGCGGCGCATTCGCGTCCCACAGCACGACTCGCGCGCCCTCTTTCACGAGGCGCGTCGCGACCGCGAGACCGACGCCGGACGCACCGCCGGTCAGGATCGCGGTCCGGCCGGCGAAGCGGCCCGCATACGTCATGCCCGCCATGCAACCACCTCCTGGCGCTGCCGCCCGAGACCCTCGATCCCGAGCTCCATCACGTCGCCCGGCTTCAGGTAGCGCGGCTCCGGCTTCATGCCCTGGCCGACGCCGGGCGGCGTGCCGGTGGTCAGGATGTCGCCTGGCGTCAGCGTGAAGAAGCGCGAGCAGTAGCTGATCACCTCGGCGACGCCGAAGATCATCGTGCGCGTGTTGCCGGTCTGCATCCGCGTCCCGTTCACGTCGAGCCACATGTCGAGCGACTGCGGATCGGTGATCTCGTCGGCGGTCACGAGATAAGGACCGACCGGTCCGAACGTGTCGCAGCCCTTGCCCTTGTTCCATTGCGTGCCGCGTTCCATCTGGAATTGCCGCTCGGAGACGTCGTTGACGAGAACGTAGCCCGCGACGTGCGCCAGCGCGTCCGCAGGCTCGACGTAGCTCGCGCGCGTCCCGATCACGACGCCGAGCTCGACCTCCCAATCAAGCTTGGTGCTGTCGCGCGGCTGGATCACGTCGTCGTCCGGACCGCTCAGGCAGCTGATCGCTTTCTGGAAGAAGATCGGCTCGGGCGGCAACGGCAGGTTCGCTTCCTTCGCGTGATCGGCGTAGTTGAGACCGATCGCCGGAAACTTCGGGACGCCCGCGACGGGAACGCCGAGACGGGGCGTCCCGTCGACAAGCGGCAGGCTTGCCGGATCGATGGCGCGGAGCCGATCGAGCGAGGCGGGCGACAGCGCGTCGGGCGTGATGTCGGGAAGGTGCGCCGACAGGCCGCGGATACGCCCGTCGCGATCGAGCAGGCCGGGGCGTTCGGCCCCCTTGTCTCCGTAGCGAAGCAGCTTCATCGCATCATCCTTCAGCGTGCGTAGGGTCTATGGAGCCCGATCTCGCGGTTCAGCTCGACGCCGAAACCGGGCGCGTCGCCGAGCGTCAGCCTGCCGTTCTCCGGCACCGGCTCGCCGAGGAGCTGCGGCACGAACATCGGAACCACCCGGTCCGCCTCCGGCGCCATCATCAGGAACTCGCTGAACGGCGAGTTGTGGCGCGTGATCACGAAATGGTACGAGTAGACGCTCGATCCGTGCGGCACGACCATGACGCCGCGGCTGTCGGCGAGGTTCGCGATCTTGACGAGCTCGGTGATCCCGCCGCACCAGCCGACATCCGGCTGGATCAGATCGCAGCACTCCATCTCGAGCAGCATCCGGAAGCCCCAGCGCGTCGCCTCGTGCTCGCCGGTCGAGACCAGCAGGCCGGGGGGCACCGCGCGCTTCAGCGCGGCATAGCCCCAGTAGTCGTCTGGGCTCAGCGCCTCCTCGATCCATTTGAGCCCGTGCGCGTGCGCCCGGTGCGCGAGCTTCGTCGCGTAGTTGAGGTCGAGCGACATCCAGCAGTCGAGCATCAGCCAGAAATCGTCGCCCACCCGCTCGCGCATCGCGGCGAGCGCCGCCACGTTCCGGTGCAGGCCTTCTTCGCCCTCGGCCGGGCCGTGATGCAGCGGCAGCTTGCCGCCGATGAACCCCATCTCCTTGGCGAGATCGGGTCGCGCGCCGGTCGCGTAGAACACGAGCTCGTCCCGCACCTTGCCGCCCAGCATCTGGTAGACCGGCTCGCCCCGCAGGCGTCCGAGCAGGTCCCAAAGCGCCAGATCAACGCCCGAGATCGCGTTCACCACGAGCCCTTTCCGCCCGTAGTACTGGGTCGAGAAATACATCTGGTCCCAGATCTTCTCGACCTCGGCGGGATCGCGTCCCTCGAGGAAGCGCGCGAGGTGGTGCTCGACGATGAAGGCCGCCGGCTCGCCGCCCGTGGTCACCGCAAAGCCGACGACGCCGTTCGCCGCCTCGATCTCGACGACCAGCGTGCCGAGCACGTTGATCCCGAAGCTCTTCCGGCTCTGCCGGTATTCGGGATAGCGCGCCATCGGCGTCGCGATGTGGTCGTCGATCCAGTGCGCCCCGGGCTGGTCGTGGTAGTCGGCGCCGCCCGCGCCGCCTCGAAGCACGAAGGCCCGAACCTGCCTGATCCTCGGAAACGCCATGACCGCCTCGTGCTTGGACGAATGGGGTCCAGGCGCCCAGCGCCTGGTGGGATCGAGCCGCAAGGCGGATCGATGGGCAACGCCACGCGCTAGGAAGCGCTGGCCTGATCCAACGCCGCGATCGCCTCCGCGTCGAGCGCCAGCGACGCGGCACGCGCCAACGTCGCGACCTGCTCGACGCCTGTCGCGCTCGCGATCGGCGCGGTGATGCCGGGCCGTGCGGCGAGCCAGGCGATCGCGACCTCGGCCGGTGCCGATCCGAGCCGCTCGGACACCGCGTCGAGCGCTCCGAGCACGGCGTG
>CAXUBA010000080.1:0-3549 GCA_964249205.1 uncultured Acetobacteraceae bacterium | reverse complement strand
AGGTCGGCATCCGACCGGTATTTGCCCGTGAGGAAGCCAGCGGCCAGTGCGAAATACGGGATGACGCCGATGCCCCGCTCGCGGCAGACCGCGTCCAGCGCCTCCTCGTAGCCGCGCCGTTCAACAAGATTGTAGTGCGGCTGGAGCGACTCGTAACGCGGCAGGCCGAGGCGCTCGCTCGTGTCGAGCGCGTCGCGCAGCCGCGGCGCCGTGTAGTTCGAGGCCCCGATCGCGCGCACCTTCCCCTGCTCGACGAGGCGCGCGAACGCGCCGAGCGTGTCGGCGAGCGGCGTCGTCTCGTCGTCGCGGTGCGCCTGGTAGAGGTCGATGTGGTCGGTGCGGAGCCGCCGGAGCGAATTCTCGACCGCGCGACCGATCCAGTCCGGCGACAGGCCTTCGTCGCCCGACCCCATCTTCATCCCGACCTTGGTCGCGATCACCACGCGGTCGCGGGCGAGGCCGCGTTCGGCGAGCCAGTCGCCGATCACCGTCTCGGATTCGCCGCCCCCGTGCCCCGGTGCCCAGGCCGAATAGACATCGGCCGTGTCGATCGCGTTCAGCCCGGCGTCGAGGCAGGCGTCGAGGACGCGGAACGAGGTGTCGCGATCCGCCGTCCAGCCGAACACGTTGCCGCCGATCATCACCGGCGGGATCGAGACGCCGGAACGTCCGAGCGCGCGCGTTTCCATGTCCGTTCCTCCCTGAGCCGCGGGGGAAACGCGGAGCGCGACCATGGGGTTCGCCGCCGCCGCGACGGAGCCGGTCGGCAGCATCCGGCTTGCAGGCCCCGAAGGGTCGCCAGGATCGGGATCCAAACGCCCCGCGTTTGGTGGGGTCCGGGGCAAAGCCTAGCGTCCTCGCCGCGCGGTGCCCAGCGGACCGCCCCGCCTAAACGATCCCGCCGCCCCCAACGCGCCGGACCGGCCGCCGCGCCGTGCAGGACGCCCGGTATCCGCTCGCCCGGTAGGCGGCAAGCGGATCGATCGCCGCGCCCTTCCGCGCCCGCACGGTCGCAAGGATCGGCGCGACGTCGGTCGTGAAGGCCCGTTTCAGCACCTGGTTCGCCATCATCGCATCGTTCGCGTCCTGGAACCCGGCGAGCGCCGCGCGATCGACCAGCAGCGCCTGCGCGTGGGCGCGCCCGATCTCGACTGTGGACGCGATCAGGCTCTCGATCGGGTCGGTCACGTTGTGCGACTGGTCGATCATGTAGGCGGGCGGGACGTCGAAGCGCCCGTCGCGTTCCGCGTCGACCAGCTCGTCGAAGACGAGGAAGAGGCGGAACGGGTCGATCGCGCCGCTGTCGAGATCGTCGTCGCCGTATTTGGAATCGTTGAAGTGGAAGCCGGCGAGCTTCCGCGCGTGCAGGAGGCGCGACACGATCATCTCGATATTCACGTTCGGCGCGTGATGGCCGAGATCGACCAGGCAGCGCGCCTGTGGCCCGACCTCCTGCGCCGCCAGCAGCGACGACCCCCAATCCTGCACCACGGTCGCGTAGAAGGCGGGCTCGAACATCTTGTGCTCGAGAAAGACGTGCCAGTCGGCAGGCAGGGCGCCCGCGATCCGCTTGACGCTGTCCACGTAGCGCTCGAAGGCGCGGCCGAGATGCGACTGGCCCGGAAAGTTGCTGCCGTCGCCGATCCAGATCGTCAGCGCCTTCGAGCCGAGCGCCTCGCCCGCCCGGATCGCGTCGACGTTGTGCCGGATCGCCTGTTCGCGGACCGCCTCGTCGACATGCGAGAGCGACCCGAACTTGTAGGACAACGGGTGGTCGCCGTGGTCCGGATGGTCCTGGAACGTGTTCGAGTTCACCGCGTCGAAGCCGAGCCCGAGGGCCGCCGCGTGTGCGCGCAGCGCGCCGTAATCCTCGACCTCGTCCCAAGGGAAGTGCGGCGACACGCGCGGCGTCGCGCCGGTCAGCGCGTGGACGACCGCGCAATCCTCAATCCGATCGAACACGCCGGCCGGCTCGCCCTCGCCCGGAAACCGCGCGAAGCGCGTGCCGCCGGTGCCGGTCGCCCAGGACGGCAGCGCGACCGCGAAGCGGGAAACGCTGTCCGCGACCGCCTCGATCGCGATGCCGCGCGCGGCGAGACGCTCGCCGAGGACGTCGTAGTCCCGATGCGTCGCGTCGGCGAGCGCCCGGTTCTGCTCGGCACGGAACGACGGATCGGCGGCGCGGGACGGGTGGGCCTCGCTCATCCGGAACGGCTCCTCAGCGGCTGAACGCCGGCGCGTGCCCGGCATCGACGTTGATGATGTTGCCGGTCGACTTGCCGGAACGCGTTTCGGCCGCGAGGAACGCGACCGCTTCGGCGATGTCTTCGGGATACACGCCGCGCTTCAGCAGCGAGCGCTCGATGTAGACACGTTCGAGGTCCTCGCGCGTCGTGCGGTTCGACGCCGCGCGCTGGTCGCCCCATTCGCCCTGCCAGATCCGCGATCCGCGGAGCACGGCGTCCGGGTTGACCACGTTCGAGCGGATGCCGTGCGGCGCGCCCTCGAGCGCGAGGCAGCGCGACAGGTGCACTTCCGCCGCCTTGGCGACGCAGTACGCCGACGCGCCGGGCGACGCCACCATCGCGTTCTTCGAGGCGATCAGCACGATCGAGCCGCCGGTGCCCTGGTCGCGCATGAGGCGGAAAGCTTCCCGCGTCACCAGGAAATATCCCGTCGCGAGGATCGACATGTTGCGGTTCCAGAGCGCGAGCGTCGTGTCCTCGATCGCCGCCGCGGACGCGATGCCGGCGTTCGAAACGCAGATGTCGACGCCGCCGAACGCGAGCGCGGCGTCGCGGTAGAGCGCGATCACGGACGCCTCGTCGGTAACGTCGGCCCACAGCCCGACCGCGGCGTCGTCGCCGTGCGCCGTCCGGAGCTCGGTTTCGGCCTCGGCGAGCACGCCGCGGTCGATGTCGCAGAGCACGATCGCGGCGCCTTCCGCGGCGAGGCGGCGCGCGGTCGCCCGTCCGATCCCGCCGGCGCCGCCGGTGATCAGCGCGACCTTGCCCGCCAGCGCCTGCCGCTTCGGCATCCGCCGCAGCTTGGCCTCCTCGAGCAGCCAGTATTCGATGTCGAACGCTTCCTGTTCCGGCAGAGCGCAGTAGGTCGACACCGCGGACGCGCCGCGCATGACGTTGATCGCGTTCCGATAGAACTCGGCGGCGATCCGCGCCGTCGTCTTGTCGGCGGCAAACGTGATCATCCCGACCCCGGGCACAAGGATGACGACCGGGTTCGGGTCGCGCATCGCCGGGCTGTCCGGGCGCCGGCAGCGCGCGTAGTAGGCCGCGTAGTCGTCGCGATACGCGGCGATCGCGGGCTCGAGCCGCGGCAGGACGTCGACCGCCGCCTCGTGCGCCGGATCGAACGGGATCACCAGCGGCCTGATCTTGGTGCGAGGGAAATGGTCGGGACACGACGTGCCGAGCGGCGCCAGCAACGCGAACGCGTCGGAGCCGACGAAGTCGAGCACGGCGCCGTCGTCCTCGAAATGGCCGACCGGCGTCACCGCCGCGCCGCCGTGATCGCGGCCGGCGATCAGCC
>CAXUBA010000079.1:0-11782 GCA_964249205.1 uncultured Acetobacteraceae bacterium | reverse complement strand
CCTCAGAACACGCGGCAGAGCACTTCGCCGCCGACATTGGCGGCGCGTGCTTCTGCATCGCTCAGGACCCCGCGCGGGGTCGACAGGATCGAGACCCCGAGACCCGCGTAGACGCGCGGCAGTTCCTTGATCTTGGAATAAACGCGACGGCCGGGCTTCGAGACCCGCTGGATCTCCTTGATGACCGGCTCGCCCTCCGTGTACTTTAACTCAATCCGGAGCTGCGCGACCCCGGGCCGTAGCTCCTCGGTGCTGAAGCCGCGGATGTAGCCCTCGCGGCGAAGCGCCTCGAGGACGTTGGCGCGCAGCTTCGAGGCCGGCGCGATGCAGGCCGCATGACGGCTCCGCTGCGCGTTGCGAATTCGCGTGAGCATGTCGCCCAACGGATCGGACATCGACATTGCGTCTGTCCCTTACCAGCTCGACTTGACCATACCGGGGATCTGCCCGGCGCTCGCGAGATCGCGGAGGGCGATCCGGCAGAGCTGGAATTTGCGGTAGTTCGCACGCGACCGGCCGGTCAGCGCGCAGCGGAGACGGACCCGCGTTCGGCTGCCGTTCCGCGGCAATTCCGCCAGGCGCACCGACGCCTCGAACCGCTCCTCGACGCTGACCTCGCGGTCCTGCACGATCGTTTTCAGCGCCGTCCGCTTCGCGCGGTCGCGAGACGCCATGTGCTCGCGCTTCTTGTTGCGGTTGACCTGCGATGTCTTGGCCATGGTGATGAGATCCTCCGGAACCTGCCCGCCGTGCGGCGAGCGGTTTTCCCAATGGGACGATTACGACTGGAACGGCAGGTCGAACGCCTTAAGCAGCGCCTTCGCTTCCGCGTTCGACCGGGCCGTGGTGACGAAGATGATGTCCATCCCGCGCACCGTGTCGACCTTGTCGTAGTTGATCTCCGGGAACACGATCTGCTCCTTGAGACCCATCGCGAAGTTGCCGCGCCCGTCGAATCCCTTGCTTGCTGGCAGGCCGCGGAAGTCGCGCACGCGCGGCATCGCGATCGTCACCAGTCGGTCGAGGAACTCGTACATGCGCGATCGCCGCAACGTCACCTTGCAGCCGATCGGCAGACCCTCGCGGATCTTGAAGCCGGCGATCGCCTTCTTGGCGACCGTCTTCACCGGCTTCTGCCCGGCGATCAGCATCATGTCGCCAACCGCCGCGTCGAGCTTCTTTTGGTCGCCGGCCGCTTCGCCGACGCCCATGTTGATGACGATCTTCTCGAGCCGCGGCACCTGCATGACGTTGCCGTAGCTGAACTCCGTGGTCAGCGCCGGACGGATCTCGTCCACGTAGCGCTGGTAGAGGCGGGGACGCGGCGCTTGCCCGGTCTCGCCCGATTTCACGTCCGACATCGCGTCAGCTCCCGATCAGCTCGCCCGTCGCCTTCGCGACGCGAGCCTTTGTGCCGCCGTCAAGGACGCGGAAGCCGACCCGCGTCGGCTTGCCGCTCTTCGGATCGACGAGCTGGAGATTGGAAAGATGGATCGGCGATTCCTTCTGGACGATCCCGCCCTGCTCGCCCATGCGCGTCGCCTTGGTGTGGCGCTTCACGACGCGCACGCCGCGCACGATCGCGCGCTCGGCGTCCGGGAACACCTGCAGCACCTCGCCGCGCGTGCCCTTCTGCGCGCCGGTGATCACGACGACCTGGTCGCCCTTCCTGATGCGCGCGGCCATCACAGCACCTCCGGCGCGAGCGAGATGATCTTCATGAACTTGCGCGCGCGAAGCTCGCGGACGACCGGGCCGAAGATGCGCGTGCCGATAGGCTCCGACTGCTTGTTGATCAGGACCGCCGCGTTGCGGTCGAACCGGATCGCACTGCCATCGGCACGTCGCACGGCAGCCGCCGTCCGCACGATCACCGCCTGATGCACGTCGCCCTTTTTCACCTTGCCACGCGGGATAGCTTCCTTAACGGAAACCACGATCACGTCGCCGACCGAGGCGGTCTTCCGCTTGGAGCCGCCCAGCACCTTGATGCACTGCACCCGACGCGCGCCACTGTTGTCGGCGACATCCAGGTTGGTCTCGGGATGGATCATCTGACCGCCTCCTTATGCCGCGGGTGACGCGGCATGGACATGCGTCTCGGCCCCGACGGCCGGCCCGAAGGGCTCGCCATTGCGGGTCACGACGGTCCAGGTCTTGCGCTTGCTGATCGGCGGGCATTCCTCGATCCGCACCGTGTCGCCGACGCGGCAGGCGTTCACCTCGTCGTGCGCGGCATACTTCTTCGAGCGCCGGATAAACTTCTTGTACAGCGGATGCATGACGCGACGTTCGACAGAGACCGTCACGGTCTTGTCCATCTTGTCGCTGGTGACCCGCCCCGTGAGCACGCGCTTCGGCATCGTACCCTCCTCTCAGGACGCTTTGGGTGAAGTAGGAGACGTCGGCGCGACATAGGCGTGCTGCAGCGTCTTGACCCGCGCGATCGAGCGACGGACCTCGCGGACACGCGCCGTGCCCTCGGCCTGGCCGGTCGCACGCTGGAACCGCAGGTTGAACTGCTCCCGCTTGAGATCGACCAGCAGCGACGACAGCTCGTCCGGCGTCTTCGTCCGGAGATCGGCCGCCTTGTTCTTCGACGCCATCGCTCAGCCCTCCCCGATCCTGGTGATGAACTTCGTGCGGATCGGCAGCTTCGCGGCGCCGAGCGTGAGCGCCTCCTTGGCGACGTCGGCCGGCACACCGTCGATTTCGAACATGACGCGGCCGGGCTTGACGCGCGCGACCCAGAACTCGGGCGAACCCTTTCCCGATCCCATGCGGACCTCGGCGGGCTTCGTCGAAACCGGCACGTCCGGGAAGATCCGGATCCAGACGCGACCCGCGCGCTTCATCGCGCGCGTGATCGCCCGACGCGACGCCTCGATCTGGCGGGCCGTCACGCGTTCCGGCTCGAGCGCCTTGAGGCCGAACGCGCCGAAGTTGAGCGCGGTGCCCCCCTTCGCCAAGCCGTGGATGCGGCCCTTGTGGGCCTTGCGGAACTTGGTCCGCTTCGGAGACATCATGGTGGTGGGTCCTTAATCCCCGGCGTCAGCGCTGCGGCGCCTGCTCGGCCGCGCGACGGTCCTGCGCCAGCGGGTCGTGCGCCAGGATCTCGCCCTTGAAGATCCAGACTTTCACGCCGCAGGTGCCGTAGGTCGTCTTGGCCGTCGCCGTGCCGAAATCCATGTCCGCCCGCAGCGTGTGCAACGGCACCCGCCCCTCACGATAGAACTCCGTCCGCGCGATCTCGGCGCCGCCGAGACGGCCCGAACACGTGATCCGGATGCCCTGCGCCCCGAGCCGCATCGCCGACTGGATCGAACGCTTCATCGCGCGGCGGAACGCCACCCGGCGCTCGAGCTGCTGGGCGATGTTCTCGGCCACCAGCTGCGCGTCGATCTCCGGCTTCCGGATCTCGACGATGTTGAGCGAAACCTCGGTCTTCGCCATGCGCGCGAGCTCGCGACGCAGCACCTCGATGTCCTGGCCCTTCTTGCCGATCACCACGCCCGGACGCGCCGCGTAGATCGTCACGCGCGGCTTCTTCGCCGGACGCTCGATCACCACACGCGACACCCCGGCGCCGGACAGCTTCCGACGCAGGTAGCCGCGGAGCTTCAGATCCTCGAGAAGCAGCTTCGAATAATCCGCCCCCGCGTACCACCGGCTGTCCCAGGTGCGATTGATGCCGAGCCGGAACCCGATCGGATTGACCTTGTGACCCATCTCAGGCCGCTCCCTTCTCGACCGTTTCGGCCGGCGCCTCGGCCCGCTCGGCCACCACGATCTTGAGGTGGCTGAACCATTTCTCGATCCGCGCCGAGCGGCCGCGGCCACGGGCCTGGAAGCGCCGCATCACCACCGACTTGCCGACCTCGGCGCGCGTGACCACGAGCTGGTCGACGTCAAGCTGATGGTTGTTCTCCGCGTTCGCGATGGCGCTCTCGAGCGCTTTCCGCACCGCGTGCGCGATCCGACGCTTGCTGAACGTCAGCCGCGCCACCGCCTGCCCGGCCGGCACGTTCCGGATCGTCGCCGCGACCAGGTTCAGCTTCCGCGGGCTGACCCGGAGGTTGCTGACGACCGCCTGCGCCTCGGTCTCGCCAAGCGTGCGGGGATGCTTCGGCTTGCTCATCTCAGCCTCGCTTCGCCTTCTTGTCGGCGGAATGGCCGGTGAACGTCCGCGTCGGCGAGAACTCGCCGAACTTGTGACCGACCATGTTCTCGTTGACCTGCACGGGCAGGAACTTGTGCCCGTTATAAACACCGAAGGTCAGGCCGACGAACTGCGGCAGGATCGTCGAACGGCGCGACCAGATCTTGATGATCTCGTTGCGGCCCGACGCCCGCGACGCATCGGCCTTCTTCAGCAGATACCCGTCGACGAACGGGCCCTTCCAGACGGAACGTGCCATGGGACCCTCGCCTACTTGCCGGTCTTCGCGCGACGGATGATCAGACGATCCGTGCGCTTGTTGACCCGCGTCTTGTACCCCTTGGTCGGGATGCCCCACGGCGTCACCGGATGCCGGCCGCCCGAGGTCCGGCCTTCGCCACCGCCGTGCGGATGATCGACCGGGTTCATCACGACGCCGCGGTTGTGCGGACGTCGGCCAAGCCAGCGCGAACGGCCGGCCTTGCCCATTTCCTGGTTCATGTTGTCGGGATTTGACACCGCGCCGACCGTCGCCATGCACTCGCCGCGCACCAGCCGGAGTTCGCCCGACTGTAGCTTGATCTGCGCGTAGCCGGCATCCTTGCCGACAAGCTGGGCATAGGTTCCCGCCGCGCGCGCGACCTTGCCGCCGGCGCCTTCCTTCAACTCGACATTGTGGACGATCGTCCCGACCGGCATCGCCGTCAGCGGCATCGCGTTGCCCGGCTTGATGTCGGCGCGCTTGCCCGCCACCACCACATCGCCGGCGCGGAGGCGCTGCGGCGCGAGAATGTAGGCGAGCTCACCGTCCTGGTACTTCACCAGCGCAATAAATGCCGTGCGGTTCGGGTCGTATTCGAGCCGCTCGACCGTCGCCGGCATATCGAACTTGCGTCGCTTGAAATCGACCATGCGATACGACTGCTTGTGTCCGCCGCCCCGGAAGCGCGACGTGATGCGCCCGTGATTGTTGCGGCCGCCGCTGTGCGACTTGCCTTCGGTCAGACCCTTGACCGGCTTGCCCTTCCAAAGCTCGCTGCGGTCGATCAGGATCGTGCCGCGAAGGCTCGCCGTGACCGGGTTGAAATGCTTGAGTGCCATCGCCGTCGCCCCTCGATCAGGCGAGCTTCGTCGTCGGGTCGATCGACTGACCCGGCGCGAGCTTCACATAGGCTTTCTTGCTGTCGGAGCGACGCCCCGGACGCCCCTTGAAGCGCTTCGTCTTGCCCTTCTGAATGAGCGTGTTCACGCCGATCACCGACACCCCGAACAGCGTCTCGACGGCCTGCTTGATCTCGAACTTCGTCGCCTCGAGCGACACACGGAACACGACCTGATTGTGCTCCGAGACCGTCGTCGCCTTCTCGGTGATGATCGGCGCCCGGATCACGTCGAACATCGCTTCCCGCGACATACGCGTTGCCGCCCGGCGCAGCGCCAGCACGTCCGTCATGCCAGGCGCTCCTTCAGGGCCTCGACGCCGGCGCGGGTGATCGCCAGCACGTCGTGGTTCAGGATGTCGTACACGTTGGCGCCGACCGTCGGCAGCACGTCCACCTTGTGGATGTTGCGGACCGCGCGGCCGAACGGCTCGTGCACGGTGCTGTCGACGATCAGGGCAGACGTCCAGCCGAGGGCGGCGACCGTCTTCGCGATCTCGCGCGTCTTGCCCGATCCCTCCGCCGTATCGAGCACTACGAGCTTGCCGTCCGCCGCTTTCTGCGACAGCGCGGAAATCAGCCCGAGACGACGAACCTTCTTCGGCAGGTCGAACCCATGGTCGCGCACCACCGGGCCGTGCACCGCACCGCCGGTGCGGAACTGCGGCGCCCGAAGCGATCCCTGCCGCGCGTTGCCGGTGCCCTTCTGCCGATACGGCTTCTTGGTCGTCCCCGACACCTCGCCCATGCCCTTCACCTTGTGGGTGCCGGCCCGGCGCTTCTGCAACTGCCAGTGCACCACACGCGCCATGATGTCGGCGCGCGGCGCGGTCCCGAAGATCGCCTCCGGGAGCTCGATCGAGCCGGCGCTCTCGCCGCTCAACGTCTTGATCTCGACTTCCATGTCCCGATCCTCAGGCCGATGCGGGTTCGCGGAGGGCGGCCGGGAAAGGCAGCCCCTCGGGCGCGCGCCGCTTCACCGCGTCTCGCACCAGCACGATGCCGTTCTTGCCGCCCGGCACCGCACCCCGCACGAGCAGCAGATTCCGTGCTTCGTCGACGGCCGCGATCTCGAGATTGAGCGTGGTGATCCGCTCGTGACCTAGATGACCGGCCATCTTCTTGTTCTTGAACGTCTTGCCCGGGTCTTGCCGGTTGCCGGTCGAACCGAGCGACCGGTGACTGATCGAGACGCCGTGCGACGCTTCGAGACCGGAGAAGTTCCACCGCTTCATGCCGCCGGCGAACCCTTTGCCCTTGCTCGTCGCCGTCACGTCGATCTTCTGGCCCGGCAGGAAATGCGTGGCGGACAGCAGCGCGCCGGGCTCGAGCAACGCGTCCGCCGACACCCGGAACTCGCGGAGCGTCTTCTTCGGCTCGACCTTCACCCTGGCGAAATGGCCGCGATTCGGCTTCGTGACGTTCTTCACCTTGGCACGGCCGGCGCCGAGCTGGACCGCGGTGTAGCCGTCCCGTTCGACGGTCCGCGTGTCCACCACCTGCAGCTCGTCGAGCTGAAGCACGGTGACCGGCACGTGGGTGCCGTCGTCCTTGAACAGCCGGGTCATGCCCAGCTTCTTCGCGATCAGACCGGTACGCATGGTTCTGTCCCGTCCGCTCCGATCAGATCTTGATTTCGACGTCGACGCCGGACGCGAGGTCGAGCTTCATCAGCGCGTCCACGGTCTGCGGCGTCGGCTCGACAATATCGAGAAGCCGACGATGCGTGCGCATCTCGAACTGCTCGCGGCTCTTCTTGTCGACGTGCGGCGAGCGGTTCACCGTGAAACGCTCGATATGCGTCGGCAGCGGGATCGGCCCACGCACCCGCGCACCCGTCCGCTTCGCCGTGTTCACGATCTCCCGCGTGCTGTTGTCCAGCACGCGGTGATCGTACGCCTTCAGGCGGATGCGGATATTCTGGCTGTCCATCTCAACTCATCCAGTTCGGGTACGCGGGCCGGATCGTTCCGTCCGTTCAGGCCGTGATCGTCGCGACCACGCCGGCGCCGACGGTCCGGCCACCCTCGCGGATCGCGAAGCGGAGACCCTCGTCCATCGCGATCGGCGCGATCAGCTCGACGTCGAGCGAGATGTTGTCGCCCGGCATCACCATCTCGGTGCCTTCGGGAAGGTGGCAGACACCCGTCACGTCGGTCGTCCGGAAATAGAACTGCGGACGGTAGTTGGTGAAGAACGGGGTGTGACGACCGCCCTCCTCCTTCGTGAGGATGTAGGCCTCGGCCTTGAACTTGGTGTGCGGCGTGATCGAGCCGGGCTTGGAGAGAACCTGGCCGCGCTCGACGTCTTCCCGCTTCGTGCCGCGGAGCAGGGCGCCGATGTTGTCGCCCGCCTCGCCGCGATCGAGCAGCTTGCGGAACATCTCGACACCCGTGACCGTCGTCTTCACGGTCGCCTTGATGCCGACGATCTCGACCTCGTCACCGACATTGACGATGCCGCGTTCGACGCGACCCGTGACCACCGTGCCGCGGCCCGAGATCGAGAACACGTCCTCGATCGGCATCAGGAACGGTCGGTCGATCGGGCGCTCCGGCTGCGGGATGTAGTCGTCGACCGCCTTCATCAGCTCGAGCACCGCCTGCTCGCCGAGCTCCGGCTGCTTGTCCTCGAGCGTGCAGAGCGCCGAGCCCTTGACGATCGGGATGTCGTCGCCCGGGAACTGGTAGGATGAGAGAAGCTCGCGCACCTCCATCTCCACGAGCTCGAGCAGCTCCGGATCGTCGACCATGTCCACCTTGTTCAGGAACACGACGAGCGCAGGCACGCCGACCTGGCGCGCGAGCAGGATGTGCTCGCGCGTCTGCGGCATCGGACCGTCGGCGGCCGACACGACCAGGATCGCGCCGTCCATCTGCGCCGCGCCCGTGATCATGTTCTTCACGTAGTCGGCATGGCCAGGGCAATCGACGTGCGCGTAGTGGCGGTTCGCCGTCTCGTACTCGACATGCGCCGTCGAGATCGTGATGCCGCGGGCGCGCTCTTCCGGAGCCTTGTCGATCTGATCGTAGGCGGTGAAGGTCGCGCCGCCGGTCTTGGCCAGCGTCTTGGTAATCGCGGCCGTCAGCGACGTCTTGCCATGATCGACGTGGCCGATCGTGCCGATGTTGCAGTGCGGCTTGTTCCGCTCGAATTTCGCCTTCGCCATCAAACTTCTCCGCTACCGGCGGTTAGGTGCCGGGCTTCGGTTGAGACCTCGTGGGAATGAACTACCAGCGATAGTGGCTGAAGGCCTTGTTCGCCTCCGCCATCCGGTGGGTGTCTTCGCGCTTTTTCACCGCCGAGCCGCGATTGTTGATCGCGTCGTTCAACTCGTTCGACAGCCGGTCTTCCATCGTGTGCTCGCCGCGCTTGCGCGACGCGTCGATCAGCCACCGAATCGCCAGCGCCTGGCGGCGCTCCGTCCGGACCTCGACAGGCACCTGGTAGGTCGCGCCGCCGACCCGCCGCGACCGGACCTCGACTGCGGGCTTCACGTTCTCCAGCGCCTCGTGGAACAGGCGCACGGGATCGGCCGACCCGCCGGCGCGTCGGCGCAGCGTGTCGAGCGCACCGTAGACGATCGTCTCGGCGGCAGACTTCTTCCCGTCGAACATCAGCGCGTTCATGAAACGCGTGATGACCTGATCGCCGAACTTCGGGTCCGGCAGGATCTCGCGCTTCACGGCGCGGTGGCGGCGGCTCATTCGCTGCGGTCCTTCTTACTTCGGACGCTTCGCGCCGTAGAGCGAACGGCGCTGACGACGCTTGGCGATGCCCTGCGTGTCGAGCACGCCGCGCAGGATGTGGTAGCGGACGCCTGGAAGATCCTTCACGCGCCCGCCGCGGATCAGGACCACCGAATGCTCCTGCAGATTGTGCCCCTCGCCCGGAATGTACGAGACGACCTCGTACCCGTTCGTGAGACGCACCTTCGCAACCTTGCGGAGGGCGGAATTCGGCTTCTTCGGCGTCACCGTGTAGACACGCGTGCAGACGCCGCGCTTCTGCGGGCAGCCCTGGAGCGCCGGCACCTTGTTCCGCTTGGCGGCGGGCTCGCGGCCCTTGGCGATCAGCTGGTTGATGGTCGGCATAGCCCCTCACACCCGTCCTTCATCCGGCCGCCCGCCCTTGTCGAGCGAGATCGAACCGTCCCATGGCAGGAAACCGCGCCGGGCGGGCTTTCGCCCACGAGCGCGGTTGCGTTTCACGTCACAGGCGGCCTGAGCTGTCCCGAAGGGAGCGGCGCCACCCGTGCAGGTGCTGCATGCGACGGCCAGACCTCGCACGCGGGCGGGGATGACCGAGGGCGGTTACCTACGGGGCGGGGTTGCCCGAGTCAAGCGGCTTGGCCCCATTCCCGACTTCGCAAGGGCCATTACGGCAAAAGGCCGGCGCACGCGCGCCGGCCCTTTCCGATCGGGTCCAGGACCGAGGCCCCGACGGGGTCGAGGGGCGGCGCCCCTCGCCTCCCTCCGTTACTCCGCCGCCCAGGACGGCAGCGATGCCGTTTCCCGCGGCAGCCCGCGCTGCTTGTCGCGCCCCGCCGCGACCTGCTTGAGCCGGTTCATCACCGCGCCTGTGCCGGCCGGGATGAGACGCCCGACGATGACGTTCTCCTTGAGCCCGTTCAGCGTGTCCACCTTGCCGGCCGTTGCCGCTTCCGTGAGCACCCGCGTGGTCTCCTGGAACGACGCCGCCGAGATGAACGAGTGGGTCTGCAGGCTCGCCTTGGTGATGCCCTGGAGCACCGGCATGGCCACCGCGGGCCGTTCGTCCTCGCGCATCCGCTTCGCGTTCTCGCCCTCGAACTCGATGCGATCGACCGTCTCGCCGACCAGGTAGGTGGTATCGCCCGGTTCGAGCACCTCCACCTTCTGGAGCATCTGGCGGACAATCACCTCGATGTGCTTGTCGTTGATCTTCACGCCCTGCAGTCGATAGACGTCCTGGATCTCGTTCACGAGGTAGTCCGACAGCGCTTCCACGCCGAGGACCTTCAGGATGTCGTGCGGGACGCGCGGACCGTCGACCAGCGGCTCGCCGCGACGGACGAAGTCGCCTTCCTGAACCGAGAGATGCTTGCCCTTCGGGATCAGGTATTCAGTTTCCTCGGTCGTCTCGTCGTTCTTCACGATGATCCGACGCTTCGCCTTGTAGTCCTTGCCGAATTCCACGCGTCCGTCGGTTTCGGCGATGATCGCGTGGTCCTTCGGTCGGCGCGCCTCGAAGAGTTCCGCGACGCGCGGCAGACCGCCGGTGATGTCGCGGGTCTTCGACCCCTCGCGCGGCAGGCGTGCGAGCACGTCGCCGGCGTGGACCAACGCTCCATTCTCGACCGAAAGAATGCTGTCCACCGTCAGGAAGTAGCGGGCTTCGGCGCCGTTCGGCAATTTCACGACCTCGCCGCGCTCGTCCTTCAGCTGCAGCCGCGGACGCAGGTCCACGCCCTTCGCCGACTGCTTGTAGTCCACCACAACCTTCGACGAGAGGCCGGTGACCTCGTCGACGCGCTCCACCAGCGTGATGCTGTCGATCAGGTCGAGATACTCAACCGTGCCGGCCCGCTCGGTGATGATCGGCAGCGTGTAGGGGTCCCACTCGGCCATCTTCTGGCCGCGCGCGACCTGCGCACCCTCGTCGGTCAACAGCCGCGCGCCATACGGCACCCGGAACCGGGCCCGCTCGGTCTTCTTGTCGTCGATCAGCACGATCTCGCAGTTCCGCGACATCACCACCGGCACGCCGGAGCTGTTCACGACGATCGCGCGGTTGCGCACCGACACCGTCCCGTCATGCGACGCTTCCACGCTCGACTGCTCGGCGCCGCGCTGGGCGGCACCGCCGATGTGGAAGGTCCGCATGGTGAGCTGCGTGCCCGGCTCGCCGATCGATTGCGCCGCGATGACGCCGACCGCCTCGCCGATGTTCACGGGCGTCCCGCGCGCGAGATCGCGTCCGTAGCAGTGCCCGCAGACACCGACCCGACTGTCGCAGGTCAGCACCGAACGGATCAGCATGCTTTCCACGCCGGCACGCTCGACGACCTCGGCTTCCGCCTCGCCGATCAGCGTGTTCCGCGGCAGCACCAGTTCGCCGGTGACCGGATCGTTGACGTCGGCCGCGATCGTCCGCCCGAGGATCCGCTCGGAAAGCGAGGCCACGACCTCGCCGCCGTCCATCACCGCGCGGACCGTCAGACCGCGCTCGGTCGCGCAATCGTTCTCGACGATGATGCAGTCCTGCGCCACGTCGACGAGGCGGCGCGTGAGGTAGCCAGAGTTCGCCGTCTTCAGCGCCGTGTCCGCGAGGCCCTTCCGGGCGCCGTGGGTCGACGTGAAGTAGTCAAGGACCGACAGACCTTCCTTGAAGTTCGCGATGATCGGCTGCTCGATGATCTCGCCCGAAGGCTTGGCCATCAGGCCGCGCATGCCCGCGAGCTGCTTCATCTGAGCGGGCGACC
>CAXUBA010000078.1:0-11799 GCA_964249205.1 uncultured Acetobacteraceae bacterium | reverse complement strand
GGTCGTGACGCTGCCGACGCCGGCAAACCGCGCGAGCTGCATCGCCCAGCTCAATTAGAAAACCGACTGGATCGCGACGCGGCTCGACGCCCTGCCGGGCGCGATCCGCTTCGCCGACGGCGCGGTGGTGCCGCTCTGCGGCGAGCCGCACGTCGTCCGGCACGAGCCGCTCGGCCGCGGCGGGGTCTGGATCGCGTCGGACGGCATGCTGGCGGTCAGCGGTGGCGCCGAGTTTCTCGCGCGGCGGGTCGGCGACTTCCTGCGCGCGGAAGCGAGACGACGTCTCGTCGAGACGGTGGAGCGGATCGGCGGCCCGGCGAGCCTGCGGCCACGCCGGATCGCGATCAAGGACACGCGGACGCGCTGGGGCAGCTGCACGGCGAACGGCGTCGTCATGTTCGCCTGGCGGCTGGTGATGGCGCCTCTCGAGATCCAGCACTACGTGGCGGCGCACGAACTCGCCCACCTCCGCCACATGGACCACAGCGCCGCGTTCTGGGCGCTGGTGGACACGCTGACCCCGCATCGCGCGGCCGCGGATGCGTGGCTCCGCGTGCACGGCGCGGGTTTGCTCCGGGTCGGCTGACACTCGGGGCCACGATCGCCCGCCTGGCGGAACGGTAGACGCAGCGGACTTAAAATCCGCGGCCGGATGGCGTGGGGGTTCGAGTCCCCCGGCGGGCACCAGCCTCCGGAGCGACGCGGCCGGCGCACCGTCGGAGCGGGACCTAAGGAGCGCCGGAATAGCGGCAGCGGCCCGTGCGCCGCCGTCCGATCGGCGGACGGAGTTCGAGGAGCACGCGACGGATAGGCCGGTCCACGATCCGGTCGAACGCGAGGCCGGCGCCGATTGCGGTCGGCGCGCAGGCCAAGTCGAGAGCGCCGAGTAGATCCGGACGGCACGCCGCGCGAGATCGCGCCCACCCGGAGCAGATCGATCGATCGCAAACTGGGCATCGATATCCTGCGGCCTGATGCGGCCACGATCACGTCCTCGCCATACAGCGGGAAGCCCGAACGCTGCCGCGCCGTCGTTCCGTCAGCGGCCGCGGCGCCGCATCAACCAGACGGTTCCGATCAGCAGGACGGCGAGGCTCGCCGCGCCGGCGCCGACCAGGAAGACGATCGCGAGGATCGCGCGCGCGACCCCGATCCCGGACGCGCCGGGGAGGCCGGTCAGCGCATCGCCGGTGCCGGCGATCCGCGGCCTCTCAGGCGGACGCGACCGCCGCCGTCCGGGTCCGCGCCGTGCGCGGCGCCGCACCGGATCCGGCGAGCTGGCGGACGAAGGCGCGCTGTCGGCGCTGAAGCGCCCAATGGGCGAGCGTGGTCGCGGCGGAGGCGATCCGCGTGTGCGGCGTGAAGCCGATCGTCTTGAAGATCATCCCCATGCCGCGTGCGAGATGCGGACGCCGGTAGCAGCCCATCGCCTTCGACATGTAAAGCGCGATGCAACGCTTGTGGTCGTAGGCGGGGGCTTCGGCGAGGCCCTGCTCGTTGGTGACGTGGTAGGCGAAGGCGAGTTCGTCGTCCTCGCTCTCGGTGACGCGGCCGAGCGCGATCTTCGTACGGGCAAGAACGCCGATCCGTTCGCGTCCGAGATACCGGCGCATATGGTCGTAGAAGAGCTTGAAGTGACGATACTCGTCGGCGGCGATCTGCTTGCAGATCTGCTTCAACACCGGCTCGTCCGTGTTCTCGGCGAGCGCCGTGTAGAAGGACGAAGTGCCGGTTTCGACCATGCAGCGGGCGATCAGCTCGCCCGTCCGCGAGCCGCGCACCGAGCGGTCGACGTCGAGCGGGAGCTTGAAACCCTCGCGGTAGCGCGCGAAGGCGCCGGGATAGTCCCAGGCCGGGTCGGCGAGCGTCGCCCAGCGGCCGAGCGCGTCGCCGTGCTGGCATTCCTCGACCGCCCAGTTGTCGGCGGCTGCCGAGAAATCGGGATCGTCGTGGAACACGTTCCGGAGGTAGACGGCATAATCGGTGCCGTTCCGCTCGACCACGGCGGCGGCCTTGACCAGCGGGATGAGATCCGGATCGGCCCGTGCCGGGTCGAAGCGCGACCAATCCATATCGTCGATGCGCCAGTGCTTCGCCATGGGGCCGGTCTAGTCTTCGAGAAGGAAGGCGGCAAGCCGGTCGATGTCGAGCTCGCGGTGGCGCCGGAGCAGATGCACCGGCACCGGACCCGCGTGGCGCGCGACCGTGTCCCGCGTTTCCTCGGGGGGGACGGGATTGTCGAGGCTTTCGCTCAGCGCGATCGCGGCGGGCGGGATTGTGTCCGCGGCTTCGAGCGCGGCGCGCGCGGTCAGCACATGGCTGATCGCGCCGAGGTAGGTCCCGCCGACCAGGATCGTCGGGATGCGAAGCGCCGCGATCCAGTCAAGGACGGTATGGCGATCATCGAGCGGCACCATCGCGCCGCCGACCCCCTCGATCAGCGCGACCCCGTGCCGGGGCGTCGCGTCAATCGAACGGCGGCAGAACGCGACGAGATCCTCGAACGGGATCGTGCGCCCTTCGCGCGCGGCCGCCATGTCGGGCGAAACGGGCGCGGCGAACCGCCAGGGCGCGACGCGGCCGATCGCCGCGGGATCGTCGGCGTCGAGGCCGGCGGCACGCGCGAGGATCGCCGCGTCGTACGCGGGGTCGGACACCGGATCGAAGCCGCTCAGGACCGGCTTCAGCACGACGACCGGGCGCGCCCTCGCCCGGACGGCGCGCGCGAGCGCCGCGGTCACGTAGGTCTTGCCGATCCCGGTGCCGGCACCGGTGACGAAGAAGGCGGCCATCAACCGTCTCCGCGCCGGACGAGCGGCCCGAAGAGACCGGCGAGCCGGTCGCCCTCGGCGTCCGTGATCGCGGCCGGAAAGGCGAGGCGAAGCCGAGCCGTGCCGGGGGGGACGGTCGGCGGCCGGATCGCGACGGCGAGAAAACCCTCCGCCTCGAGCGCGCGGGCGGCGTCGAGGGCGGCGCGTTCGGTGCCGAGGATCACGGGCACAATGTGGCTTGCGGGCGCGGGCAGCGATGCCGCCTGGGCGAACCGTCGGGCCAGCGCGAGCGGCCGGGACACGAGCACCCGGTCGTGCTCGATGACGGAAAGGGCGGCCGCGGCCGCGGCCGCATGCGCAGGTCCGAGGCCGGTCGCGTAGACGTAGGTCCGGGCGCGCGAATGGAGCAGCGAGACGACCGCGTCGGATGCGCAGAGATAGCCTCCCGCGCTGCCGGCCGCCTTCGACAGCGTGCCGAGCTGGAGCGGGACGTCGTCGGCGTCGAGCCCGGCTTCGCGGACGCCGCCGCATCCGTCCCCGAGTACGCCGAGCCCGTGCGCGTCGTCCGTCAGCAGCCAGCTGTCGTGCGCGCGCGCCAGCGCGGCGAGCGCGCGAAGGGGCGCGCGGTCGCCGTCCATCGAGAAGACGGTCTCGGTGACAACGAGGCACCTCGCGTGCGCGTGCCGGTGCGTCCGAAGCAGCTCCGCGAGGTGATCGGCGTCGTTGTGGCGGAACAGGTGCACCGCGGCTCCGGACAGGCGGGCACCGGACCGCAGGCAGGAATGCGACAGCGCGTCGGCCAGCACGAGGTCGTCCGCCGAGACCAGCGCCGGGACGACGCCGAGGCTCGCGAGCGTTCCCGAGCCGAACACGATCGCGCGCTCGGTGCCCTTGAAGCGGGCGAGCCGGGTTTCGAGCGCCTCCACCGGCGGGGTGCGGCCGGTCACCAGCGGGGATGCGGCCGCCCCGGTGCCGTGCTGCCGGGTCGCCTCGATCGCGGCGGCGACCACCGCCGGATGGCGCGCGAGGCCGAGCACGTCGTTGCAGGACAGCGAAACGAGGGTGCGGCCGTCGCGCGCGAGCGACGGCGCCTCCTGGTTGCGCCCGACGGTTCTTGGCACGCGCCGACGATCAAGGCGATCGAGCTCCGCAAGCTTGGCGGCCGCGAAATGCCGAAGACTGTCCACAACCGCCCTCCCCGTCCCGATGCGCGCGTTCGGCGGCGTTGTTTCCGCGTCGCGGGGGTGTCACACAAGCCCCGACATCCGGGTGGGGGGAACGCGATGGACACGGTGATCGATCGCACGACGACGGGACCCGCGTCGGACGGTCTGCGGCACGACTGGACGCGCGACGAGGTGCGCGCGCTGATGGCGCTGCCGTTCCCCGAGCTCGTGTTCCGGGCGGGAACCGCGCACCGACGCCACTGGGATCCGGCCGAGATGCAGATCTCGACGCTGCTCTCGATCAAGACCGGCGGGTGCCCGGAGGATTGCAGCTACTGTCCGCAGTCGGCGCGGCACGACGAACCCATGGCGGCGTCGAAGCTGATGGCGGTCGATGCGGTGCTGGCGGAGGCGCGCGCCGCGCGCGACGGCGGCGCGACGCGCTTCTGCATGGGAGCCGCATGGCGAAACCCCAAGCACCACGAGCTCGACCGCGTCAGCGAGATGGTCCGCGGCGGGCGGGCCCTCGGGCTCGAGACCTGCGTCACGCTCGGCATGCTGACGGCGCCGCAGGCGGGACGGCTCCGCGACGCCGGGCTCGACTACTACAACCACAATCTCGACACCTCGCCCGAGTTCTACGGGTCGATCATCACCACGCGGACCTATGGCGACCGGCTGGAAACGCTCGCGCATGTCCGCGACGCCGGGATCCATGTCTGTTGCGGCGGCATCGTCGGCATGGGCGAGACCGCGGACGACCAGGCCGGGCTGGTCGCCGAGCTCGCGTCGTTGCCGCGCCATCCGGAAAGCGTGCCGATCAACATACTGGTGCGCGTCTCGAACACGCCGCTCGCGGACGCCGAACCGACCGATCCGATCACCTTCGTCCGCATCGTCGCGGCGGCACGCATCGCGATGCCGCGCTCACGCGTGCGCCTCGCCGCGGGCCGCGAAGGGATGAGCGACGAGACCCAGGCGCTCTGCTTCCTGGCCGGCGCCAACTCGATCTTTACCGGACGCAAGCTTCTGGTGACGCCCAATCCCGCCGCCGACCGCGATTCGGCGTTGCTGGCGCGGCTCGGGATGCGCGCGTCGCATTGATGTCCCTTCCCGAGGCGGGCGACAGCGGCGGCGCGACGGCGGACGACCGGCTGTGGCTACCATACGCCGCGATGGGCGCCCCGCGGCCGCGTCTCGTCGCCGCCCGCACCGACGGCAGCCGGATCACGCTCGACGACGGGCGCGTGCTGATCGACGGGATCGCGTCCTGGTGGACCGCGTGTCACGGCTACAACCATCCGCACATCGCGGACTCGGTCCGCGCGCAGCTCGCGCGCATGCCGCACGTGATGCTCGGCGGCCTCGTGCACGACGGCGCGCTCCGTCTCGCGCGACGCCTGGCGACGCTGCTGCCGGGCGATCTCGCGCACGTCTTCTTCTCGGACAGCGGCTCGGTCTCGGTCGAGGTCGCGATCAAGATGGCGTTGCAGTATTTCCTCAACCGGGGCGAGACCGGACGGACGCGACTGCTGTCCTTCGGCGGCGGCTATCATGGCGACACGTTCATGACGATGTCGGTGTGCGATCCCGAGGAAGGCATGCACGGGCTGTTCCGGGGCGTGCTCCCCGAGCAGGTCATCGCCCCGCTGCCGACGGACGACGAGGCCGCGCGACGCTTCGAGGCGTTGCTCGATCGTCATGGCGGCACCCTCGCCGCGGTTCTGGTCGAGCCGCTGGTGCAGGGCGCCGGCGGCATGCTGATGCACGACCCGGCGGTGCTGCGCCGGATCCGGGAAAGCTGCGACGCGCGCGGCCTCCTGATGATCGCCGACGAGGTGTTCACCGGCTTCGGGCGGACGGGCACGATGTTCGCGTGCGACGCCGCCGCGATCGTGCCCGACATCATCTGCCTGTCGAAGGCGCTGACCGGCGGCACGATGGCGCTCGCGGCGACGGTCGCGACCGCGCGCGTGTTCGAAGCGTTCCGCGACGCGGATCCGGCACGCGCGCTGATGCACGGCCCGACCTTCATGGGCAATGCGCTGGCTTGCGCGGCGGCGAACGCCTCGCTCGATCTGTTCGAGCGGCACGATCGGCTGGCGGCCGCGACGGCGATCGCGTCCCGCCTCCGCGACGGACTGTCGCCGCTCCGCGGCGCGCCGAACGTCCGCGACGTCCGCGTGCTCGGCGCGATCGGCGTCGTCGAACTGGACGAGATCGGATCGCTCGACCGCCTCAAGGCGCGGTTCATCGCGCGCGGCCTGTTCGTCCGACCGTTCCGCCGCATCGTCTATCTCACGCCGGCGCTCACCATCGCGGAGGATGACCTCGAAACGCTGATCGACGGCGTTGTCGACATCGTGTCGGAGCCTGCTTGAACATCTGCTTGGCGTCGCGAGAGGAACGCGTGCAAGGTCGCGTCCGTCCCCATCCGGCTCAGTCGAGACATTGATCGCGCATCCTGCCCCGTCCCGGTCTGCGGACAACCTCCGCCTCGCCGCGATCCGGCGGCTTTCGCGCGGCGGCGAGGCCGACACCGCCCGATCGCTCGCCCGCGAAGCCTACGAGGAGGCGGTGAGCCGTGGCGATCACGCGGGTCGGGCCGAGATCGCGACCGAGCTCGCCTGGCTCTGCATGATGACGGGCCACGCCGAGGACGGGATCGCCTATGCCCGGACCGGCGTCGCGATCGCGGAGGCGATGGACGATGCCGACGGAGCATGCCAGTCGCGGGCCGCCCTCGCCTGGCTGCTGTCCGGCTGGGGCGACCCGCGCGCGCTCGACGAGGCCAAGGAAACGCTCCGGCAGGCCGTGGGCACCGGGGTGATCACGGGCGCGATCGCCCATCTCTCGGCCGGGATCGTTTACTACACGGTGCGCGAATTCGAGATCGCGCTCCGTCACCTCTTCAACGCGCGCGACTTCGCGGCGGAAGCGTCCGACGACGTGCTGCAGGCGCGAGTCATCCTGAACATCGCGACCGTGCGCGCCGCGATGGCGGCCGGGGCTCCCGCCGGCGCAAGGGCCGAAGCGGCCGGTCTGATGGCGAACGCGCTCGAGCGCGCCTCCTTGGCCGGCGACTGCTGGGCCGCGCGGATCGCCCTCTGCAACCTCGCCGAACTCATGGCGCAGGAAGGCAGGCCGGAGGAGGGCCTCGCGCTGCTCGGGCGACACGAGACGCTCGGCGGCGAGACCTGTTCGCCCGACCGGGCGCATCTCGACCATACGAAGGCGATCTGCCGCCTCGCGCAGGGACGGCTCGCGGAGGCGGAGACCCTGCTCCGCCAATGTCTGGTCAACTGTCGCGAGGGAAACTGGATCGAGCTTCGCGTGCAGGCGACCGCCGTCCTCGCGGAGGTGCTCGCGGCCGCCGGTCGTTACGAGGAGGCCTACGAGGCGCACCGCGGCTTCCACGCGCTCTACGTGTCGCAGAGCGACGCCGACATGCAGCGACGCGCGCGCGCCGTCGCGACCGAGCACGAGATGCAGTCGCTGGCGCGCGAGGTCGAGGCCGCGCGTGCCGAAGCGGAAGAGCTCACGAAGACCAACGCGGCTCTCGCGGCGCGCACGGATCTCCTGCTCCGGCACAGCCTCGAGGACGGCCTGACGGGGCTTCCGAACCGTCGGTGCCTCGATCAGGCCTTTGAGACGATGCGGACGCACGCTCCGGCTTACGCCATCGCGATGATCGACATCGACCATTTCAAGTCGGTGAACGACGGGCTGTCGCACCTGGTGGGCGATCGGGTCCTGCGAACCGTCGCGCGCCTGCTGCGGGACGAGCTCCGCGCACAGGATCTGCTCGCACGCTTCGGCGGCGAGGAATTCACCGCCGTGATCGAGACGGGCGACGCGGCCGACGCCGCCGCCGTCGGCGAGCGGCTGCGTCTCGCCGTCCGTTCGGGTCCTTGGCATCGGGTGGCGCGCGACCTTCAGGTCACGGTCAGCGTCGGCGTCGCGCTCCACGACGAGGCGGCCGATCCGTTCGAGGTCCTCGCGGTCGCCGACGAACGTCTCCGGCAGGCCAAATGCCTCGGACGCGACCGCGTCATGTCCCCGATCGGCCTCGTCGGGGCAGTCGCCGGCGAGGCGTTGGCGGCGCTCGGCGACCGCCTCCGGCGTCGGGCGAACGAAGAGTTTGCACAAATCGTTAAGAGATCGTAAAGGAACGTCTCTGTAACATTCTGCGGGAGCTTGCCATGGCGGTTGCCGCCAACGGCACCTTCACCCTGTCCGGCGCCTCCTCGACGGGATCCCACTTCTCGCTCACCAGCGACAATTTCGGGCTTGCGCTCGCGCAGCGCTTCGCTGGTCTGACCGCCTACTACGCGGCGTCCGCGACCGGCACGCTCACCTACCCGTCGAACACGAACGTGATGATCGTCGGCTCCGACGCCGGAACAGTCGCGGTCGACGGACCGGCCGCGTCGTCGGCGCTCGTGGTCGGCGACGGCACGACGCTCGACTACCAGGGTGCCGGCGACACCTCGATTTCGACCGGAAACGGCAATGACACGATCGTCGGCGGCGTCGGCAGCAACGACACGATCGCCGCCGGCACCGGCAACAACCTGATCGACGTGTCGGCCGCGTCGAGCGCCTACGTCTACAGCGCGGGAAGCGATCTGGTCCGGACCGGCGCCGGCATCGATACCGTTTTCGTGGACGGCGGCGGCACGCAGACCACCATCAACGGCTCGGGGGGGCTCGTCGTCGAGAACGACGCCAGCACGGGAACGGCGGTCAACCTATCCGGCGGTTCGGTGCGCTTCATCGCCGATTCCGGCACGGCAACGGTTTCGGGCGGTTCCGATACGCTTTACGGCGGCTCGGGCGCCGTGCTGACGCTCACCTCCAGCAGTCACAACAATATCCTCGTCGCGAACGAGACCAAGCTGATCGATGGCGGGTCGATCGTGCTCGATGGCAGCCAGGCGACCGGCGGCAACCAGTTCTGGGCCGGATCCGGCAACGCGACGCTGATCGGCGGCATCGGCGTCGATACGCTCGCCGCCGGGACCGGCCACTCGACGCTGACCGGCGGCTCCGGCGCCGCCAACATGTTCGCGTTCTTCACGGTGCAGGGCGGAAGCGGGGTCGAGGCGACGATCACCGACTTTGCGGCCGCGTCGGGCAACTCGATCGCGCTGTTCGATTACGGCGCCTCCGGCGTCGCGACGGCCCTCGCCTCGGCGACGCAGGTCGGGAACGACACGCAGATGACGCTGTCCGACGGTTCGGAGATCGTCCTGTCGAACTTCCAGAAGACCGATCTCACCGCCGCCGACTTCACCTACACGACACCGAAACCGGTCGGCTGATCCGACCGTCCGGGCGCGACCCGGAGCGGGTGCCGTCGCTGCCGGCCAGGGCCGCGACGGGCCGGAGGCTTTCCGCTGTGCGGCCATCGTGGGATGACGGCCCGATGACGGCCGGACCCGAGGGATCGCGCGAGACGCACCGCTTCGGCCTCGATCTGCTTCGTGCCGCCGCCGTGCTGATGGTCGTGACCTCACATGCCGGGATGCTCGGCACGCGCTGGTTCGCCGTCAGCGACCCGCCACTCCTCGCGGTGTCCGGATTCTTCGGCGTCGAGGCCTTCTTCGTGCTAAGCGGCTTCCTGATCGGGCGGATCATCCTCTCGACGGTTGCCGCCGATCCGCGTCCGCCCGTGCTCCGGGCCTTCCTGTTCCGGCGCTGGGCGCGGACGCTGCCGCTCTACTACCTCCTCGTCGCGGTGCTCTTCGTCTTTCTGCCGCCGGCGGAACCCGCGGGCCGGATTCTCCCCTACTTCCTCACGCTGACGCAGAACCTGGCCTGGAAGACGCGCGGGTTCTGGTTCCCGGTGACCTGGTCGCTCGCCGTCGAGGAATGGTTCTACGTGCTGTTTCCGCTCGTGGTGCTCCTGCTCGCGCGGCGCCGCGACGCCGCCGGCGCGATGGCGCGCGCGACCGCCGTTTTTCTCGCAGTTCCGCTCGTGCTCCGTGCCCTGCTGCCGGCGGGGATCGACTGGAACGACTCGACGCGGCAGGTCGTGGTGCTGCGGCTCGACGCGATCGCGTTCGGGGTCGCCGCCTCGCTGCTCGACGCGTCGCGTCTCGGGCCGCGTTGCCGCCGTCTGCGCGTGCCGCTCGCGCTTGCCGGCGTCGCGGTGCTCGCCACCCAGTGGTGGGGAGGGCTTCAGGGAAGCGGCCGTTTCGCGACCTGGCTGCACGACGTCTTCGCGACCGACATCGCCGACGGCGGATGGGCGCTCACGATCTTCCTGCTGGCCGGGATGCGGCGACCGGCGCGTCCGATCGCGGTGCCTGTCCGGCTTCTCGCGGAACGTTCGTACGGTCTCTACCTCACGCATCTGACGGTGCTCGGGATCGCCGATCGCGGGATCGTCGTGGACGGCTGGAATCGCGCGGCCACGATCGCGGCGACGCTCGCGGCGCTCGTGGTCGTGCCGTCGGCGTCGTGGCGGTATTTCGAGCGTCCGATCCTGCTGCGGGTCCGGCGGCCGTCGCCGGCACGCGCGACCGCACCCGGCGCGGCGCGCGTGGCGAGCGGTGCGGATCGGGCGCTCTCGCGGGCGGAGGCCAGCGTGCCAGGGGACGGCTGGACCCGGCCGTCGTGACGACGCACCGACGGTGCGCGGGTCAGACCAGCGCCGCGGCCAGGTTCACCGTCAGCGCGACGATCACCGTGTTGAACACGAAGCCGAGGAAGCCGTGCACCGCCGCGAGCCGACGGAGCGAGCGCCGCGTGATGTTGACGTCGGACACCTGGAACGTCATCCCGAGCACGACCGAGAAATAGACGAAATCCCAGTAGTCCGGCTCGTCCTCGCCGGGAAAGGCGAGGCCCTTGCAGAGCGTGCCGGTGCTGTCCCGCTCGTACCATTCATGCGCGTATCGCGCCGCGAACACGGCCTGGGTGACCAGCCAGGACAAGAGGAGCGTCGTCGCCACGAGGGCCACGCGGATGTCGGCGACCCGGGGCGGCAGGTGGCTCGTGTCCGACAGCGCTTTGGTGATCGCAACGAACGAGAAGACGACCGCGCCGATGGTGACCCAGAACGCGGTCCACTCCCCTTCGGACTGCTGCTCCGCGCGCTTGTTCATCAGGGCGGGCGTCGCACCGGCGAACATCGCGACGAATTCGACGAGAAGCACCGAGGCGCCAATGTCCCAGGCGGCGATCGCGCGACCGGCCGGCGCGAGCGAGCCGGTCAGCGCCGCGAAGGACAGGACCGCTACTGCGAAGGCGACGATGGTACGGACATGGCCGACGAGGGCACGGACCAGTGTCATGGGACAGGCTCCAGGAACAGTCGCGTGCCGCCGAGACGGCTGAACAGGTCGGCGCGACAGGTGAGCACCAGCACCTGGACGCGTGTCGCGGCATCGGCCAACGCGTCGAACATGCGCTCGATCCGGTCGCCGTCCGAGAAGACGAGCGCGTCGTCGAGCACCACGGACGCGGGCCGGCCGTTCTCGTGCAGGATGTCGGCGAGCGCCAGCCGGGCGAGGATCGCGATCTGCTCGCGCGTCCCGTGCGACAGCTCCTCGAACGGCTCGTCCGCGCCGCCGCGACGCGCGATCGCGCGGACGCCGTAGTCGTCGCCGTAGCGGATCCGGCTGCCCGGCAGCACGCGCGCGAGATGCGGCTCCACGCGGCGGGCGAGCGGCGCAAGCGCGGCTGTCCGCGCCGCCGCGACCGTGTCCCGAAGCGTCGAGACCAGCAGCGCGAGCGACGCCGCGTCACGATCGAGGGCGGCGAGTTCGGCGGCGAACGCGTCGCGCGCGCGGACCGCCTCCGCGCGCCGTTCGGCAAGGCCGGAGCCGCACGCCTCCTCGATCCTCGCGCGCAAT
>CAXUBA010000077.1:5629-11942 GCA_964249205.1 uncultured Acetobacteraceae bacterium | reverse complement strand
GCAGCAGGTCGGATGCCATCTCGGCGTGCCCCATGACGGCCGCGATGACGTTGTGGACGTTGTGCGCAATGCCGGTGGCGAAGGCGCCGACCGCCTCCAGCCGCTTCGCACGGCCGAGGCGTTCCTCGAGCGCCCGGCGGTCGAACGCGGCCCGGCGCCGCTGCACGTCGCCCTGCAGCACCTCGCCCGCCAACCGGACCATGCCGACGCCTCCGTGTGGCCACGGGCTGCGGGCCCGCAGGAGATCGAAGCCGAGGAGGCCGACGGGACGATGGTCGCTCGCGCGTAGCACGGTGCCGCACCAGCCCTCGATCGCGGCCTCCGTCAGAACGTCGCGCAATGGTCCGCTCACCGCGCGGACGACAACGGACAGGTCGAGCATGTCCTCGTCGTCGGCCCGTGCGAGCGCCGGTTCAAGCACCGCGGCCGGCCAGCCCGCGGGCCAATCGACGCCCGGCCTGCTCCACAGTGTCGCGTCGCCATTGTCCGCCATCAGCAGGTAGGCGCGGTCCGCGCCGAAGCCGGCGCCAAGTCGCGCGACCGCGTCGTCGAGCATCCGCGGGTGCCCGTCCGGCGGCAGGGCAATGAGCTGAGTCGACACGTTCGCGATCAGGCGCTCGGCGTCGGCGCCCTGCCGCAGCAACATCAGACCGCGCCGCCAATCGACGGCGACCTTGGCGAGCCGCAACGCGAGAGCGATCGCCAGGACGTAGAGCGCCGCGCGGAATCGCGACGCGCGTCGCTCCTCCGACAGGCGGCGGGCGTCCTGCCCGGCCCGGATGGCCTGACGTGCGTCGTAGGTCGAGACCGAAAACAGCGCCCGGACGTCGTTCTTCACGCGCGGCACGAGCCGCAGGAGGATGTCCGCGTGCGCGAGGACCAGCCGGTATTCGTCCTGGCTGCCGGCAGACGAGATCCCCAACGGCAGGCTCCAGGACGCGGCAAGGGTCCGCTTCAGATTGGCCCGCGCCGAGTCCGTCGGATCGTCCCTGAGGTGGAGAACGGCGTTGCCGAGTTCCGTGACGGCTGACGCCATGGCGACGTTGCCGCCGTCTCTGCCGGCCGCGAGGTTCTGGCCGAGCACGTCGAAGTATGTCTTCGAGTTCTGCAGGACGGCGCAGTCGGTCTTGAAGCGCTCCACCATCTCCGCCTCGAGGCGGACGATTGCGACCAGACGGGTCAGCCAGACCGTGTCTTTCACTCGCACGTGCGCCTGCGCGCGGAGTTCGGTCGCTGCGTCCTCGAGCGCGAGCAGGTCGTGGTCCACCACGTCGTCGTTGCGCAGGAAACCGACTTCCATCTCGAGGATGTCGGCGCGGAGCTGCGCCTCGGCGAGCGAGACGCGGGCGACGTCGCGCTGGGCGAAGACGTAATCGGCTCCGGTCGGCCCGAGGCTGAGAAAGAAGAGCGAGGTCGGCACCGACAGCATCAGGAGCACGCGAACCGGCGTCGAAGGCTTCATGGCGCCGGCACCGCCGCAACGACCGGTCGGCCGTCCAATCGGCCCGTGAGCGTCCTGAGAAATGCCGAAATCGCCGCGACGTCCTCGGGCGACAGATCACGCCCGAGCTGCGCCGAACCCATCCGGCGGACAGCGATCTCGAGAGTGGGCGCGCTCCCGTCGTCAAAATAGGGCGCGGTCGCCGCGACGTTCCGAAGGCTCGGAACCTTGAACAGCTTGGCGCGTGGCCGGTGCATCGGCTGCAGGATGCCCGCTTGCTCGAGCAGGTTGCCACCGATATTCGCGCCCTGGTGGCAGGCGGTGCAGCCGATCGACTTGAACTCGCGATACCCGGCACGCTCCTCGGTCGTCAACGTGCCATGACCAGCCAGCCACAGGTCGAAGCGGCTGTCCGGCGTCAAGAGGCTCCGCTCGTAGCGAGCGATCGCGTCCAGCACGCCGGTCCAGTCTGGCGCGCGCCCGTAGACGGCCCGGAACGTCCGGCGGAAGCCCGGGTCCCGCCGCAGTTGGTCGAGTATGGCCGCCGGATGGCCGTTCATCATCGCAGGATCGCGCACCGAGAGATCGGCCTGATCCTCGAGCGTCAGGACCGAACCCGACCAATTCTGTCGCCAATTGAGGCCGCTGTTGAAGACGGTCGGTGTGTTGTGGGGGAGCGGTTGCCCGCTGATCGCCGCGTCGAAACGCCGGCCGGAGGCACCATTGGTTCGGATGTCGTGACAGCTCGCGCAGCTGCGCGTGCTGTTGCCGGACAGCCGCTGATCTCGAAACAGCGCCGCGCCGAGGCGTTCGGCGGGACCGTCGACATCGGTGGGATGCGGGATCGCCGTGATCGGCTCGTCGTCCGGCGAAGGGAGCGTCTCGCTTGCCGCGGCCAGGCCGACGCCGGCGCTGACCGCAACGGTGAAGCAAAAGGCGACACGAAGCCCGCGGGGGAAAGCCGTCCGCCGCGCCGCATTGCCGTGAGGCTCGGCCTTCCATTTGGCGTCGCTCCACGCGGGTGCCGTACGAGCGTCGTGTTCCGCCGAGCCCGTTTCGCCTGTTCGCATCGACCCCAACAGCATCGGCGTGACTTACTTCAAAAGCCGCCGGATGAAAGACCTTCGAGCTCCGGGCTGCGGGGATACGCGTTACGGCTGCAATATTGTCGACAGATCCGGCGCCGTCGACCCGTTCTCGCTCCTGTCCTCGACCGACAGAAGCTTGTCGAGATCCGCTTCGGTCCAGCGCCGCGGGGCCGTATCGGAGCGCTCGGAACCGCAATCCGCGCGCCCCAAGCCGGTCGAGCCTGGCAGCAGGCGCTCCCACCAGGCCTGCGTCATCGCCGGTCGAATGGCTTCGGCTTCGCAAGGCTCGCGCCACGCGCGGGTAACGGCGTTGCCGAGGCCGCAAGCCGCGCCCGCAAGAACGCTTCGACGGGATGTCGGGCGACGTGCCCCGTCGCTGCGTCCGGCACCGGTTGTCATGCTCACGACGCGAGGGTTCGGCCTTGGACAGTCGATCATTCCGTGATCCTCCGAAGTCCGTCGGGAGACGCGCGAGATTTCAGGATTGGCGTGCGATCCCGACAAGCGGGTGCATGACCGGCATCGCGTTCAAGCGTCTGTTACGCTAACGGAAGTAGTTGAACGCGATCAGCAGCATGGCCGGCGGGCACATGGCGAGTGCGGCGTGCAGCAGCCGCTCCGCGAACGAAACCTTCCGTGCCGAAGCGATGAACTGCTCGCAAAGGTCGGCCGGCGAAGGAAGCGCAGCAGGATCCGCAGACGCGGTCCCGACCGGGCGCTCGTGCCCGGCGCGCTCCCGGCTTCGCGCTTCCGCCGTGATGCTCCAAGCTAAGATCGTCATGCTCATGAAAAACAGTCCCGTTTGGTGTCACGACACCATGCGGGGCCGATATTACGGGCCGAATTCAGGCCGCGACCTTGTGGTTACAGCGGACATGGCCGAGCGGCGCATCCGTTGCCGGGTGAGGCCCGGCCCCGCCGCACGATGCCCGGGTGGAGCGGACCACGTGCGGCAGGATCGGCCGACCGGCCGAGCTTCAAGCGAAGGGTGGCCGCATGCTCATCCCGCGGGAACGACCACGGCGACCTCGAGCGCCCGCTTCTGGTCGTGAAGCCGCGCCGGTAAGGGGACAGGAGCGCCCCCAATCGGGTCGCGCCGCCGACGCGCACGCGCAGGCGGTATGGGGGACCGTTGCTCGGGCGCTAGGCGCCCGCCGCACGCCGCAGATCGTCTCGAAGGTCGACGAGAAAGCCGGACGACGGATCGTGGCTCGTCACCGTCAGCCGGATGCGGCCGCCATGCGTCGACACGCCGACGGTGCGCTGTCCGGCAAGGTGCGTGAGGACCATCGGTCCCCAGAACCCTTTCACCGCGAGCGAACCGTAGGCCGTTCTCACCGGAACGATCCCCAGGTTGCTGATGAGTGCCTCGGAAGGGGCCATCGCCAGCAGACCGGCGATCGTCTTGCCCGTCGCGCCCGCTGCGACGAGAGCCGTCGTCAGCCTCGAACGCTCGACGATCCGCTTGTTCGAGCGGGCGTCCGCCAGACCCGCGGTCGCCTGCCGCGCGAGCACCCAGAAGTCGGCGTCGCGCTCTGCGAGCACCACGGTGTCGTGCTCGATCAGGAGAGCGCAATCGCCGGTCTCCACACCGAGCGCTCCGCGGACGTTGATCGAGCTCATGATCCCCACGGACACGCCCGGTCGGCGAGCGAAGCCATGCCGCGCGACCGCCGCGCAGATCGCCCCCCGCACGGTGGTCCGCTGCTCCCGGCTCGCCTCGAGCAACCTCGACGTGAGGTCGGCCTCTATCGTCGCGGCCTCGATGGCCGGCGGAGTGCCGTCGAACGGACGCCAGAGCGGCCGCTCGCCCAATCGTTCGAGGGCCGCCGTGTCGAGGCCCGGCGGCAGCGCGGGCGGGGGGATCGCGCCGAACCGCATCAATCTGCCCTCAACGAGGACCTCCCGGGACGGAAGCAGCGGTCGTTCGGGAAGGAAGCCGTCGGACAACGCCTCCAGAAGATCTCCGACGACGTACGCGCCCGAGATCCCGTCAGCGATCGAGTGATGGAAGCACAGCACGATCACCGCGCGGTCCGGTCCATGCAGCACGGTCGCTCGCAGCAGGGGCGCGTCGGTACCCGGAAACGGCGTGGCGAGTTGGCGTCCCACGACCGTTCGCCACTCGAAGTCGTGGCCGGTCTCGATCATCTCGAGCTTGATCGGCTGCAACGTCCTCCAGAAGAACAAGCATCCTGGTTCCAGGCCGATGGATGCCGACAGCAGCGGATGCCGTCTCTGCACCAGATCGAGCGCCTGTCGGAACCGCCCGGGTTTGATCGAACCCGCGACCTCGGCGACGACGCAGAAATGCGTCGGATGCAGGTCTCCATAGAGGTGGAGAAGGCTTTCCAGGCCGCCGAGGTCCCGGAGGCGCCCGGAGTTCCGTCGGCTGCGCAGGAGAGCCTGAAAGTTTACGACGTTCACGACGTCTCCGGTGCCCCGAAGGGAGCGGTTAAGCGTTCGCCGAGGCTCGTGCTCCTCCGGCGATCGCCGGGTTGCGGTTCGTCCACGTGGCCGCCGCAGGCGTCGCCGACACGCGGAGCCGGTCCGAGGAAGACGGGTTCGTTCTCCGTCGGACGAGAGCCTCGCGCATCCGGGTTTCAGGTCGAGTTCCGGAAGGTTTCAGTCGTCACAAAAGACGATCATTCGCATCGTCGGTTGAGCATCAAGCCCAGCTCGACCTTGTCTGGCTCACACTTCAAGGCACCATGGAGGACGCCACGCTACCGCGATCGCGCACACTCAGGACGACCTCCTGGTCGTCCTGACGCGCTTCGAAATCCGGGAAAACTGAGCCGGGCGAAACCGCGGGCGGGACAAGCCGATCCCCGAAACGCCGCGTTCGCGATCATGTTACATTGTCGACATCACCCTGGTCGGAGGGAAGCCGGTGCGGCGCGTACTCCTCGGGCTCGGAATACTCGCGGTCCTCCCTGACACACAGGCGCTGTCGGCCACCTTGACCGCGTCCCGACCCGGACTGATGTGCACATCGGCCGACGCGTTGGCCGCGCTGACGCTTCCGGACGGCAGCAATCGGGCTGCGAGCCCTCATGCACGAGCGAGCGACGCGGCCTTGGAGCAGCAAGGCGGCTGCCTCGCGATCCCGGACGGCGCGCTGGTCACGTTGCAGACTGCGAGGCGGAATACGAGCATCGTCACCTACGATGCCGGCGACGGCCGAGGCCCTCGGACCTTCGTCGTGCCGAACGTTGACTTCGCGTCGGGTCCGACATCCGCCGCGGTCGGAGACTGCCTGAGCTACGGCGTGCCTGTCACGTTGGCGGGCCGGATCACGGTCGGATCCGTCTACGGCGAAGATATCCACACCGGGAAGGCGGGCTGGACGCGCTGGCGGCAGATCACGCTCGATCGGCCGATCTGCACGCGCGGCGACACGCAGCCGTTCGACGACCCCGAGCGTGACGTCAGAGCGATACAGCCCGATTGGGTCCACGGAGACGTCTACGCACTCCCTCTCGGCGAACCTGTCACGATCGCCGGGAAGCTGTTCCATGCGGACAACGGCAACCAGATGACGGCAGTCCTGATCGAGGCCGACAGCATAACCGCAAGGCACTGACCGCCTTCGTCGACTTCGAACGCGAGGGTGCTCGCGGTATCGACCGGCACGTCGAGCGCGCTACTCCGCCCGGCCTGACCACCTTCGCCACTTGGGAGGCGTGGCTCGCGTCACTAGGAGAGTGATGCGACGCTCCACTCTGCGCGATGGACGCGGCCGAAGTCGACGGGCGCCTGGAGTTCGCCGAAAAGGATCTCG
>CAXUBA010000077.1:0-5529 GCA_964249205.1 uncultured Acetobacteraceae bacterium | reverse complement strand
CGCTGCCATTGGCGTGCGGTGCATGAGATCGGCGGCTCGAATGTTCCAGGGCAGCAGCTCGTCGACCCGGTTCACCGCGAGTTCGGCGGTGCGCTAGACCCAGCCCGCGATCCCGTCCCGGACCAGGCTTTCCAGCAGCGGACGCATCAGCGGGCTGTCGTTCAGACACGGCACCGTCGCGAACGCTTCGCCGCCGGCCGCCAGGAACTGGTGGCGGAGCTCGACCCCGATCTCGTCCAGCGTCTCGATGCAGTCCGCGAGAAAGCCGGGCGTCAGCACAAGCAGCTTTCGCACGCCGCGCTTGCGGAGCAGTGCGACGCGCTGGTCGGTGTAGGGCACCAGCCACGGCTCGCGGCCGAACCGCGACTGGAACGTCATCGGCATCTCGCGAAGCGTGCATCCGAGCGCCGCCCGAAGCGCCCGCATCGTCCGGTTGCATTCCGTCGGATACGGATCGCCCTGCTTCACGTAGCGGCGCGGCAGCCCGTGGAACGAGGCGAGAATGCAGTCCGGAGTCCAGGAAAGCGACGCCAGCGTGTCGCGCACCGATTGCGCAAGTGCCTCGATATACAGCGGATGATCCGGAAACGACGGGACCGTTCGGATCGCCGGCTGGCGCCGCATGCGGATCAGCGCGCGGAACGCCTCGTCGTTGACGGTCGCCGTCGTGGTCGCGCTGTACTGCGGATAGAGCGGCAGGACGAGGATCCGGTCGCATCGCTCGACGCGCGCGAGATGGTCGAGCCGATCGCTGATCGAAGGCCGGCCGTAGCGCATCGCCCAGTCCACCACGATCGAGCCGTCGGCGGCCGCCCCGTCCCGCACCGCGCGCGCCAGCATCGCCGACTGGCCGCGCGTGTAGGTCCGGAGCGGACTTTCGCCGAGCGCCTGATTCCAGATCCGCTTGTAGTTCGCCCCCGAACGGAACGGGCGGACGCTCAGCACGACGCCCTGCAGGATCGGCTGCCAGATCAGCGGGCTCGCCTCGATCACCCGCCGGTCGCTCAGGAACTCGGACAGGTAGCGGCGCACCGACCGGTAGTCGGTCGCGTCCGGTGTCCCGAGGTTGACCAGCAGCACGCCGACGCGCGCCGCGTCCCGCCGGCTCACCGGCGGACGGACCCGCCTCGCCTCGCTCTGGCCGCGCGCCTCCACGAACGTCATCGCTCCGCCGTTCCCGTCCTCATCCCGTCCCCGCGACGCGCCGCGACGCACCGTGCAGCGACGGGCAACGACCGTCCGTCGGCTTCGTTCCGGCATCGTCATGCGGCGTCATGGATTGATCGGCCCTTCCTCCTCGCCGACCCATTCCCGCCAAAGCAGGATGAGCACCGCCATCACCGCCGGCCCGACGAACAGGCCGAGCAGGCCGAACTCCTCGACGCCGCCGAGGATCCCGAACAGCACCCAGACGAACGGCAGCCGCGTCGCCCCGCCGATCAGCACCGGGCGGATGAAATGGTCGGCAACGAAGGTCGTGAGCGTCCCCGCGACCACGACGATCACCGCCTTCACGACGCTGCCGCCGACGAGCAGCAGCGCCGCCGCGGCGCAGAAGGCCAGCGCCGCGCCGAACGGGATCATCGCAAGCGCGGCGGTAAACAGGCCGAACAGCGCCGGCCGAGGCACGCCCGTCAGCAGGTAGACGATCCCGAGCAGCACGCCCTCGCCGAGCCCGACGAAGACGAGCCCGTCCACCGTCCCGTGCACCGACGCGATCACCTGGCGGCCGACGCGCTCGCCGGCCGGTCCGAACGCCCGTCGGCTCGCGACCACCATCTGGTGCCCGAGCGCGTCGCCTTCCCGGAACAGGAAGAACAGCGTCAGCAGCGTGAAGCCGAACAGCACCAGCCGGTGCAGCACCTGACTGCCGACATGCGAGCTCATCGACAGCGCGCCGCCATGCGCGATCCGCCCGAACAGCCGCGAAGCATGCGTCGGGTCGCCGAGATCCTGCTGCCAGAGCGGCACGAGGCGGGACGCGAACGGCAGGTGGTGAAGGAACGGCGGCGGCGGCACGCCCGTCTTCCGCGCGGTGTTGACCCACTCGACCACGTCGTGCGCGTCGGACGCGAGCGGCACGAACACCAGCGCGAGCGGCAGGATGAACACGAGCGCGACCACGAGCGTGAACAGGATCGGCAGGAGGTGCCCGTCGGCGTGGCGCGGCCACTGGCGCCGCGCCCGCTTGTAGAGCGGCCAGATCGCGATCGCGAAGATCACCGCCCAGACGATCGCCGGGATGAACTCGCGCAGCGTTTCGAGCCCGAGCAGGGTGAGCAGGATCGCCGCCGTGAGGCTGGCGGCGACCTGCGCCCTCGACATCGGCGCGCGCGGCGAAGGGCCGTGGGACGTGTCGCCCGCGGCCGGCGGCGCGCGCCCGGGTCCGGACTGCTGGATGTCGTTCATGCGGTCTTATCGCACCCGCCGCGCCCGATATCGAGCGGCCCCGCCGACGGCGCCCGGCGGACCCTCCGGCGCGACGCGGCGCCGCTCAAACCATCTCGCCCCGATCCATCCGCTCGAGGAAACGCGCCGCCTCCGCGCGGAGCGCCGCCATGCGCGCGTCCCCCATCCGGCGGCGTCCGGCGAGCGGCATCGCCATCCGCCGGTTGCGTGCCCAGCGGTCGGCATGACGATCGATGAAGTCCCAGTAGAGAAAGTTGAACGGGCACGCCCCCTCGCCCGTCGCGCGCCCGACGTCGTAGCGGCAGTTCGCGCAGTAGTCGCTCATCCGGTTGATGTAGGCGCCCGAAGACGCGTACGGCTTCGAGCCCATCACGCCGCCGTCGGCATGCAGCGCCATCCCGCGCGTGTTCGGCATCTCCACCCACTGGTAGGCGTCGGCGTAGACCACGAGGTACCACTCGTCGACCGCGTCGGGATCGAGCCCGGCGAGCAACGCGAAGTTGCCGGTCAGCATCAGGCGCTGGATGTGATGCGCGTAGGCGTGCTCGCGGGTCGACGCGATCGCGTCCCGGAGGCACCGCATCTCCGTTTCGCCCGACCAGTAGAACCACGGCAATTTCCGGTGCGCGTCGAGCGCGTTCCGGCTGCCGTATTCCGGCATGCTGAGCCAGTAAACACCGCGGACGTATTCGCGCCAGCCGATGATCTGCCGGATGAACCCCTCGGCGGCCGCGAGCGGAACGAGCCCGTCGCGGAACGCGCGCTCCGCGGCGCCGGCCACCACGCGCGGCTCGAGCAGGCCGAGGTTGAGCGACGTCGAGACCAGCGCGTGGAACAGCGCCGTCGTGCCCCACTTCATCGCGTCCTGCCAGTCGCCGAACCGCGGCAGGCGCTCGGCAACGAACTCGGCAAGCGCGTATTCCGCCTGCTCGGCGGTGACCGGCAGCGAGAACCCGGACACGTCGCCGAAATGATCGCCGAACAGCTGCCCGACCAGCGCCATCACCGCGCGCGTCGTCTCGTCGGGCGGGAATTGCGGCGTCGGCGGCAGGTTGATCCCGGCCGGCAGCCGCTTCCGGTTCTCGCTGTCGTAGTTCCAGCGGCCGCCGACCGGCGCGCCGTCGTCCATCAGGAGCCCGGTGCGGACGCGCATGTCGCGGTAGAAGAACTCCATCCGGAGCGACGCGCGACCCGAGGCCCAGTGGCGGAACTCGCTGATCGAGCTCACGAACCGTCCGTCCGCCCGGATGTCGAGCGGCACCCCGGCCGCCTCCTGCCAGCCGCGCATGTCGTCGAGCACGCGCCACTCGCCGGGCTCGGTCACGACGATCCGCGACGGTCCGAGCGCCTGCGCCGCCCGCACCACCTCGCCCCGGAACGAGTGCGTGTTTTCCGCATCGTCGAGCGCGACGTAGCGGACCCGGATCCCTTCGTCGCGCAACGCGGCGGCGAAGTGCCGCATCGCCGACAGGATCAGCACGATCTTCTTCTGGTGGTGCCGGACGTAGGTGCATTCCGCCCGCACCTCGACCATCAGCACGGTGTCGCGGGCCGGATCGAGATCGGCGAGCGACGAAAGCCCGCGCGTCAGCTGGTCGCCGAGCACGACGCGAAGCGCGCCCGCCGCGCCGTCGGGAGGATCCGTCTTCACCACCGGCGGAAATGAGATCGCGCCCCGATCCCGCAAGCGGACCCGCGCCGAACCGGGCGAGATGCGTTGTTTCCCCTCGGGCAGGACGATCGCGGCCCCTCGGGCGTCGGTGTTTCGATCCAGGGCTCGGAGCGTCCCGCCCTCGTCCGCTCGGCGCGGGGCGTCGAGGTGCGCGTCCCTCCCGCGCGGCGAGCGCGGGACGCGTCCCGGACTGATCGGGCGGGACGGATCGGGCAGGCGCGCGCGACAGGTGGATCGGTCCGTCAGTTCCGCGTCCGCGCGTGATCGCGACCGACGGCCATCGCGAGGAACCTTGCCGCGATCGGACGGTCCGGGCCTCCGGAACCGATCGCGCCGCCGGTCGTCGGGACGGCCCTGTCGACCACTTCTTCGCGACCCGCCGGTCCGTGCTCCCGCAAGCGGCCTGACGCGCCCCCGTCTTTGCGCGTAAGCTCGGTTCTCAAGAAGAAGAAGTCGGGAGGCAGGAATGACCGTCGCATCCATCCTCAGCGGAAAGAGCCGGGATCTCATCAGCGTGCGTCCGGACACGCCGATCGCCGACGTCACCCATCTCCTTCACGAGAACAACATCGGCGCGGTGCTGGTGATGGAGGGCGAGGAGCTCCTCGGCGTGCTGTCCGATCGCGGCATCGTTCGCGCGATGGCGAAGCACCCGGGCGGCGTCCGCGCGATGCCGGCGCGCGACGCGATGAAGCCGCGCGGTCACGAGGTGTCACCCGCGAGCTCGGTCGAGGAAGCGATGCGGATCATGACCGTGCACCGCGTCCGCTACCTCCCCGTGATGGAGGACGGCCGGCTCGTCGGCCTGGTGAGCATCGGCGACGTCGTCAAATCGATGCTCGACCGGCAGGCGGTCGCGGTGGAAAGCCTGGCCGCCTATATCGGCCAGACCTGACGCGGGATCGGTTCCGGGCGGCGGCGCCGCGGCGGTTACGCGGACGTCCTCGAAGCTGGAGGCGCGAGCAGGACGCTCGCCCGGTCGTCCCGTCGCGGATGCGGAACGTTGCAGGGGGCGGCGAACGCGCCCGCCGATCGGGGGGCTCAGGTGCCGCAGAAGGTCTGTCGCACCCGCTGGTCGGGGTGCGGCGGCAGCGCGTAGCGCGCGAAGCCGGGCCGGTCCTCGTACGGCCGCGACAGCGCCTCGACCATCTCGTGGAACGGCCCGAGATCGTCGCGGCCGACCGCCGCCTCGATCGCCGCCTCGACCAGGTGGTTGCGCGGGATCAGGGCCGGGTTGGCGCGGCGCATCAGCGCCCGTCGCTCCGCCGGCGCCGCCGCGTCGTCAACGAGGCGCCGGCGCCAGTCGTCCGCCCATCCGTCGAACGCCGCCGGATCGGCGAACAGCGTGCGGAGCGCCCCGTCGGCGTCCACGTCTTCCGCCGCGTCCTTCGGGCGTACGCCCGGCACGGCCTCCGACAGCGTCCGGAAGAACAGCGTGCCGTCGACCC
>CAXUBA010000076.1:7545-12031 GCA_964249205.1 uncultured Acetobacteraceae bacterium | reverse complement strand
CCGGACCTTCGCTTGCCGCTCCCAAGTCCAAGACCTCGTCCACCGAAGCGGTCTCTAGCTACGACCGGGTCTGGCACTCCCCTGAGGCGAGTGCTGACCGGGGTGTAGTCGAGCCGCCCCCTCGATGTCAAGCATGGCAGCACTCCAAGGGCGGGAGTGACAACCTCTTCAAATCGTTCGCTTTTACCTTTGTGAAACCCCGGTGACATCAGCATGCTGCCCGAAGGCCGCCCGAGCCGGCGGACCAGGGAGACGACCGCAGGACGCAGGAAAGGACGGAACGGCATGCAGCTCGGTCAGCAACTCAACGATTGGCGCCTCACGACCGCGGAGATCCTCTACCACCTCCCCGACCATCCGTCAGTGCTCCAGACCTATATCTGGCAGGAGCTTGATCTCGCCCCGCGCTTCCCGGCACTGCACCGGTTCCTCGGCTTCTGGGAGCGCCAGATCGAGGGCCAGCTCCATTCCGTCCGCATCGCGTCGAAGCAGTTGATCGGTCCGGCCGAGCTCCGGCTCCCGGGCGCCGTGCTGACGCTGCAGTAGCCGCCGGCGTCAGCTCCCCTCCGCCCCGTCCGAGCGCGGACGCAGCGACGCCCCGTCGAGCGTGCGAACCAGACGGTCCGCCTCTTCTCGCGTGCGTTCCCGCTCGGCGCGCGTCCGCCCGTGCCGGACACGGTTGACGTCCGCCGCGGCGCTCGCCGCCTCGCGCGCCAGGCGCTTCCTGGTGCGGTTCAGGTTCACGATCTCCGCCACGCGCTTCCTGCCCCTCCAAGTCCACCACGCATCCTGGTCGTTGCCTGATCCGCAACGATCCGCAGCGTGACCGATTCCGTCCGCGCCGCGGGGAACCGCACGTGCGCTTCGTTCCCCTCGTCGTCGACGGGATCCTGACCTGCGCCGGCGGCCGCCGTCACAGCACCCGTCCCGCCACCGCGTCGAGCTTCCGGAGAAGCGCCGGGTCGCGCCGGTCGGGGGCGGTCATGATGGCATGGTCGAGCGCGTGGTCGCAGCCCGCCGGACAGGTGCCGCGCGACGCGCCGACCGCCGGCATGACGTGCCGGACGAGGTTTCGCGCGCGATCCGCGTTCGACAGCAGGACGCGCACCACGGCGTCCACCGTCACGTGCTCGTGCTCCTCGCGCCAGCAGTCGTAGTCGGTCACCATCGCGACGGTCGCGTAGCAAAGCTCCGCTTCGCGGGCGAGCTTCGCTTCCGGCATGTTGGTCATGCCGATCACCGAGGCGCCCCACTGGCGATACAGGTTGCTTTCGGCACGGGTGGAGAACTGCGGCCCTTCCATCACGAGGTAGGTCCCGCCGCGGGTGACCGGCAGCCCGAGCGCGCGCGCGCCGGCCTCGAGATGATCCCCGAGGCGCGCGCAGGTTGGATCCGCCACCGAGACATGCGCGACCGCACCCGGGCCGAAGAAGCTCTTCTCGCGGGCGAACGAGCGGTCGATGAACTGGTCGACGATCACGAAATGCCCGGGTGCGAGCTCTTCGCGGAGCGAGCCGACCGCGGACATCGAGACGACGTCCGTGCACCCGGCGCGCTTCAGCGCGTCGATGTTGGCGCGCGAGTTGAGGCCGGTCGGCGACACGACATGGCCGCGTCCGTGCCGCGGCAGGAACCGGCACGCGATCCCGCCGAGACGGCCGAACAGGATCTGGTCGGACGGCGCGCCCCACGGGCTTTCGACCGTGCGCCATTCCGTGTCGGTCAGCCCCTCGATGTCGTAAAGGCCGGAGCCTCCGATCAGTCCGATCACGGGTTCCGTCATGGGAATACCTTTCGCGCCGGTCGCAGGCTGAGGACCAGGCCAAGCAGCAGCAGCGTGAAAAGCACCATCTTCACGCCGAGTTGGCGGCGCTGCACGAGATGCGGCTCGGCGGCCCAGGCGAGGAACACGGTGACGTCGTGCGCCTCGCTGCGGGCCGTCGCATGCGTGCCGTCCGCGAAATGCACCGGCGGAGCGCCGTCGAGCACGTCCGGCATTGCGATGAGGTTGCCGGGCACGTGGACGTTGTAGGCGAGACCCGGCCCGAGCGTCATCGTGGGCGGCGGGTTCTCGTAGCCGGTGAGCAGCCCGTCGATCCAGTCGGCGCCGCGCGTGCGCGCGATCTCCTCGCGCGACAAATCGGGCGGCAGGACGCCGTGATTGGCCGCACGCGCCGCCCCGTCGTTCGCATATGGCGACGCCCAGTGATCGTCCGGTCCGGCCGGGCGCATCACGAGATTGCCCGACGCGTCGAAGCCGCCCGGCACGCGCGCGTTCGCCGCAAAGGCGAAGATCTCGTTCTCGTTGAGGCCGATCCCGCCGAGATCGCCGTAGGTGAGATGCGCGAGCCCGTGGCAGCTCGCGCAGCGGGCCTGGAACACCGCCAGGCCGCGCTGGGCGCTCGCAAGGTCGAACGCGCCGAACACGTGCCGGAAGCTCCAGTCCTGCCGGGCGACCGGCAGCGTGAGCGTCTGCGCCGCGGCCGGCGGCACGAGTGGCAGGGCGACGAACGCCGCGAGGGCGAGTGCGGCGGGTTTCACGGCCCGGCTCCGAGCAGGGCGGCGTCGACCCCGGCGCGCGACCGCCCGCTGTCGGTGCGGCCGAGCACGGGCATCAGCACCAGAAAATGGAAGAACCACCAGAGCGTTGCGAGGCGCGCGAGCACGAGCCAGACGCCGCGCGTTTCGGCCTCGCCTGCGATCCCGAGCACCGCGACCGCGAAGATCAGCGCGAACATCGCAAGCCGGTAGCGCGGCCGGTGGCGCGCCGAGCGGACCGGCGACCGGTCGAGCCACGGCACCGCGAACAGCACGAGCACCGATCCGGCCGCGAGCAGAACGCCGCCGAAACCCGGGATCGCGCGGAGGATCGCGTAGAACGGCAGGAAGTACCAGACCGGCGCGACGCTTTGCGGCGTCGAGAGCGGGTTCGCCGGGATGTAGTTCTCGGCCCGCGTCAGCGCGAGCGGGAAGAACAGCGCGAGCACGATGAACAGCAGCGCGAAGACGAGCAGGAGCAGGATCGATTTCCGCGTGTGGCTCGGATGGAACGGCACGTGCGCCTCGGGCGCCAGCGGAACGCCCGTCGGGTTGTTCGAGCCCACCGCGTGCAGGCAGGCGACGTGGAGCCCCACCACGGCGGCGGCGAGCAGGCCGAGCAGGAAGTGGAAGGCGTAGGCGCGATGGAGCGCCGCCGAGCCGACCGTGTCGCCGCCGGCGATCCAGTGCGCGAGCCCCGGCCCCACGCCGGGGATCGACGCGACGGCGTTCGACGACACCACCGCCCCCCAGTAGGACATCTGCCCCCAGGGCAGCACGTAGCCGAGAAACCCCGCCGCCATCACCACCACGAGAAGCAGCGTGCCGGACAGCCAGACGAGCTCACGCGGTCGCTTGTAGGACCCGTAGTAGAGCGCCTTCCAGGTGTGGACGTAGAGTGTCGCGAAGATCAGCGACGCCCCCGCCATGTGGAGCGCGCGGATCAGCCAGCCCCAGTTCAGGTGCCGGTCGATCTCTTCGACGCTCGAGAACGCACTCGCGGGATCCGGCGTATAGGCGAGCGCCAGGAAGAAGCCGGTGAGGATCAGCACGGCGAGCGTCACCGTCACCCAGGCGCCGACGCTCCACAGCCAGTTCAGGTTGTTCGGGATCGGATAGCGGACGTATTCGCGCCGGAACGCGCCGACGAAGCCGGACCGCTCGTCGACCCAGCGCGCGATCGCGCCCATCTCGCCCGTCCCGATCGTGCCTGCGCCGATCGCGCCGCCCCCGATCCCGCCGATCTCGCCGACCCCGATCTCGCGCGCGCCGCGCGCGCCGGCCACGGACGCCATCCCCGGACGGGCTTGGGGGTCGCGCGCGTCGGGTGGGTGGCCGGCCATCGTTCTTCCTTCGCTCCCGCCTGTCCGGCGGGAGGGACGGCGACGCCGCACCTTAGAATCCGCTTCCCCCCGCCGCAACGGCGCGCCCGCTTGCGGGTCGGCGGCGCACCGCGCCGCGAAGCCGCCCGGCGCGCCGTGAAGACGCTGATACGGTGCCGGAACGACAACCGCGCTGCCGGGCGGTGGCCGTCCCGCTGTCCCGGCATCGTTTCCAGGAGGCCTGACGTGACACGATCGGTAGTGCTCGCCGTGGCGATCCTCGCCGCACCCTCCGGTCCGGCGCTGGCGATCGGCAACTCGCTCGCGATGACGGCCGGCGCCTACGACACCGCGACCCCGCGTTTCGGAACCGCGTCGCTCGCGGGCGGCTATGGCCAGTGGACGAACACGGCGTCGAGCGGCAACACCTTCACCTGGGAAGCCTGGGTGAAGCTGAACGCGGCGCCGGGCACCGCCGTAGTCGCGATCGGCAGCGGCAGCGCGGGCTATCTCGGCGCCAACGCCGCGGGCCAGGCGGTGTGCAACGTCGCCAACGGCAACACCACGATCACCGGCCCCGCGATCGCCGACGGCAAGTGGCACCTGCTCGATCTCGTCGGCACCGC
>CAXUBA010000076.1:1975-7535 GCA_964249205.1 uncultured Acetobacteraceae bacterium | reverse complement strand
CGACGGCGTGTCGGCCGGCACCTCGTCCAACGTGGAATCCGTTCCGGCCTCCGCCGCGATGGGCGTCGGCACGATGGGCGGCTACGGCGGCAGCAACGTGCTCACCGGCGGCGCCTGGACCGGCGAGATCGACGAGGCCTCGATCTGGAACACGGCGCACGTCACCGGCGGCTTCACCCCGTCCGCCAACCCCTATGCCGGGACCGAAAGCGGGCTGGTGGCGCTCTGGCACTTCAACGGCACGGGGGTCGACGCCGCCGCCGACCTCGTGGTGCCGCCGACGAGCGCCGCGATCCTCTACTCGCCCTTCAACTGGTCGCCCGAACCCTTCACCGCGAGTACGATCAACGCGGGCGCGACGTTCCGCACGCTGTTCACCGGCTCGACCTGCGCGCTGAACTTCGACACCTCGGACGCCCTGGCGCCGGCCAGCGAGATCTACTGGCGGGTGGACGGCTACGAGGCGGGCACGCCTTGGACGCGCGCGACACCGGCCGCCAACATCCCGTGCACCCCGTCGGGCGACCTCGCGGCCGCGCCGTGGCACCTGCTCGAGGTCGCGGTGAAGTCCACCTCGGAAACGATCAACCGCTGGAACAACGGTGCCGCCGGCACGGTGGTTCGTCTCGCCGGCCTGACCTTCGCCCCGAACAGCACCGTGCAGGCGCCGGCCGCCGCGCCCTGGACCGTGGTGGTGTTCGGCGACAGCATCGCCGAAGGCGTGCGCACGGTGAACCAGACGGCGACGAACGACACCGACCGGAACGACGCGACGCTCGGCTGGGCGTACGGGCTCGGCCGCGAGATGGGCGCCGAGATCGGTGTCGTCGGCTTCGGCGCACAGGGGCTCGCGACCGGCGGCAGCGGCGGCGTCCCGCCGCTCGCGCAGAGCTGGAACCTGCTCGCGAACGGCGTCGCGCGTCCGCCCGCGGCGTCGGCGCCGAACCTGATCGTGATCGAGAGCGGCACGGACGACGGCAGCACGTTGGTCACCAGCAGCGCGCTTTCGACGCTGAACGGCCTCGTCGCCGCCTATCCGAACACGCCGATCGCGGTGCTGGTGCCGTTCAACGGCAGCCATGCGGCCGAGCTCCAGCAGGCGGCGCTCCAGTGCAACCGTCCCGGCCAGGTCCACCTCGTCCCGACCGCGGGCCTGCTCAACCCGGCCGACGGCATCGACACGCTCGGCCTCCATCCGCTCGGGCCGAACGACGAGGGGCTGGTCGCGCCGCGGCTCGCCGCCATGCTGATGCCGATCCTGGTCGGCGGCGTGGGAGGGCTTCCGCCGACCACCCTCGCCGGGATCCCCTGACGCCAGAGCGGCGCGCGCCTGCACCCTGACCCCGGCGCGCGCTCGCAGAGACGTCCGACTGCCCCGGGCCGGTTCGAGCCGGCCCGGGGCGGAATTCCTTCACGCATCACGCGTCCTCCGCCACCATCCGGCTCAGGTGACCATGACCGAACGCATGCGACGGACCCTGTCGGCCGGGCTTCTCGGCGCGCTTCTCGGCGGCACGACCACGGCGCAGGCCGCCCCGGTCGCCACTTCGGAGCATCCGAGCTTCGGATCGATCCAGCTGTCGGGGGCGGGCAGCACCGGCGACGCCTCCCTGTTCTCGGTGACCAGCACCGCGGGGACGACGCGGACGCTCCAGGGCTGGGCGGACGCGCTCGCGGGGCTCCAGGCCGCACCGACCGGCGCGGCGTCGCTCGCGATCGGCGCGGTGACGGCGGTTCCCTACGGCACCGCGCCGAGCGCCACCATCAGCGGCGGCGTGCTCAACCTCGCGATCGAGCAGGGCGCGCCCGGCGTTTCCGGCGCACCCGGTGCCACCGGTGCGACCGGTGCGTCCCCGACGCTTTCGGTCGGTTCCGTCAGCACGCTCGCGGCCGGCGCAAGCGCGACCGTGTCCGCGACCGCGACCGGCGCGAACAGCTACGCGCTGAGCTTCGGCGTGCCGCAGGGCTTGCCGGCGACCGGTTCGGCGACGACGGACGGCAGCACCATCGTGCGTGCGGCGAGCGGCGCGCTGTCGGCGGTCAACCTCGCCGGCGGCGCCGACTGGATCGCCGTGCCGTCCGGCACCGGGTCGCCGATCACGACGCCGTCGGCAAGCGCGAACGACCCGCCAGCTTCGGGCGCGATGGTGATCGACCTCACGGCGCTGGTCGCGGCCCTCCCCGCGTCCGGTTCCTATCCCCAGCTGTTCGGCAAGTGGCGGAGCGGCGCGACGGCGTCGAACAGCGAGTTCACCGTGTTCGTCGCGAGCAACGGCTCGATCAACACCGGCTTCTACATGCCAGGCAGCGGCTCGTACCAGGCGCTTTCCCCGCTCGGCACGCTGCCGACGGGGGTGAAGGGGACGCTGTCGATCGCCTACGACTTTTCCGCCGGCGCGATCACCGATCACGGCGTCGCGGTTGCCGCCGAAACGGCGAGCGCCCTGTGGTCCACCGACGGCGTGACCTGGACCGTGCTCGGCACGGCGTCGGTCAGCGGCACGCCCGGCGGTTTCACCAAGCTCGGCGCGGCGTCGGCCCCGCTCACGATCGGCGACTTCGCGTCGTCGCTCGCGATGACCGTCTACGGGCTGACCGTCACCGACGGCGCCGGCAACCTGCTCGCGCGGGCCGACGTCGCGGACGCGAACACGGGGACGATCCCGACCGACGCCGCCGGCAACGTGTGGTCGATCGCCGCCCCGCTCGCGGTGACGCCGGCCGGCGTCCGCAATCTCGCGCCGGCGGCGACCAGCACTGCGCTCGGCATGATCAAGGTGGGCAGCGACGGTTCGGTCGCGGTGGCCGCCGACGGGACGCTCACCGCCAATCTCCCGGCGGCGCTGCTCCAACCGGTCACCGCCCCCTGGACCGGCCTGCCCCGCTCGCCCTGCGCGCGCGGCCATGACCTTTACCTCGCCTCCGACTTCGGCACGACCGGCGCCGGCTACGGCCAGACGATCGGCACGCGCTACGGCACGACGCTGGCCGCGGTCGCCGGCACCACGATGACCGACTGCGCCGGCAACACCTACCAGCCCTTCGCCTGGCTGCTCGACGGCACCAATCACGGCGGCGTCTCCTGGACGGTCAAGCCGCAGCCGAGCCAGGACTGGATCGCCGACGGTATCGTGACCGCCGCCGCCGCGGCGGGCGCGACCGTCGCCACCCTGTCGGACACGTCGGGCATCCTCCCCGGCATGACGTTCTACGACAGCGGCGCCGGCGCGATCGTCGGCACCGTGGGGAGCGTCCGGAACGAGGTCGTGACGTCCGCAGCCTCCCTGTCGACCGCGGTCGCCGTGGGCGACACGCTGATGGACGGCGTCACCCGCCAGACCGCGATCGTGCAATCGGTGAGCGGCACGTCCTACACGCTGGTCGGCAGCGCGGCGCTGTTCATCGCCGGGCACACGCTGGTTGACACGACCTCGGGCGCGGTCGGGCAGATCGGCGCGGTGACGCCGCCCGCGATCACCTTCGCCGCCGGGATCACCGCCGCGATCGCGGCGGGCGACAGCTTCGTCATCCAGGTCATCACCACGGCCGCGTCGGCGGGCAGCACGTCCTCGCCGACGGTCGCGCTCGCGAGCGCCGCCGACGTCGCTTCGGGCAACGGCGTCTACGACGCGACCGCGGGGAAGCAGGTGGGGATCGTGTCGTCGATCTCCGGCACGACAGTGACGCTCGGCGCGAACGCTTCGGTCGCGGTCGCCGGCGGCGACACGCTCGCCTTCTACAACCCTTCGGTTCTGAACTGGACGGAGGTCTGCGCGCGCTGCGGCTATCCGAGCGGAGCCTCGTCGCGGATGGCCTTCTTCGGCAACCCGCAGCATTCGTCGTTCTACCCGGAGGTCGGCGACCTGATCGCCGACGTGTCGAACGCCACCCCGTGCATTCCGTCCGGCACCACGATCGCCGGTATCGACCGGGATCCGCACGACGTAACCTACGGCCAGGTGACGCTGTCCGCCGGCACGGTCGCGGACTGCGTCGGCGGCACCAGCTTCCAGGTCCGCGTGCCGGACAGCAGGATCGCGACGCTGGACGTCGACTGGTTCGGCGTGCAGTCGGCGATCTACGCCGCGACCACCGGCGTCTCGACCCGGAACGCGCTAGGTGGCGCCGCGTCCGAGCGCGTGATCCGCCTGCCCGACAGCGAAATCTTCCCGCTCCGCCCGATCTTCGCCTACTCCTACAACAGCAATCCGAACAACCACGTGCTCGTCGAGGGATCCGGCCTTTCCGTCGTCGACAGCTACGTCGATTTCGGAACCGGCACGTGCGCGATGTCGGAAGGATCGAACGGCGGCGTCAGCCAGTACGGCGACGGCGTCATCTTCCGCGACTTCGCGCTGGTCGGCCCGTCGGCGTCCGGCGGCGTCGGCACCGATCCGTCGTCCGACGTCGGCCTCTGCATGGGCGCCGGCGACAGCGCGACGAACGTGACGGTGCAGGGATTCCACGCCGGCTTCGCGCTGCAGGGCGACCACACGATGCTCTACAACTCGGCGGCGTCCGGCAACTACTACGGCGTCTACTTTCTTCCGGACGTCGGCTCGATCGGCAACCAGCGTTTCGAGAACGACGTCTTCGTCGCCAACCGCTTCGCCTCGTTCGCGTTCGCGGCCTCGAACCAGTTCGACAGCGGCACCGTGCTCGACACTCATATCGGCTTCGAACCGGTCGGCTGGTACAAGGAAGCGCCCGGCTTCTTCGACCCCTACGTCGCCGGCAACGGGTTCGTCACCAATTCGAGCCTGATCGACAACTGGTGGGAAGCGACAGGCAACGGCGCGATCCTCGACGCGAGCGAGACGGCGATCCTCGGCGGCGACCTGTTCGCCGGCGCCGAAACCAACAACGACTTCCAGTATGCGGGCGACGCGCTCGCCAACATGTATCCGGGCGGCCACGCGGAAGCGACGATCCATGTCGGCCAGCTCTCGAACAACCGTTGGATCGGCGCGACCGTGCTCAGCGACTTCGCCGACGTGACGAAGGACGTCGTCGACGTCGTCGGCACGTGCTCGGGCAATCTCTTCATCGGCGCCGAGGCGTTCGTCGGCGGCGGTTCGGCGGCGAAGCCCGCGATGGAGTGCGGCGCGGACGGCGGGCAGAACGCCTTCTCCGGGGCCTGGAACGGCGCCTTCCACCTCGCCGACGCCGCGATCACGGTCGGCATGCCAGTCGCCCTCGACGCCAACGGCGCCGCCGTCACCTACGCGTCCTCGGCGCCGGGCTACGTCGGTGCCGCGGGCGGCGCGAGCACCAACGTGCAGACTGCCTGCGCCGCCGGCCAGAACCAGCTGTGCCCGGTGATCAGGGACGGCACCCGCGTCCCGTTCCTCGAGGACACGACAAACGGCGCCGGCACCGTGTCGCCCGGGACGATGATGACGCCCTCGCCGACCGGCTTCATGGCGACGACCAGCTTCCCGTCCGAGGTCGGCGTCGTCGCCTACGGGCACCCGGGCGGCAACCAGATCGGCCTGATGGACCTCGGGCGCTGACCGCCCGCCGGCGCCGGCCCGGACGCAACGGGCGCCCGGGCCGGCGC
>CAXUBA010000076.1:0-1965 GCA_964249205.1 uncultured Acetobacteraceae bacterium | reverse complement strand
GGCTTCTCCGCCGCGATCGCTTCCGACGCGGGAACGCTGAGCTTCAGCTTTCCACCCTCGACGGCGGCGACGAGGTCCAGCTTGATCAGGTGGTGCTCGCCGTGCGCGGCCGGATCGTTCTTCGTCAGCTTGATCACGAGGTTGTCGACCGTGCCCACGTGCTGGCCGTCGGAACCGACGACCTCCATGTGCTCGGTGATCTGAGACGCGTCGACCATCGTTGTTCTCCCATCCCGCGGCGTGCGGGCGGCCTGAGAACGCCCGGAGAGGACATGGTTCCGGAACACGTCCTGGAATCCACGCGTTCCCCATTCGCGAACCATTGCGCGATCAGTGGACATGTCGTCGAAGTCCTGTCGTGCAAGTGCAAACTTTCCTGATCGGAACGGCGCGCATCTCCCGGAACGTCGCGGCGTTGGCCGCCGCCTGACGCTCAAAGGAGACCGACGACATGGACACCGCACTCGACACCTACCTGACCGGCCTGCGCAACCAGCATGCGGTCGAAACCCAGGCGATCGGCACGATCCAGAACGAGCTGCCGCGTGCCGAGCCGTATCCGGAGCTGCACCGCCGGATGTCGGACGACAAGCAGCGCTCCGAGGAACAGGCGGCCCGCCTCGACCGGCTGCTCGCCAAGCACGGCACGAGCAAGTCTCTCGCGAAGGAGATGACGACCGGCACGGTCGCGACCGTCGCCGGCTTCGCGCACGCGCTCTCGTCCGACGACGTGCTCAAGAACACGCTCGCGGCGGTGGGCTTCAAGGCCTACGAGATCGGCTCCTACAAGGTCCTGATCGCGCTCGCCGAGGCCGCCGGCGCCGTCGAGGACGTTCCGGTGCTCGAGCAATCGATGAAGGAGGAGATGGAGATGGGCGACTGGCTCGGCGGCCATCTTCCCGAACTGGTCCGCGCCTTCGTGTCGCGAAAGGCAGCCTAGGCGAGACGCCGGTCGGCGCGCCGCCGGTCCGGCGCCCACACGCGCCGGACCGGCCGCGTCGCTTGCGGCTTCCACGGGAAATCGGTAGGGAACGCCGCCATCCGTTGGCGCGCGGTCGCTGCTGTAGCTCAGTGGTAGAGCACTCCCTTGGTAAGGGAGAGGTCGTGAGTTCAATCCTCACCAGCAGCACCATGCCAGTCAATGACTTAGCGGCTGCGTTCGAACGCCTGAGGCGTGCCGCCGTCTCAGAAACGTGCCCCTGATTCGGCCCGGTTGGCACCAGGTCGACGCCGACCGGCCCACCCATCTCCTAACGCCTGCTCCAGTCACGCTGGCGTCCGTCCGGTCCGTGATCGCGCTGTCGCCTGCATCAAGCATCAAGTTCGACCGCGCCGGCGAAATCTCCGCGGACGACGCGGCTCCTCACGCTTCCCGCCACGATGCCCTACGTGACGCCCGGCTGCCTGCGAGGAAGCGAGAAGGCAAGCACGCCAGGTCTGCACCCCTGCCTTCAAACAAGCACGGCTGCGTCCGGTCCCATCGCGCGGCAGCCTTGCACGTCATTGCGGGAGCAGATCCGTGTCGGAAGCGTACCAACCCCTGATGATCCTGATCGCCGGACCCTATCGGTCCGGAACCGACGACCGACCGGCGCTGATCGCCCGGCACATGGCGGCCATGAACGAGGCGGCGCTGGCCGTGTTCCAAGCCGGACATCTTCCGGTCGCCGGAGAGTGGTTCGCGTTGCCGCTTCTCGAGACCGCGGGATCGAAGACCGTCGGCGACGCCACCTGGGATGCGACCTTCCATCCGGTCGCCGAACGGATCGCCGCGCGCTGCGACGCCTGCCTCCGGATCGGAGGAGCCTCCGCCGGTGCCGACGCGATGGTCGCCATCTTCGAGCGAGCGGCGCGACCCGTGTTCCGCCAGCTCGAAGACCTGCCGACGGTCGAGCGGGCGACCGGCCATGGATGATGGGATCCGCATCCATGAGGTGCGCGTGCTGTCCGACGACTGGTCCGTGC
>CAXUBA010000075.1:0-12132 GCA_964249205.1 uncultured Acetobacteraceae bacterium | reverse complement strand
ATTTCGGCGAGCCGCGCGGGATAGAGACCCTGCCGGACGGTCAGCGGCGCGGCGGCAACACCGAGGTCTACACGACCGGCGAGAGCGAGCGCGTCGCGCGCGTCGCCTTCGAGCTCGCGCGCACGCGCCAGCGCCGCGTGACGAGCGTCGAAAAGGCGAACGTCATGGAAGTGGGCGTGCTCTGGCGCGAAACGGTCGCCGCCGTCGGACGCCGCGAATATCCCGATGTCGCGCTCGAACACATGTATGCCGACAACTGCGCGATGCAGCTCGTGCGCTTGCCGAGGCAGTTCGACGTGGTCGTCACCGGCAACCTGTTCGGCGACATTCTGTCCGATCTCGCGTCGATGCTGACGGGCAGTCTCGGCATGCTGCCGTCGGCGACGCTCGGCGCCCCGGGCGCGGACGGTCGACGGCCGGCGCTCTACGAGCCGATCCACGGCTCGGCCCCCGATATCGCCGGCCAGGGAATCGCCAACCCGCTGGCCGCCATCGGCTCGTTCGCGATGGCCCTCCGGTTCTCGCTCGACCTGCCGGCGGAAGCCGACCTGATCGATCGCGCGGTCGCGAACGTGCTCGCGACCGGCCTTCGCACCGCCGACATCATGGCCGACGGATGCGCGCGGGTTTCGACCGACGTCATGGGCGAGAGCGTCGTTCGCGAACTGGAAAAACTCGCCGCCGCGTGACGAAGCGGGGGCAGGGACCGATCGGGCGGAAGCCGATCAAGGCCGACCTGCCGCAGAAGATTTGCGCGCGATGCGGGCGCCCGTTCACGTGGCGAAAGAAATGGGCGCGCGACTGGGACGACGTCCGTTACTGCTCCGACAGCTGCCGTCGGGACGCGCGATAGACCTTGTCAGAGATCCCAAAGCAGCAGCGTCGACGTCGCCGACACGCAGAGCCGTTCCGCCTCGTCGAACAGCTTCGCTTCCGCGAATGCGACCCGCCGTCCCATGCTGAGCACGCAGCCCTCCGCCCGCACCCGCGACACGTTCGGTGTCAAGGGACGGTGATACGACGTCTTCAGCTCGAGCGTCGTGAAACCCTGCGACGCGGTCATGCGGGAAAACACCGCCCAGCCGCAGGCGCTGTCGAGCAGGGCCGCGCTCCAGCCGCCGTGCACCGAACCGATCAGGTTCGTCGAGCTGCTGTCGGGTTCGCTCTCGAACACGGCGAGGCCTTCCTCGACGCGCACGAGGCGGAAGCCGAGATGGCGGGCGAGCGGCGCCGTCTCGTCGGCGTCCATCAGGGCGCACAGCCGCTCGATCCCGCTCAGCCCGTTCGGATTGTGTCGGACGAGGTCCACCGTCGGGCGCAGTCAGAGCGGCGCGCAGACTCGTTCCAGCCAGTCGCGGGTGGCGCCGTCGAGATGGGGTCCGATCTCGCGGTGCACGCGCGCATGATACGTATCGAGCCAGACCCGTTCGTCGCGCTCCAGCAGGGCGTCGTTGATGCAGCGCCGGTCGATCGGCGCCAGCGTCAGCGTTTCGAACCCGAGAAACGGCCTGACCTGTTTCGGGCGCTCCGGCTCCGGCCGCGCGAGGATGAGGTTCTCGATCCGGATTCCGTGCGAGCCGGGCTCGTAGTAGCCGGGCTCGTTCGAGATGATCATGCCGCTCTCGATCTTCACCGGCCGGTGCACGGGGGAGATGCTGACCGGACCCTCGTGGACGCCGAGCACGCTGCCGACGCCGTGTCCGGTGCCGTGATCGAAGTCGAGGCCGGCGCGCCAGAGCGGCGCGCGCGCGATCGAGTCGAGCCGGTGGCCGGTCACGCCGTCGGGAAAGGTGATCGTGCTGAGCGCGATCATACCCTTCAGCACGCGCGTGAACTGATCCCGCGTTTCGCTCGGAACCTCGCCGCGACCGACCCAGATCGTTCGCGTGATGTCCGTCGTGCCGCACGCATACTGACCGCCGCTGTCGATCAGGAACAGCTCGTCCGGACGGATCGCCCGATCGGTCGCCTCGCTCACCCGGTAGTGCATGATCGCGCCGTGCTCGCCGGCGCCGGCGATCGCGGGGAAGCTTTCGCCGAGGAACAGGTCGCTCGCGCGGCGGAAGCCGAGCAGGCGCGCGACCGCGGACCGCTCCGTTTCGCCGGTTCCCGCGTCGTCCAGCCAGTGCAGGAAACGACAGACCGCCACGCCGTCGAGACGGTGCGCCTCGCGGGCGCCGCCGATCTCCGCCTCGTTCTTCCGCGCCTTCGGCGCGAGCACCGGATCAGCGCCCGCGACCACGGTCGCGCCGGCTTCGCGGAGCGTTCGCGCGAACCAGGCCGGGCTCGACGCGCCATCGACGCGTACTGTCTTCCCCGCGAGCGCGGCGAGCCGGTCCGCCATGCGGACGGGCTCGGCCACCGAGACCCCGTTGCCCAACCACTCGCGCGTCGTTCTGTCGAGCTTTCCGCCGTCCATGAACAGCTCGACCGCGCCGTCGGCGTGGACGAGGGCGAAGCCGAGCGCGACCGGCGTCGTCTCGAGGTCGCCACCCCGGATGTTCAGCAGCCACGCGACCGAGGCCGGATCCGTCAGGACCGCCGCGTCCTCGCCCGCGGCCCGGAGCGCGGTGCCGATCTCGTCCCGTTTCTCCGCCGACGATCGCCCGGCGAAACGCGTGTCGTGCGGCCGCGCCGGCGCGGCGGGCGGCTGCGGCCGATCGCTCCAGATCGCATCCACCGGGTTCGTCGCCTCGGCCCGAAGGTCGACGCCCTCGACGTCGAAGCGCGCGACCTCGTCCTCGCTCATGATCCTCGGATCGTAGCCGACCAGGAGCCGGCGCTCGCCTGCGCGCGCCCGGAGCCAGTCCTGCGGCGGCGTTTCGCCGCCGTGCAGCCGCTCGTAGAGCGCGCTGTCCGTTTCGGCCGCGAGCTGCAGCACGTAGCGCCCGTCGGAGAACACCGCGGCCTCGTCCGCGAGCACGACCGCGAGGCCGGCGCTGCCGGTGAAGCCGGTCAGCCAGGCCAGCCGCTCCGACGAGGCGGGCGCGTTCTCGCCGAGGTGCTCGTCGGAACGTGGGACCAGGAAGCCGTCGAGCGCGCGCTCGCGCAGCACGGCACGGAGGGCGGCAAGGCGTTCAACGGCGATGGGAATGGCGGTCGCTCCGGATCTGCACGGGTGGGCCCGTGGGGGCGACAGGAGGCTCTCGCCACCGCGGGCCCGGGTCAAGGCCGCTTGGCGCCCACGCGGAAGCGTCCGGCGCCGAGCGGGATACGGAACCGGAGCGTGCGTCCGGCGGGATCGTGGATGGTCTTGAGGCGCGCGCCGGCCTCGTCCTCGACGCGCTCGTCCGCGTCCATGTCGTGCACGATCACGCGGAGGTGGCGCCAGTAGGGCTGCGCCTCCCCCTCCGGCGGCTCGGCCGTGAAGACACCGCCCGCGTAGCGGAAGCTCTGCCGGTGGAACTGTCCGTGCCGATACGCGAAGCTTTCGCCGTCGTCGTCATAGACCGTGCCCGACGCGTCGCCGCCCGCCGCCGCGTTCGGGAACACGTGCAGCCGAAGCGCGCCGCGGCGCCGCGCCGTGCTTTCGACGGGCTTGCCCATCGGCAGGATCGACCCGGCGCGGACCAGCACGGGCACGAAGCCGTTCCGCTTGCCGAACCGGACGGTCCGGTCCTTGTCGGGGACGATCGGCGCGCCTGACCAGAACGAGAACCAGTCCGTGCCGTCCGGCAGGCAGACGAGGTGGTCGTCCAGGGTTTCGTCCGGCGGCGGCGCGACCATCAGCAAAGGCCCGAACATGTAGCGGCTTTCCACCCGCGCGAGCGCCGGATCGGAAAACTCGGTGAACATCGGGCGCATCACCGGAACGCCGGTCCGGGTCATCTCCTCGACCGCCGTGTAGAGGTAGGGGAGGAGCCGGTAGCGCGTTTCGATCGCCCGACGCCGGAGCGTCTCGTGTTCCGGACCGTGCACCCAGGCTTCCTGGTTCTGCGAACCGAGATCGGTGTGGTTCCGGAACAGCGGGTTGAACACCCCCGTCGCGATCCATTGCGTCAGGAGTTCCGGCGACGGGCTTCCCTTGAACCCGCCGATATCGCATCCCGCGAGCCCAAAGCCGGACAATCCGAGACCGAGCAGCTGCGGCGTCGAGAGCTTCAGGTGATTCCAGCTGCTGGTGTTGTCGCCCGTCCAGGTCACCGCGTAGCGCTGCGAGCCCGCGTAGCCGGCCCGGGTCATGACATAGGGTCGCCGGTCCGGACGGAGCGCGAGCAGCCCGTCATGCGTCGCGCGCGCGTTCTGCATGCCGTAGACATTGTGGATCTCGCGATGCGTCGTCAGGTGGGTCGCGAAGCCGCCGCCCTCGATCCGATGCACCGTGTCGACCGGCATCGTCTTGCCGGGCCCGTCGAACACCGCGGGCTCGTTCATGTCGTTCCAGAACCCGGCGACGCCGTCGGCGACGAACTGGGCGGCGAGCGTTCCCCACCACGCCCGCGTCGCCTCGCGCGTGAAGTCCGGAAAATGGCAGGGCCCGGGCCACACCTCGCCGGTGTAGACGGTGCCGTCGGCGTCCTTGACGAAGTGGTCGCCTTCGACGCCGGTCGTGTAAGGCGCGTAGTCCTCGCCGGGCACGGCCGGCACGTGGAGGTCGGCGATTACCACCGTGCGGACGCCGAGCGCGGACGCCTCCTCGATGGCCTCGGCGAACGACGGGAAGGTGTCCGGGTTCGTCGTGTACGGCCGGTTCCGGTCCTGGAAGCCGATGTCGAGCCAGATCGCGTCGAGCGGGATCGACCGCTCCCGATGGCCGCGGACGACCGCGAGCGCCTGCTCGGCACTGTCGTAGCTGTAGCGGCACTGCCCGTAGCCGAGCGACCAGATCGGGGGCAGGGGCGGGCGCCCGACCAGCGACGCGAAGCGCCGGAGGACGGCTTTCGGATCGGGCCCGGCAAGGACATGGAAGCGGAGCGTCGGTGCGTCGGCCGCGATCGCGAGCACGTCGGCCTCGGTCGCCGCGAGATCGAACCCGATCCGATGCGTGCAGTCGACGAACAGGCCGGATGCGACGGCATCGCGGTCGACGGCGAGAAGGAAGGGCAGGCTCTTGTAGAGCGGATCCCAGCCCTCGCCGAACCCGTAGCGGTCGGCGTTCCACATCGCGTACGCCCGGCCGCGCTTCTCGAGCGCGTCGGGCTTGTCGCCGAGCCCGTAGTAGAGCGTTCCGTCGGGCGCGGCCGCCCGGAGCCGGAACCCGGGTTCGTCGTGACGAACGGCGTCCCGCCCGTGTCCCCGGAACAGGCTCCGTCCCGCCCGGTCCGCAATCTCGACCGCGAGCGTCGACGGATCGATCGAGACCGCGAGAAGCTCGGTCCGGAACGCATGCGGCCCGGTGCGCTCGACCTCGATGTCGCACGACCACCAGTCGGGCAGCACCGCCCAGGATGCGCGCTCCGGAGGGGCCGCGCCGGACGGGAACAGTTCGACCCGGATCGATCCCGCGTCGCTCCCGGTGACCCGCACCACCGTTCCATCCCGCTCGGCCTCGATACCGCGTGTCTCGTCCATCGCGCGAAAGCTCCCGCTCGCCGTGCCTTGACGCTGTGCGGCCGAGCGACGACACGATCGGCGCAGGAGTGACCCCATGCCGATGTCGATCGATCAACTGCCGCCACATTCGCCGGGAACAGGAACCGGCGACGCGACGGCCCGGTTCCCGGATCCCGCACTCGGCCTCCTGTTCGATCTCGACGGCACGATGGCCGACACCGACCGCTACCATTTCGAGGCGTTCAACACGCTGCTGGCCGAACACGGACGGTCGCTCACGATCGAGCGCTTCAAGGCGAAGATCATGGGCGGCGCGAACGCCGCGATCATGCGGGAACTGTTTCCTGAGCTGGATCCGGCCCTCCACGGCACGCTGGCCAGCCGCAAGGAGGAGATGTTCCGGGTCGCCTCGGCCGGCATCGAGGCGATCGCCGGCCTGCACGAGATCCTCGCCTGGGCGGAAGCGAACGGCATCCCCGTCGGCGCGGTGACGAACGCGCCCCGCCTCAACGCCGAGCACATGCTGAACAGCCTCGGCCTCGGACGCCTGATCGCCGGCGTCGTGGTCGGCGAGGAACTGCCGCGATCGAAGCCGGATCCGCTGCCCTACCTGACGGGAGCGACCCGGCTCGGAATGGCACCCGAACGGATCATCGCGTTCGAGGACAGTCGGACCGGCGTCCGGGCGGCGGTCGCGGCCGGCATGGTCACGGTGGGCCTGACCACCGGCCTGGACGCCGCGTCGCTTCGCGAGGTCGGCGCGACGCTCGCGGTCGCGGACTACCGCGACCCTGCTCTACGGGATCTTCTTCGCGAGGCCTCGACGCGCCGGCGCTGAAGGATCGAGGCTCCGCCTCGAGCTCCGCCGAGCGCGGCGCGCCCGGACCCGCGTTCCGAAGAACGGGGTCCAGGCGCCCAGCGCCTGGCGGGCCCCCGCGACCTGATCAGGCTTTGCCCTTGAGAACCTCGTCTGCCGCCTTGCGGTCGAGATCCCGCGCGGCGTCGGCGAGGAACTCGCCTTCCTCTTTGTCGCCCTGCTGGACCGCTTCCACCGCATCCTTCGCGAGGTCCTTCGCTTCCGTCGCCCGATCCGGACCCGCGTCTTCCTTGTCGCTGTCGGCCATGGTCCTGTCCCTTCCCTGGTCAGGCGCGGTCAACCGCTCGCGTTGGATCCGGTTCCGGTCACATGGGGAGAGAGCACGCATGAGCGGTGAATGGCGGATGCTGGATGCCGTCGGCCTCGCGGACGCGTTCCGACGCGGCGACCACGACCCGGTGGCGGTCGTCGAGGAGTGCCTCGCCCGGGCCGGCGAAGCCGGTCCCACCTTCCTCGTCCGGACCGGGGCGCGCGCCAGGCGAGAGGCGGAAGCCGCGCGCGTGCGGCTCGGCGAAGGCCGTCCCGCCAGCCCGCTCGACGGCGTGCCGCTCGCGTGGAAGGACCTCTTCGACATGGAGGGGATCCCGACCACGGCAGGCGCCGCGTTCCGGCGCGACGTCGCGCCGGCCGATCGGGACGCGCCGCTCGTCGCCGACCTCGCGCGCGCCGGCCTCCTGTCCATCGGCAAGACCAACCTGTCCGAGCTCGCCTTTTCCGGCCTCGGCCTGAACCCGCATTTCGGCACGCCGCGTCATCCGACGATCGAGGGCGCGGTGCCGGGCGGCTCGTCGTCCGGCAGCGCGGTCGCGGTGGCGTCGCGGATCGTTCCGCTCGCGATCGGCAGCGACACGGCGGGTTCGATCCGGGTCCCAGCGGCGTTCAACGATCTGTTCGGCTACCGGCCCTCGCTCGGCCGCTACGCGCTCGAGGGCGTGTTTCCGCTCGCGCCGAGCTTCGACACCGCGGGCCCGTTCGCGCGCAGCCTCCGGGACATCGTGGCACTCGATGCGCTGCTCGCCGGACCGCTACCGCCGGCGGAACCCGACACGCCCCGCTTCCTCGTGGACGACGCGATCCTCGCGGATCCGAGGGTCACCGACGAGGTCCGCGACCGGGTCGAACGCGCGATCGAGCGGCTGGGGCGAAGCGGCGCCGCGGTCGAGCGACGGGATGAGACCGTTCTTGCGGAAGCGAGCCAGGTGCTCGATCGCGACGGCTGGCTCGGCGGCGCGGAAGCCTTCGCGACCCACGAGGCGCTCCTGGCGGGACCGGACGCCGCGCACCTCGATCCGACCATCCGCGCCCGGCTGGAGCGGGGCGGCCGGACCACGCTCGCCGCCGCCGTCCGTCTTTACCAAGCGCGTGACGCGCTCACCCGCCGGCTTCGGGTCGAGGCGGGTGACGCGGTGTTCCTGATGCCGGCGGTCGCGCACCGGCCGCCTTTCCTGAGCGAGATCGCGTCGGCGGAGGATTTCGCCCGCGTCAACCTCGCGACGCTGCGCCTGTCGATGATCGGCAGCTTCCTCGGCATGCCGGGGATCGCCCTCCCGCTCGGCGCGGGCCTCGGCCTGCTGGCGACCGCACCCGCCGGCGAGGACGCGCGGCTCTTCCGCTACGCCGCCGTGATCGAGGCCGCCGGAGTTCTCGCGAGCGCGGAGTGAAAAGGTGTCCGTGAATGCCCGGGCCACGCGAAACAGGGGCGAACCGAGATGCCGGCGAAAGCGTGTGGCCACTCCGTCGCCCGGGATGATCGCCGTCAGCCGAACACTTCGCCGAACAGCTCCGTCATCGCGGCCCAGGAGCGCCGATCCGCGTCCGGCGAGTAGCGGATGGCCTCCGGCTTGTTCCGCTTGGCGGCGTTCTGGTTGGTGAAGCTGTGCACCGTCCCGCCGTAGAGATGCATCTGCCAGTCGACGCCTGCGTCGCGCATCTCGGTCTCGAACCCGGCACGCTGCTCCGCCGCGATCATCGGATCGTCCGCCCCGATGCAGACGAGGACGCGACCCTTGATCCGCCTCGCGTCCTCCTTCGGCGCCGCCGTACCGAGCCCGCTGTGAAAGCCGACGACGGCGGCAACGTCGGCGCCGTCACGCGCGAGCTCGAGCGCCATCGTGCCGCCGAAGCAGAAGCCGATCGCGGCGATCTTGGTTCCGTCCACCTCGGGACGCGCGAGAAGCGCCTCCAATCCGCCGCGCGCACGCGCTCGCGTCTTCGCCGGTTCGGCGAACAGCGGCTTCAGCAGACCGATCGCGCGATCGAGGTCGTCCTCGAGATGGGCCTCGCCGTGCAGGTCGCAGGCGAGCGCGACGTAGCCCATCCCGGCCAGTCGCTCGGCGCGACCGATCGCGTGCTCGCTGAGCCCGAAGGCTTCCGGGAACACGAGCACGCCCGGCGCGCGCGCCGTCGCATCGGGCGGGACGAACAGCGTGCTCCGCATGGCGAGCCCGTCGGCCTGGTAGGTGAGCGTCTCAGCCATCGTGTTCGTGTCCCGCAGCAGGAAGGAAGACCCGTCTCGCATCGGCGAGCTCGTCCCAGGGCGGCTTGCCGAGCGGATGCTTGATGCCCATCACGAGGCTGATCAAAAGATTGTAGCCGCCGCGACGCGCGCGATCGTCCTCGACGTCGCGCGCATGGCTCAGCGCGTTCAGCGCTTCCGCGCACCGGTCCGACGCGACGTCGGGTCGAGTGGCGAGCACGGCATCAACGCGGACGGTCACCTCCGCTTCGGTCGGCGGATCAGTCGGCGGCATCCTGTACCTTCGGTGGCGGCAGGCGTCCGGCGCGAAGGCCGCAGGTGATCGCCTTGGTCGTATGGATCGAGGTGTTGGCATCGCCCGTCATCGCGAACAGCACGTTGGCGATCGCACCGGTCGCGTATCCCTCCCGTCCGAACTGCCACGGCATGCCGAGCTGGAACACGCGCTTGCCGTTGATCGTGAACGGCTTCATGCGTTCCGTCACCAGCGCCCGCAACTCGATCTCGCCCCGCTTGGTCGTGAGCACGACCCAGTCGCGGGTCTTGATCCCGTGGATCGCGGCCAACTCGGGCGGCATCTCGACGAAAGCCTCCGGTTGCAACTCCGCCGTGTGCGGCTGCACGCGGCTCATCACCCCGCCGCAATGCAGCTCCGTCAGGCGGAACGTCGTCAGCACGTGCGGGTAGTCGGCATCACACGGCTCGTGGAGCTCGTTTCCCGCACGGGTCCAGCGGTAGGCCGTCGGATTGTCCTGCTGCGCGTAGAGCGCATTCCGGACCGGACTCTCGATCGGCTCGTAGTGCGTCGGCAACGGCCCATCCTTCAGCCCGGACGGCACGAAGACCATCGCCTTGCCGTCCGCCTGCATGATGAACGGATCGTCGCCGCCATGCGCATCCATGCCCTGCGGCTGCTTCGAGAAGTCCGGCCGATAGGACGGCGGTTTGTCAGCCTGGAAGTCCGGCACGTCATCGCCGACCCACTTCGTTTCGGCCGTGTCCCACCAGACGAGCTTCTTGCGCTCCGACCATGGCTTGCCGTCCGGATCCGCCGACGCGCGGTTGTAGAGCACCCGACGATTGGACGGCCAGGCGAAGGTCCAACCCTGGTGGTTCGTGTTGGGGCCGCCCGGCGCATCCGGCATGCGCGACCTTGCGAGGTTCACGCCGTCCTCCGGGTAGATCCCGCAATACATCCAGCCGCCGCAGGCCGTGGTGCCGTCGTCCTTCAGCTCCTGGTACGTCCGGACCTGCTTCCGATCGGCCACCGTGTAGCCGTTGATCTCACGCAGCACGGCTTCCGCGTCCGGCTCGCGCATGACGCCGCGCTCCGGATAGTCCCAGGTCAGCGCCTGGATCGCCTGGTCGCGCTCCTCGGTGCTGCCGGCGTAGAGCGCCTTCAGACGCTTGCCGAGATGATACATGAACCAGAGATCGGACCGGCTGTCGCCCGGCGGCGTCAGCACCGCGTCGTGCCATTGCACCAGGCGGTTCGTGTTGGTGACCGTTCCGTCCTTCTCGCCGGGCAGCGAGGTCGGAAAGAAGAACACTTCGGTCTCGATGTCCTCGGGCGTGACCTCGCCCTTCTGGACGAGACGGCCTTTCTGCCAGAAGTTCGCCGTCTCGGTCATCGCCATGTCGCGCACGACAAGGAATTCGAGCTGGCCGAGACCCTTCTCGACCAGGTCCGCGTTGACCGCGCCGACGAGCGGGTTCTGTCCCATCATGAACCAGCCGCGCATCAGCTTGTCGGCCATCGCGAGGGTCATGACCTGCTGCGACACGTCGCCGGTCAGCTTCGGCAGGTACTGGTAGCCCCACTCGTTGTCGGGACGCGCGCCTTCGCCATACCAAGCCTTGAGCAGGCTCACCGCGTATTTCGGGAAGTTGTGCCACCAGCCGGTCGCCGGCGTTTCCGCGGCGACGTAGCTCGCGAACGTCGCGTGATCGTTGAAGACGTTCGGCTGCGGCAGATAGGTCGGCAGCATGTTGTAAAGCGTCGGGATGTCGGTGCTGCCCTGGATCGACGCGTGGCCGCGAGCGGCCAGGATGCCGCCGCCCGGACGCCCGATGTTGCCGAGCAGCATCTGCACGATCGACGCGGCGCGGATGATCTGGACACCGAACGAATGATGCGTCCAGCCGACCGCGTAGACGATCGAGCCGGTTCGTTCGCGGCCCGAGTTGTCGGCCAGTGCGCGACAGACGCGAAGGAAGGTCTCGCGCGGCGTGCCGCAGATCTGCTCGACCATTTCCGGCGTGTAGCGCTCGTAGTGGCGCTTCATGATTTGATAGACGCAGCTCGGATCCTGCAACGTCGGATCGGTCTTCGCTGCGCTCCTCGCCATCGACTGGAAGGCGTCCTTGTCGCCGCCCTGCGTCCCCGCGCGACGCTCCGCGATCGACGCCGGAACGGTCTTGCCCACGTACTGCCAGGTCTTCGGGTCGTAGGTCTCGCTGGCCGGGTCGAAACCGGAAAACACGCCGCCGTTATCCTCGGCGTCGACGTAGTCGCCCTCGATGATGTGCGCGATGTTCGTGTAGCTCATCGCGTAGTCGCGGAACCAGCGGTCTTCCGCGAGCAGCCAACGGATGATGCCGCCGAGGAAGGCGATGTCGGAACCGGACCGGAGCGGCGCATGCAGGTCGGCGAGCGCGCTGGTTCGCGTGAAGCGCGGGTCGGCGTGGACCACGGTCGCGCCGCGTTCCTTCGCCTGCACCACGAAGCGGAACGCGATCGGATGATTCTCCGCCATGTTCGAGCCCATGATCAGGACGCAATCCGCGTTCGCCACGTCCCAAACCGGCAGCGTCGCCGCGCCGCGTCCGAAGGAGGTCCCCAGACTGGGGACCGATGAGGAGTGTCAAATTCGAGCTTGGTTCTCGACGTTGACGACTCCGAGGCCGCCGGTGAACAACTTCTTGATGAGGTAATTTTCCTCGTTGTCGATCGTCGCCCCCCCGAGCGATCCGACTCCGAGCGTCTGGTTGATGATCCTGCCGTCGGCGAGACGCTCGACGAAGGTCTCGTCGCGCGCCTTCTTCGTCAGTTCGGCGACGCGGTCCATGGCCCATTCGAGCGGGCGCTCCTCCCACTGGCGAGAGCGCGGCGCGCGATAAAGCACCTTGTTGATCCGGTCGGGGCTCATCAGCACCCCGAGGGTCGAGGCACCCTTCGGACAGAGCGTGCCCTGATTCACCGGCGAACGCGGATCGCCTTCGATGTGGATGGGCTTGCCGTTCTTCGCGTAGACGAGCTGACCGCAGCCGACCGCGCAGAACGGGC
>CAXUBA010000074.1:11876-12156 GCA_964249205.1 uncultured Acetobacteraceae bacterium | reverse complement strand
CGCCAGCAGCTCCGGCGAGTCGAGCGGAAACGCGACGCCGCGGCCGAGCGAGCGGACGCCGGTGACGCGGACCCCGAACGCCGCCGGGCCGAACGGGGCGAGCGCCTCCGCGACGGTCGGGGCGCCGTCGGGCGGCAGGGCGTGGAACAGCGTCGCGTGCGCCGGGACGACGTTGCGCGCGAGGGGGAAGTGACGGCGACGCAGCGCCTCGAAGCGCGACTGCACCGGTTCGGCGAGCTGCAGCGTCAGGATGAGCGGGTCGTCGTCACGGTCGGGGCGG
>CAXUBA010000074.1:10921-11866 GCA_964249205.1 uncultured Acetobacteraceae bacterium | reverse complement strand
GCGCCGCGATCGTCATCGGTCGGCGGTGTCGCGCTCAGGCGTGTCCCACCGCTCCGGCCGGCGTCTGCGCCGGGTTGGTGCCGGCGTTGGCGCGGCGCTGCTGCCAGAGCGCCACGAAGTCGATCGGCTGCAGCAGCACGGGCGGGAAGCCGCCGTCGCGGGTGACGTCGGCGAGGATGTTGCGCGCGAACGGGAACAAAAGGCGCGGCACCTCGATCAGCAGCATCGGCTCGACCTGGTTCTCGGGCACGCCGGTCAACGTCACGATGCCGCAATAGGCGAGCTCGGCGATGAACACGGTGCGCGGCGACTCGGCCGGGGCGGGCTGGCCCTCGGCGGGCTTCGGCTCGGTCGCTTCCGTGCGGATCGCCAGCGTGACCTCGAAGGTCGGCGCCTGCGGGTTGAGCGGCCGCACCTGGACGTCGAGGTTGAGGTTGATCGCCGGCTGGGCGCGGAGCGTCGAGAAGATTTCCGGCGCGCCCGGCACCTCGAAGGACAGGTCCTTCGTGTACTGGATGTTCATCACCAGCTGCGGCTGCGCCGCTGGGGCCACGGCGCCGGTCTGGTCCGGCGGGCTGTTCTGGTCGGACATCGTCTGGCACCTCCGGCCGCTCTGATCGGGGCGCCGGTAGCATGCCGTCGGGCGGCGCACCACCCGGGACGCGCGCCGCGCCGGGGGCGGCGCGTTGCCTCCGGCGTTCCGCGCCCTTATGTCTCCCGCCCCAGAGACGGGAGGCGAGCCGGCGAGAGCCGTATCGGATCGAAGATGATGTTCATGACCGGGGGCAACACCGGAGGCGTGCCGGTCGATCTCATCCTGTTCGGCCTGGTCGCGGTTTTCCTGATCCTGCGGCTCCGGAGCGTGCTCGGGAAGCGGGTCGGCGCCGATCGGCCGCCGGTGTCGGACGCGCGCGGACGCCTGCCCGAAACGATCGAGGGCCGCGC
>CAXUBA010000074.1:0-10911 GCA_964249205.1 uncultured Acetobacteraceae bacterium | reverse complement strand
CCCCGCCCCTACCCCCCCGCGGGCGGCCCCGAGCCGGGGGCGTCGGCGCGGCCGCTGCCGGATCCGGCGAGCCCGGTCGGCCGCAAGCTCGCGGCGTTCCGCGACCTCGAGCGCGGGTTCGATCCGACCGTGTTCCTCCGCAATGCCGAGGCGAGCTTCCGCCGCATCGTGGAAGCGTTCGCCGCCGGCGACCGGAACGCGCTGCGGTCGCTGCTGACGGACGGCGCCTACAACGTGTTCGAGGGCGCGATCCGCGCCCGGGAAGCCGCGGGGCAGACCCAGCGCTCCGAGATCCGGGCGATCCAGCAGGCGACGATCGAGAGCGCCGACGTGCTGCCGGGCGGTCCGGGCGGCGGCCGGCGGGGCCTGATCGAGGTGCGGTTCGTGTCGGACCAGATCAGCCTGCTGACCGGCGCGGACGGCGCGCCGCTGACCGGGACGGACGCGGTGACGGAGCTCGTCGACCGCTGGCTGTTCGAGCGCCTTTATCCCGGCGAGGCGGCGTGGCGGCTGGCCGAAAGCCGGCCGGTCTGACCGAACCCGCGCTTAAGGAACCGATCCGCTCCATGTCCTCGAGTTCCCCGGACCCCCGGGCCGCGTCGTCGCGGCCCGCCATGAAGGACGTCGTGTCGCTCTGCAAGCGGCGCGGCTTCGTGTTCCCGTCGAGCGAGATCTACGGCGGCATCAACGGCTTCTGGGATTACGGACCGATCGGCACCGAACTGAAGCGGAACGTGCGCCTGGCCTGGTGGAACGACATGGTCGCGCGGCACAACCGCCTGCTGGCGCCGGCGGGCGCGCCGGGCGCGTTCGAGATGACCGGGATCGAGAGCACGATCATCATGCACCCGCAGGTCTGGCGGGCGTCCGGCCACTACGACCTGTTCCACGACGTGATGGTGGATTGCCGCGAAACGAAGCGGCGCTACCGCTTCGACCACATGCGCGGCCGCTACGTGTCGCATCGCGGGCGGCGGGTGTTCGTCGCGGTGCTGGCGGAGCCCGACGAGGAAGCCGACGCGGCGCTCGAGGCGGCGCTCGCGTTCTTCAAGCTGCGCCGCGCCTACGGCGACCAGCTCGAATGGGAGGGCGCGTTCCGCGACCTCGCGTCGCTCGCGGACCGGTCGGACGTGCTCGCGCCGGGCGCGACCTCGCCCGGGACGCTGACCGAGCCGCGCGACTTCAACCTGATGCTGGAAACCGGGCTCGGGGCGGCGGCGTCCGACGACAGCCGGGCGTTCCTGCGGCCGGAAACCGCGCAGGGCATCTTCGTCAACTTTCGGAACGTGCTCGACACCACGCGCGCGAAGCTGCCGCTCGGGATCTGCCAGATCGGCAAGAGCTTCCGGAACGAGATCACGCCGCGGAACTTCACGTTCCGGTCGCGCGAGTTCGAGCAGATGGAATGCGAGTTCTTCTGCGCGCCCGACACCTCGGCGGACTGGTACCGCTACTGGCGGGACCGGCGTTTCGCCTGGTATCGCGATCTCGGCCTCGCGGCGGAGCGGATCCGGCTGCGCGAACACGATCCCGACGAGCTCAGCCATTACTCGACCGGCACGGCGGACATCGAATACGCGTTCCCGTTCCTGCCGGAGGGCGAGTTCGGAGAGCTTGAGGGCGTCGCGCACCGCGGCGACTTCGATCTCCGGTCGCACACCGAGGGAAAGCTCGATCCCGCGTCGCGGCCGCTGGTGGTAGAGCGCGACGCGGCGGGCGGGGTGCGTCATCCAGGGTCGGGCAAGAACCTGTCCTACCGGGACGACGCGACCAACAGCACGTTCGTGCCGCACGTGATCGAGCCGTCGGCGGGCGCGGACCGCGCGACGCTCGCCTTCCTGTGCGAGGCCTACCAGGTCGACACCGCGAACGACGACCAGGGCCGGCCACAGGAGCGGACCGTCCTGCGGCTCGACCGGCGTCTGGCCCCGGTGAAGGTCGCGATCCTGCCGCTCGTGAAGAAGGACGGCATGCCGGAGGTGGCGCGCGCGCTCTACGGCGCGTTCCGCGGCCGTGTCGCGGCGGACTACGACGAGAAGGACGCGATCGGCCGGCGCTACCGGCGGAACGACGAGATCGGCACCCCGTTCTGCATCACAATCGACAGCGACACGCTGCGCGACAACACGGTGACGATCCGGGATCGCGACACGCTGGCGCAGGACCGGGTGCGGATCGAGGACGCGCTCGCCGAGGTGGAGCGGCGGCTCTAGCGGGAGCGGGGCGGGACGAGCAGACCTGCTTCAGCGGCGCCCGGGAGGCGAGGGTCGTGGCCTCGATCCGGCGTTGCGCGGCGCTCGCGCGGGCGCGCGCGCCGCCGGGGCCCGTGGCAAGGTCTCCGATATCGCGCCGATCCGGTCGGGCCCTTCGATCTCCCTGGTCGAGCTCCTGACCACGAGCAGGGGCTCGTAGATCACGGTTTCGATCGCATCGCCTGGATTTCGCCTGATCGCCAGTTCCGCTGCCGTCTGGCCCAGGCGGTAGGGTTGCTGGCGAACCGTCGTCAGGGCAGGTGACAACAGGCCTGCGAAATAGCTGTCGTCGAATCCCACGACCGAGATGTCTCCGGGCACGGAGAGGTTCAGATCACGCAATTTCTTCAGCACGCCGAGCGCGACCATGTCGTTCACGCAGAAGATCGCCGTGAGATCGGGCGTCTCGGACAGCAGGCCACCGACCGCCGGTTCGGCGATCTGGGCGGTCATCGTCGTGATCGTCCGTTCGCTGACGACGACGGCGGGATCTTGGTTCAGATCCCGGATCGCTTCGCACAAGCCACGGGATCGCTCCCGTGCCCACCAGATCTCGTGTGAGACGTTGATGAAGCCGATCCGTCGATGACCTGCTCTGATCAGATGATCGCCGACCAGCCGGGCGCCGGCCGCCTGATCCAGCGACACCGATCCGTAACGTCCGGTTTCGTCGAACTCGTCCAGCAGCACGACGGTGATCCCGCGCCGGGTCAGCGACTTGATTGCCGGACTGTCGACATCGACGGACGAGACCAGCACGCCGTCCACCCGATGCTCCTCGAACAACCGAAGGAGGTTCTGCTCGCCTTCGCGGCTCTCGCCGGATGAACCAAGCAGCACCGAATAGCCCTGGGCCGCCGCCGCGTCGCTCGCGCCTCGGGTGACGTCGCCCCAGAACGGGTTCGTGAGGTCGAGCGCGATGACGCCCAGGGTCCGGGACCGGCCGGCCCGGAGCGTCCGGGCCGAGTCGTTGACTACGAACCCGGTTCGCTGGATGGCGGCGTGCACGCGCTCCCGGGTCTTCTCGGCGACCAAGGCGGGGCGGTTGAGGACGTTCGAGACTGTCGCCTGCGACACGCCCGCCGCCGCGGCGATGTCGCGCGACGTCCAGGGATGGTTTCGCTTCTTCATGGCAGCACGATGTTGTCGGCCTCACGTCGGCAACGCCGGGCGGCGAGGTCATTGATGGCACGAACGGACCCTCTCGTGCTCCGCTCGTCAACTCGTCGCAGGTCCTCCGTCGTGATCGACCGTCCCTTCACGACGTGGGCGGGATCATGACCGACTTGATGCCGCGCCGCTTCCAACAGTTTTCGAGCGCGCGGTCCCAATCCCGGAGCGCGAACTCGTCGCTCACGATCTCACCTACGCGCACGAGGCCACCTTCGAGATACGCCAGGGACCGGCCGAAATCGTCGATCTGGGCGAACGAGCCCTTGATTGTGAGCTCGTTGCGGAAGACGTCGAACGGGTTCACGGCGAACGTCTGCCCTTCCGGGTAGACACCGTAGATCAGCACCTCGCCGCCGCGGCGAGCCTGTCGCACGGCTTCGGCCCACATCCCCGCGGCGCCCGGCGCCTCGCCGACGTAGTCGAACCCGTGCGCGCTGATCTGCCGCAGGGCGCGGCGATGTGCGGCCGGGTCGTCGCGATCGAGCGCGACGACGTTGTCGGCGCAGAGCCGTCCGGCCAGGTCGAGCTTCGGTCCGGCCGGCGCCGCGACGGTCAGGCTGGCGGCCCCGTTCAGCTTCAGCAGCTGACCGAGGACCTGGCCGGTCGGCCCGGCCCCGAACATCAGCACGTCGGCACCCGGCTTCACGTCCAGCACCGTCACCCCGTGCACGGCGCAGGCGGTCGGCTCCACCATGATCGCTTCCCGCCAGGGCAGGTTCTTCAGGCCGAACACGTCGCGCGCCTTCACGCGGAGCAATTCGGCGAAGCCGCCAGCGAGCTGGATCCCGTACGCGACGAGGTTCTCGCAACGCAGGAACTGCCCGCGGCGGCAGTAGAAGCAACTCCCGCACGAGCGGTTGCAGTTCGCGACGACGCGGTCGCCGGGCTGCCAGCCTTGGACGGCACCGCCGACGGCCGAGATCTCACCCGCGAACTCATGTCCCGGAATCAGCGGAAAGCGCGGGCCGAACTCGCCCTCGTGGATATGGAGATCCGTCCCGCACACGCCGCACGCCCGGACGCGGATGATGACCTCGTCGTTCTCCGGGGCCGGCTCGGCCACGTCGCGATAGGCGTAGGAACGGGGTCCGTCGTAGACGATGGCCTTCATGGCGACTGTTCCCTTCTCGTTTCGTGCACGCGCTCAGCCCGTCATCAAGACTGGTGGCCTGGCTGCGGTGCGTCGGGATTGATGTCCGGGCCGAAGAACTTGATCACGAGGAGCTCGTCCTGTCCCGTGTTGACGATCTCGTGCGGCCGGGTGGCCGCTTCGTGGACCAGGAGCAGCTCGTCCTCGCCCGGCCGTCCGCCGGCCACCGCCTGGCCGGCGATCGTGCCGGTGCCAGTCCACACGAGCAGGTTGTAGACGCCGCGTTCGACGGACGTCACCTTCGTACCGGGCGCGAGGCGGAGGCGCTTGCCGCTGAACTTCTTGGTGCCACAGAATATCCAGGCCTCGTCGCCGCCGTCGTGGACCGTGATGGGGACCGGGACGATCCGGCGGCGTTGGTAGAAGTCCGGATCGCCGTTCGCTTCCCAGTCGACCCAGCGAAGCACCGCGCGCTCGCCGAGTTCCTGCCGGTCCCGCTCGCTCACGTCCTTGAACAGCAGGTCCTTGCTGATGATGCGTCCGGCGTTCAGCGCCTGGAACATTGAGAGCGTATCGGAGTCTTCCTGGAGCTCGATCGTGAGCGCGGTTCCCGGCGCGTGAAGTATGCCGGAATCGATGTAGAAGCCTTCGTCGGGAAGCTGGGCGTAGGCGAACGCGCATTGGAGGATGCGGTCGTCGTTCCAGCGCTCGAGGAACGGAAGCAGCGCCGTGTCGCGCGGGCCACGCGCGATGAAGGGATGCACGCCGAAGAACGTTTCGGGATGCGCGCCCATGTCGACGCCTGGCGGGAAGTAGTAGGCTTCGTCCTTGGAGCGCCGGCCCACGAGCGCGGCGTGCGCGGCGGGCGGATGGATGTGATACGGAATCCGCGCCCCGAAATCGAAGATCTTCGCCAACCTGCCGAGGCCTTTGTGGCCGGCCGCATACTGCTCGCCCATGATGATGTCGGACGCCGCGAGCATCGCGTCGGCGAGACTGATCCTGTCGTCGGCGCTTCCGCTGAAATAGCTGATGCCCTCGTCTTGCGGGCCGACGACATTGTCCGCGTGCGTCGTCGAGGCGAGCCAGCGTTCGCAGACGAAGCCGCGTTCGCCGAGATCGTAGCTGTCGGCGGCGAGGCCGAGACGGCGGCCCGGCGGCAGCCAGTCGCGTGCGACGAAAGCCGGGTCGAGACGGAGCACACCGCCAGTTCCGGCGACCAGTCGGCTCAGCGTCTGCCTCGTCTCGCGCGTGAAGGCGGAGTTCATCGTCGTTCGCTCCCGATCTGCGGTCGTGTTGTCCTTGATGCCGCTCGCGCCCGGTTGACCGCCTTACCGTCTCTGCCGCTCTTCCATCCGTTCGCGACGACTGGCAGCCACCAGCGCCACGGCGAGGACCACGCCGGCCACCACGTACTGCCAGTATGACGAGACGTTCAGCAGGTTGAGGGCGTTGTCGAGGGCGGCGAACAGGATGGCGGCTGTCACGGTGCCGAGAAGCGTTCCGCTGCCGCCGAGCAGCCTCGTGCCGCCGACGACGGCCACGGCGACCACGTTCAGCTCGTAGCCGATCGACATGTTGGCCGACGCCGACGAGAGCAACGAGGCAAGGCCCAACCCGGCCGCGGAGGTGAGCAGTCCGAACAGCACGAACGCCACGATGCGGGTCCGATCGACCGCGAGACCCGCCATGCGGCTGGCCGCCTCGCTGCTGCCGATCGCGCGGAGATCGCGGCCGAACCGCGTGCGCTGGAGGAGAAACGAACACAGCAGCGCGCCCACGATCAGGAGCGCGAACATCGGCGGCACGCCGACGATCTCGTCGCCGGCGAGCGCGAGGAAGGCGTCGTCGGTCACCGGCAAGGTCGAGGCGTGCGTCCAGATGAAAGCCGCCGCGAGGTATACGTTCAGCATCGCGTAGGTGGCGATGAACGGCGGGAAGCGCAGTTTGGTGACGATGAGGCCGTTGATCAGCCCGAGGCCGACGCCGACGCCGAGCGAGGCGATCAACGCGAGCGCGAGCGGCAGGACGCCGAGCAGATTTGCGAGCGTCACCGCGGTCAGTGCGATGATCCCGGCGACCGACAAATCGATCATGCCGCCGATGATGAGCAGCGTCATGCCTGCCGCCGAGAGACCGGCGAACGAGGACTGGAGCATCACGTCCTGCAGGTTGCTCCACTGCCGGAAGTCCGGCAGCACCAGCGAGACCGTGACAAGCCCGGCGACCGTAAAGAACTGCAGCGCATAACGCGCGAGGATCTCCGTCGCCGACCGCGCGCGTTTCGGCGGCGGCGCGGCGGCATCGGTGTCCCCGGCGATCCGTCCCGACGGGGCGCTCATCGGTCGCTTCCGCTCGCCAGCGCCGTGCGGATGCGGCGACGCGCCGTATCGAGCCCGAGCGCCAGCAGCAGCAGGAATCCCAGCGCCAGATACTGGTAATATCCCGGTATGTCGCGAAGGTTGAGCGCCGAGCTGATCATCGCGAGCAGCAGGGATGCCATGAACGTGCCGGGCAGGTTGCCCGTGCCTCCGGCGATGCTGGTGCCGCCAAGCACCGCGACGGCGATGGCCTGCAACTCCAGACCCTGGATCGGCGTGGCGTCGACCGTGCCGAGTTGCGCGACGATCAGCAGACCGGCAAAGGCTGCGGCAAGGCCTGATACGGCGTAGACGACGATGCCGATGCGGGTCGCGTTCAGACCAGCCTCGCGTGCCGCGCCGGGGTTGCCGCCGACGGCGGACGCGTGCCGGCCGAACGGCGTCCGTTCGAGAAGCAGGTAGAAGGCCGCGCACAGGCCGAGCGCGATCAGGAACGGAAGCGGCACGCCGAGGACTTTGCCGATCGCGATCTCGCGAAGCGGCTCGGAGTGGAGGGTCACGCGTTCGCCGTTGGTGAACAGGAGTGCCACCCCGCGGGCGATCCCCATGGTCGCGAGCGTCGCCACGAAGGCCGGAACCCGCAGGACCATGACGAGGCCGCCGTTGAGCAATCCGACGGCGCAGCCGAGGATCAGCATGCATCCGACGCCGGCCGGAATCCCGAGGGCGTTCGTGGCGGCGGCGCCGACGCACGACGTCAGGGCGGCGACCGCGCCCACCGAAAGGTCCAGGCCGAGGATCACGATCACGAGCGTCATGCCGAAGCCGACGATCGCCACGATCGACGCGTTGACGAGGACGCTCTGGATGTTGGCGATCGACAGGAAGCCGGGCACGAGTACCGTCGCGAGCCCCGCGATCGCCGCGAACGGAACGACGATCGCGCCGCGATCGACGATCGCCTCGCGACGCGCGGCCCGGTCCGCGACGAGTTCGGCGCGCCGGCGCTGCTCCGAGTGGGTGGTGTCCACCGTCGCCTGCCGCGCGCTCACCGGCGACCTCCGCCGGCCATCCGGCCGGCGGCCCCGTCGGCATCGCCGTCCGGTGCGCCGCGTCCCAGGATGCCCGCGACGATGTCCTCCTCGGTGATCCGTGCGCCCGCGAGCTCCCCGGTCAAGGCGCCGGCGTAGAGGGTCAGGCATCGGTCGACGACCGCGACCAGCTCGGCCGCCTCCGAGGAGCTGACGATCACGCCCACGCCGGTCGCGGCGAGCTCGCGGACCAGCCCGTAGATCTCGACCTTGGCGCCGACGTCGACGCCGCGCGTCGGCTCGTTGAGCAGCAGGATGCGGCAGCCCGACAGCAGCGCTCGCCCGAGCAGCGCCTTCTGCTGGTTGCCGCCGCTCAGCGTGATGATCGGCACGGCGGGATCGCGCGCGCGTATGCGCATCCTGTCCTTCAGGGAGGCGTAGGTCGTCCTGTCCTTCGCCCTGTCCAACAGGTGGCGTCCCCAGGTGCGTTGCGCGAAGACGACGTTGTCGAGGACCGACATGAGCGGGACGATGCCTTCGGTCTTGCGATCCTCGCTGAGCATGAAGATGCCCTCGCCGATGGCATGCCCGGGGTTGCGCGGACGCACCGCGCGGCCATCGACCGCGAACCGGTCGAACGTCGAAGGGATGACGCCGAACAGCGCGCGCATCAGCTCCGTCCGGCCGGAGCCGACCAGTCCCGCGATGCCGATGACCTCTCCCGGCGCGACACGCAGATCGATCGGGGCGATCAGTCCCTTGCAGCGGAGCCCGGCGACGTCGAGCGCCTCGCGACCCGGCCGCGTCGCCGCCCTGGCGTTGCCGGACGGGGCGGGATGCGTTTCGAGCGCGCGGCCGAGCATGTGCGTCACGACTTCGTCGACGCTCGACTGCCTGGTCACGAGCGACGCCACGCGCTGACCGTCCCGGAGGACCGAGATGCGGTCCGACACGCGGAACACTTCCGGAAGCCGGTGGGACACGTAGAGCACGGCCGTCCCGCGCGTCCGCAGCCGCTCGACCAGCGCCAGCAGGCGCTCGACCTCGACCTCGCTGAGCGCCGCGGTGGGCTCGTCCATGATGAGGACGCGAAACTCGCGGGTGAGGGCGCGGGCGATCTCGACGAGCTGCTGGTCGCCGACGGTGAGGCTGGCGATCCGGCGGTCCGGGGAGATGTCGAGGCCGAGCTCCCGGAGCGGCTCGCGGGTGAGCTGCCGGGATCGTTTCCTGTCGATCAGCCCGCGCCGGTGCGGTTCGTGGCCGAGGAAGATGTTCTCCGCGACGGTCAGCTGCGGGACCAGTCGGAACTCCTGGCTGATGACGCTGATGCCGGCCTGCTGGGACGCATGCGGGCCGGCGAAGGTCCGCTCGACGCCATCGAGCAGCAGCGATCCTGCGGAGGGCTGCAGCAGACCCGCGAGGATGTTGATCAGCGTGCTCTTGCCGGCGCCGTTCTCGCCGACGAGTGCGTGCACCTCGCCGGGAGCGAGACTGAGCGATACGTCGCGGAGCGCGCTGACGCCCGAGAAGTCCTTCGAGATCTTCCGCGCGACGAGCAAGCCTTCAGGGATCGGGGTCCCGCCGCCATGATCGGCTGTGACCAACATGGATGTTTCCTTCGCCCCGGATGACGGATCGCCGCCGACGGGTTTCGAGCTCACTTCTGGCCGGCACGCGCCTTCTTGAAGTCCGCGAGGTTGCTCGCGTCGATAAGCTGGACCTTCAACTGGATCGTCCGGGTCGCGGCATTCGTGAAGTGCACCGGTTGCCCTTTGAGCAGCTCGAGCGCGACCTTGACTGCCAGTTGGCCCTGCCCGAACGGATCCTGTGCGACGGTCGCGGTCTGGGTTCCGTTGCCGATGTCGGCGATCGATCCGGCGTTGCCGTCGAAGCCCACGATCACAAAGTTCCTGGGGTTCTTCCCCGCCTCCTGGATCGCGGCGATGGCGCCTTGCGCCTCGTTGTCGTTCGCGGCGTAGATCCCCTTGATGTCCGGGTTCTTCGCGAGCGCGTCCGCCGCCGCGTCGTGACCCTCCTTGATCGCGTCGTTGCCGTTGAGCTCCGACACGACATGGATGTTCGGATACTTCTTCAGTTCGTCCGTGAAGCCAGCGACGCGATCGGTGCCGACGGTGGATCCCGGATGGAGCGTGATGACGGCGATGTCCACCGGGCCCGAGCCGAGCTTCCTGGCCATGTAGTCGGCCGCCAGCGCGCCACCCCCGCGATTGTCGGACTGGATGAAGGCGTCGTATTTGCCGGTCGCGCCGACGTCGCCGATGACGATCGGAATGTGCGCGCGATGGGCGGCGCTGATCGTTCCGGGTAGTGCATCGGGCTCGACGGGCGACACGATCAGCGCGCTGATCCGCTGGCTGATCAGGTTCCGGCTTCCGGACACTTGGTTCTGCTGCGACGCCTTGGCATCCGCCACCACGACGTTGGCGTTGCTTGCGGCCGCCGCCGACTGGACGCCCGCAGCGTAGTTCTGCCAGTAGGGGTTGGAGAGGTCCTGGGCCGTGTAGCCGATCCTGAGTGGGCTCAGTTCCCGGAAACTCTCGTCCTGAGCCAAAGCCGTCGCGAGCAGGGCGGAAGCGACCAGCAACGAGCCGGTCGCCGAAAGCAGTCCGAGCCTCGCCGCTCCATATCCGATTTTCATTGTTTCCTCCGTTTCTGTTCGTTGCTTGCAAGCAGAGTCGTGCGCGGGACCTCGCCGTCTTCGTTCTTTGATACGTATCAAACACAACGGCAGGGAAGATGTCCTGTCAACCGTCAATCGTGGCCGGACCGTCGCCGACGACGTCGGGCGCGCGTCGCTACGTTCCGGATCGGCTTTCCGCCCTTGACCGCGTGCGGCCGATCCGGGACCTCCGTCCGTTATGACGACCAAAGCTTCCATCCGCGCGCTCGCGGTGCTTCTCGCGCTCGCGTCCTGCGCGCCGGGCCCCGAGACCGAGACGCTGACCCCCGTGTCATTCGACGCGCTGCCCGGCTGGGCGGGGAGTGACCAGAGCGCGGCCTTCGCGCAGTTCCGCCTCCAGTGC
>CAXUBA010000073.1:10712-12797 GCA_964249205.1 uncultured Acetobacteraceae bacterium | reverse complement strand
GCCCTGGTCGCCGCGGCGCAGCCCGCCTATCGCGACGCCGCCGGCCCCGCGCCGATCCTGGTCGCCGCCTCGGTGATCGTGACCAGCCTCGCGACCCCGATCCTCACCGCCTGGTGGGCCCGCCGCCATCCCATGGTCCGGGACGGCGAGCCCGCGCCGGCATGGCGCCCGGCGTCCGGAGCGGACGCTTCCCGGGCGAAGGCGAAGGAAACCTCCAACCGGTCGCCGGGGACGGGATCAGACCGCTTCCCGCCTCGGCTCCCGGATTGACCACACCGTCGCTGCGGCAGGCGCCGCACGGCCGAACTCCGCCGCCTTCAGCCGGTCCGCCAGTCGCAGCGCGAGCGCCACGATCATCAGCGTCGGGTTCGCGTGCCCGCTCGTCGGAAACACCGAACTTCCGGCGACATAGAGCCCGTCCACCCCGTGTACCTGCCCGTTCGGGTCGACCACGCTGGTCCGCGGATCCTCGCCCATCCGCGTCGTCCCGGTCGGATGCGCGACGTCCTTGAACCGCGCCGCCCCGGGATCGCGGTCGCGGATCCACCCGGACGGCGACGGGATCGGCAACCCGTCGCGCTCGAACGACCGCCGGATCAGGTCGCACAGGAAGGCGACGGTCTCGCGTTCCGCGTCGCCGATCCGCCAGTCGACGCGCGCGACCGGCAGGCCGAGCGGATCGAGCGAGTCGCCGAGCAGGACGCGGCTTTCCGGATCGGGACGCTGCTCGACGATGCAGTCGAGCACCAGCCGCCGGAGCTTGTGCGGCAGGCCGCGACGGCGCCGCACCCGGTCGTCGAGGCCGCGCACCAGCAGCGCCGGCTGCGACACGACCGACCAGGCGTCGTGCGCGCGCGCACGCACGGAACCACGTCGCGCGACCAGCCGCTTCGCGGCATCCCACGGGTCGTCCGCGGCGCGATCCTCGGTGATCCAGGCGGCGCAGTTCAGCAGCCCGTGCCGCGCCTGCGCGTCCTCGCTCAGCGTCAGGCCGCGGGCGAAGAAATTGGAACCGCGTTCGAGGCGGAACAGCCCGTAGCGGTCGCGAAGCCGGGCAAACGCGTCCGGCGCGAATTCGGCGATCTCGCAGCGCGGATGGTCCATCAGCGTGCGGCCGACGGTGTCGTGCCCGTTGCCGAGCCCGCAGGGCGCGACGCTCCGGCTCAGCAGCAGGAGCCGCGCGTTCTCGATCCCGCCGGCCGCGAGCACCACGACCGGCGCGCGGACGGTCGCGTCGCTTCCCGACACCGACCGGACCGCGACCCCCGACACCCGGCCTGAACCGGGATCCGTCAGCACCTCGGTGACCGCGGCATGCAGCAGCACGCGCGTGACGGATCCGGACGCGCGCCGCCGGAACGCCGGCCCGAACCGCATGAAGTCGCGTCCGTTCGCGTCGTCGCGACTGTATTGCCAAAGGCAGTGTCGGAGCTCGGCTCCGGGACCCGCCACGCCGTCCGCGTCGGCGTCCCGGGCCTCGAGTCCCATCCGCCCGTCGCCGGACGAGAGGCCGAGATACGGCGCGGCGCGTCCGAGGAACGGCACGATCTCGTCGCGTCCGAACGGCCAGCCGGACCCCGGCACCCAGGGCCGCGCGCGGAAGTCGATCGGATCGAACGGCGCGCAGCGCCCGGTCCAGCTATGCGAGGTGCCGCCGAACACGCGGTTCCGAACCAGCCCCGGTTCCATCACGCGCGCTGCGCCGACCGATTCGATATGGCCGAGCTGCTCGGCCGCGTCGTCCGGATCGAGCCCGCCGCTTTCGACGACGAGCACCCGGACCGCGCCCGCAGCGAACTCCGCCGCGAGCGTCAGCCCCGCCGGTCCGCTGCCGACGATGCAGAGATCGGCCTCGAAGACGATCCCGGACGACGTCGTCCGGAGATCGTCAGTCTCCATCCGGATCGCCTCCGCTGTCCGCCGCGGCAATCATCGCGCCGGAAGCAGCCGGCCGAGGCGCCGCCGCACCGGGCGGTCGTAGAACGCGTCGAACAGTGCCGCGAGTGCGACCAGGGCGATCGCAAGCACGACGACCGCCGCCAGCCGCGTCGCGGTTCCGAACCCGTGATGCGTGAGCACGACCCC
>CAXUBA010000073.1:8551-10612 GCA_964249205.1 uncultured Acetobacteraceae bacterium | reverse complement strand
CCGCCGCGCACGAGCACCACCGCGAGCACGACGTTCGACGCGAGCTCGAAGAACAGCGACCAGACCGGACCGTCGAGCGGATAGACGATGTGTTCGAGCGTCGTCCGGCCGAACGTCGGAACGAGCAGGCAGCCGCGGACCCAGGCCTCCCCGATATCGCGGAGATGCACCGCGAACGAGACTGACGGCCGGCCGAGCTCGACCGCCGCCGCGATCGTGGTGCCGAGAACGATCATCGGCCCGAGCCGGATCAGACGGATCAGGACGAAACGCCCGATCCCGAGCCGGCCCGCCACCAGCCTATTCCGATACGCGTGCATGAGCACGTAGCCGCTCATCGCGAAGAACAGGTCGACCGCGAGATAGCCGCGCGGGAACAGGAACGGCAGGCCTGCCCGCTCCGAACAGTGGAACAGCACGACGGTGAGCGCCGCGATCCCGCGCAGCATGTCGAGATCGGCGACATGCGCGGTTTCCCCGGGGCGTCGCCTCGCGACGGAGGACGGCGGCGCAACGACGACCGGTGCGCGGAGAACCGCACCGAGCGACGCCGACGCGGCGCCGCTTCGCCCGACGGACGTCGTCACCAGCGGCTGCCGCCGCCCCGCGAACGCGACAGCATCGCTTCGCGATAGACCGACGCGTATTCCGGAACCAGCCGCGCCACGTCGAAGACCCCGCTGCCCTCACGCGCCTTGCGTCCGAGCGCCTGCCGGGCCTCGCCATCGGTCATCAGCGCGCGAAGCTCGCCTTCGAGCCGCGCCGTGTCGCCGGGCGGGACCAGCCGCCCGCATTCGCCGTGTCCCAGCATTTCCGACGTGCCGCCGACCGCGGTGCCGATGATCGCGCAGCCCGCCGTCCGCGCCTCGCCGATCGAGAGGCTCCCCGGATCGGCATAGGAGGCGAGCACGAAGATGTCCGCCTGCTCGTAGATCGTCCTTGGGTCCTGCACGTAGCCGAGGAAGGTGACGTGATCGGCGAGACCGACCGCGCGCACCTGCGCCTCCAGCACCTCGCGGTCCGGCCCTTCGCCGGCGATCGTCAGGTGCCAGCCCGGAATGTCGCGGAACGCCGCGGCGCAGGCGTCGATGATGTGGAACACGCCCTTCCGCCGGTGCAGCGCGCAGACCGCGACCACCGACGGCCGTCTGATCGTGTAGGACCGGTCGTTCCCGATCACCCCATGACGCGGCGAAGCGCTCGGCGCATTCCAGATCGAGCGCACCCGATCGGCCTTGTAGCCGCGCTCGATCAGGTGCGTCCGCTCGTGTCCGCTCACCGCGACGACGCGATCGCCGAGCCGCATCAGCACCGAATGCCGGTCGAAGGAATTGTGCACCGTCGTGACGAGCGGAATGCCGGCGACGCGCGATGCCGCGTAGCCGATCACCGCACCGCCCATCATGTGCGCATGCAGCACGTCGGGTCGGAAGCGGCGCACGAGCGCCGACAGCGCGACGCCGGAGCGGAGCAGCGAGTGGGGCCGCCATTGGTCCTGGCGCATCCGCACGTGACGGACGCCTTCCCCTTCCAGCAGGTCGACGAACGTGCCGCCGTCGCTCGCGAACATCACGTCGTAGCCGGCGCGCGCCTGCATGCAGGCGAGATCGACCGCGACATGCACGCTACCGTTCGCGTGATAGCAGTGCTTGCTGATGTGCACGACGCGCATCGGCGCGTCGTGCACACGGTCGCGCTCGATGCTGCGCCCGACGTCCATTCCTTCAGGCATGCAGCACGGGCTCCCGTTCGTCCATCGGTATCGTCGGCAAGGGGTCCGCGGCATGGGGATCGAGCGCGCGGCGCTGCCGCTTCCGCCCGAGCTCGGCCGCAACCAGCGCCCGGAACGCGATGCGGAACGCGGGCTCGGCGAAGCGGAGCGCGTTCGCGCGGCAGCGCGCCGGCGAGATCCCGGCCTCGTCGCGCTCGAACCGGTCGACGGCCGCGCGAAGCGACTCGACGCTCTGCTCGGCGAACAGCACGCCGGTGCCGCCCGCCCCGTCGATCACGATGTCACGCGCTCCGCCGACCCCGTAGGCGATCACCGGCGTGCCGCACGAC
>CAXUBA010000073.1:7070-8541 GCA_964249205.1 uncultured Acetobacteraceae bacterium | reverse complement strand
ACGAAGGCCCGCGCTCGACGCATCAGCGACACCAGTTCGGCGCCGCCGACGGGCTTGCGGATTACGATGTTCGCGTGTCCCGCCGCCGCCCGACGCACCGCGTCCGCGCCGCTCCCCTCGCCCACCACCACCAGACGCCGCTCCGGCATCCCGGCGAACGCCTCGACGATCAGGTCGATCCGCTTGTACGGAACGAAGCGGGACGCGACGAGAAAGAAATCCTCCCGTTCGCCGCCGGGCGAGAACGTCTCGGTCGCGACCGGCGGCGCCAGCACCGCCGCGTCGCGCCGGTACGCCTTCCGGATTCGTTCGCCGATGTAGCGCGAGTTCGCGACGAACAGGTCGACGCCCGCCGACGACCGCGCGTCCCACTGCCGCAGCCGGTGCAGCAGCCAGCGGACATAGAAACCGCGCAGTCCGCGCTCGAGCCCGCTTTCCTTCAGATACCGTCCCTGCAGGTCCCACGCGTAGCGCATCGGCGAATGGACGTAGCTGACGTGCAGCTGCTCGGGCCCGGTGATCACGCCCTTGGCGACCGCGTGGTTGCTCGAAACGATCAGGTCGTAGCCGGTGAGATCGAATTGCTCGACCGCGAGCGGCATCAAGCCAAGATAATGCCGGAACCGCTTCCGCGCGAACGGCAGGCGCTGGATGAACGAGGTCCGCACCTTGCGGCCCCCGAGGAAGCGCCGGTCGCGCGCGCCCATGAAATCGACGACCGCGAACAGGTCGGCCTGCGGGAAGCAGGCGATCAGCTGTTCCAGCACGCGCTCCGATCCGGCGAAGACCTCGAGCCATTCGTGGACGATGGCGACGCGGAGGTTCGCGAGGACGGCCGTCGCCGGGTCCGTGCCGGAGGCGAGGCTGAGCCCCGCCGACGCGCCGATCGCGCCGGTCCTGTCGATGATCTCGTTCATGCGATGCCCCGGCTCCCCTCCGGATCGAGCGTGCGGCCGGACCGGCGCCACGCGCCCAGGTTCTCGTTCGCGACCTCGCGCGCGAGCGCGCCGAGCGACGCCGCGGCGCGGTCCCAGCGATACATGTCGAGGCGCGGTCCGGCCGCGGCACGCAGGCGCGCCCGCAGCGCCGCGTCGTCGACGACGCCCTCGGCCGTGTCCGCGAACGCGCGCGGCGACAGCGGATCGGCGTAGAGCGCGGCGGCGCCGCACACCTCGCGGAGCGACGGGATGTCGGACGCGACCACCGGGGCGCCGCACGCCATCGCCTCCAGCGCCGGCAGGCCGAACCCCTCGTAGCGCGACGGGAACACGAAGCACGCGGCGTGCTCGTAGAGCGAGCGGAGCGCGGCGTCGCTCACCCGTCCCAGGAGCGTCGCCTCGCCCGGCAAACCGTCGGCGGCCCCGCTCCGGAACATGCCCGAACGGACCGCCCCCGCGACCGCGAGCGTCATGCCGCGCGCGGCCAGGCGTGCGGCGAGCGCGCCGAGCACGGACAGGTTCTTGTGCGCGGC
>CAXUBA010000073.1:0-7060 GCA_964249205.1 uncultured Acetobacteraceae bacterium | reverse complement strand
CACCAGCACGTAGCCGCCCGGCGTGAGCCCGCGCCGCGCGAGCGCGTCGGGAGCGGGCGCGATCCGCGCCATGTGGTCCGCGCCTTCCCCGATCACCGCGACGCGCTCCGCCGCCACCCCGAGATGACGCGCGATCTCGCCGCGCGAGAACTCGGACACCGTCACGATCCGGGATCCGGTGCGCGCGAGGACGGTCTGCAGCGCGCGGTAGGACAGGCGGAACGCGCCGGAATACGCCTCCGGCGTCGACGCCCAGCCGCAATCGTGCACCACGACGATCTGCGGCCCGCGCCGCACCAGCGGCGCGGTGTTGCCGAGGTTGACCAGCACCCCGCCACGCGTCGCGCGCGGCAGGTCGAGCTGCTCCCAGCGATGCCCGGCCCGTCCGCCCGCGACCCGCACGCGCGGCGCGACGTCGGCCGGCAACGCCGTCACCCGCTCCCCCGGTGGCGACACCACGTCGGCCGCGTCCCCGCTCCGGAGCAGCGCCGCGGCCATCTCGGTCGCGAAACGCTGCGCCCCGCTGAACGGCTGCACGAGGAACCGACCGTTGAGATGGACCGGCCGCATCGCCTCAGGTCCCGAAATACGCCGAGGCGCGCTTGTAGAGATGCACGTGCCCGCCTTCGCTCCCGGCGAGCTCGTCGAGCTGCACCTGCGTCATCACGCTGCCGATCATGCGCATCCGGTAGGCCTGCAGCGTCCGCAGCGCCGCCGTCACCGAGGCGACCGGCGTGTGCCGCCAGCGCACCACGAGCAGCGCCCCGTCCACCAGCCCCGCGAACGACGGCGCGTCGGGCAGCGCCAGCACCGGCGGCGTGTCGATCAGGATCAGGTCGTAGTGCTGGCGCGCCTCGTTGATGACGCGCTCCAGATCGGGCGGATCGAGACGCGCCGGCAGCTGGCTGCCGGTCTGCGGCCGCATCGTCATCACGTCGACGCCGGGCATCATGTCGCGACGGATCGAGATCGCGCCGGCCTTCATGTCGAGCCGCCCGGCTTCCGGGCGCCACGGGTCGATCGACGCCGCCACCTGCGACCGGCGCACGTCGGCGTCGATGATCAGCGCGCGACCGCCGCCGCGCCCGACGCTCGCCGCGAGCGACACGCAGAAGAACGTCTTGCCCTCGCCGGGCACCGCCGACGTCACCAGCGCGACATGCGCGCGGTAGAGCGCGTCGCCGAACCGCAGCATCCCGCGCACGTGGTCGACGGCGGCGGTGTACTCCGTTTCCCGCTGCTCGAGGCCCGCGCGGTCGCGGCCATGCGCCCGGGGGACGAAGCCGAGCGGGAACAAGCCCGTTTCCTGCTCGAGCTCCTCGGCCGTGCGCAGCCCGACCCGGAGCCGCTCGACGCCGAGCGCCGTCACCACGCCGAGGATCGTCGAGCCGAGGAAGGCGAGCACCAGCAGCTGCGCGCGCGCCGGACCCGTCGGGCCGAGCGGCGCATACGCGATCGAGATCAGGTTGACGTCCGGCTCCTGCATCGCCGCCTGCGCCGACGTCTGCTCGTAGCGGTCGAGATAGTCCTTGTAGACGGTGCGCGTCGCTTCCGCCTCGCTGGTCAGCTGCCGGAGCGTGACCTCCGCCATGTTCTCGCCGGTCACCTTGCCCTGCAGGCCGCCGAGGCTGCCTTCGAGCTGCGTCACCTGGGCCCGGGCGACGTCGGCGTCGGCCTGCAGGCTCGCCGCCACCTTCGCGGTTTCCGCCCGGATCCGCCGCTTCACGCCGGCGACCGAAGCGTCGACCGCGAGCAGGTGCGGGTTCTCGGCGTCGTCGGTCGCGGCCAGCGCCGCCTGCTGGCTTTCGAGCGCCGCCAGCTGCTCGCCGAGCCGCTGCACGAGCGGCGCCTGCACCACCTCGGGGATCGCGTCGAAGCCGGTGCCGGTGCGGACCGCTTCGTTCACCTGCGCGAGCGCGCTCTGCGCCTGCGCGAGCTTCGTCCGCGCCGCCGTCAGCGCCGTGTCCACCTCCGTCATCTGCTGGTCGGCCACCGTCGAACCGCCGGCGCCGCCCAGCTCGCCGTCGCCGGGACGCTCCAGCACCAGCCCGTGCTGTTCGCGGAACGTCTCGACCGCGCGCTCGGCCGCCAGCACGCGCTGCTTCAGCGGATGCAGCTGCTCGTCGAGCCAGGAATGCGCACGCGTCAGCGCGTTCACCTTCAGCTGACGCATGAATTCGAGGTAGGTCGACGCGTAGACGTTCGCGATCCGCGCGCTCAGCACCGGATCCGGCGTCCGCGCGCGCACCACGATCGTGTAGGAGCGACCGTCGTTGGTGACCGTGGTGTGGCCGAGCAGCCAGCCCACCGCCACCTGCCGCTGCTCAGCGGCCGTCAACGGCTTCGGCGCCGGACCCGCCATCCCGATCCTGCGCTCGACGAGCGAGACCGCGTGGGCGAGAGGGGACGGGTGCGGATGCAGCAACGCCTGAACCTCGGGCGTGCGGACGAGGTTCAGCTGATCGGCGACCTTTCCGGCCATCTCGCGCGACGTCAGGATGTCGGTCTGGGTGCGGATCGTCAGCGTGTCGCCGCTCACCGCGTCGGCGCTCACCTGGAGGTCGCTGAACTCGGTCTTGCTGGTGTCGACTTCGAGCTCGGTCTCCGCGTCGTAGTAGCGCGGCAGATGGAACACGAACGCCGCACTCGGCCCCGACACCGCCGCCATCACGAGCAGCACCAGCCACTTCCGGCGGCGCAGCACGTTGATCGCCTTGCCGACCGGCACGTTCTGCTGACCGAGCCGCGGATCGCGCCCGGGATAGACCTGGCCGAGACTATCCCCGGTTCCGATCGTCGACATCGACATGGTTCAATCCTGTTCCGTCAGTTCCCGTTCCCGCCCGCGCGTTCGCGCAAGGCGGGGCCGCGATGGTCAAAGTCCAACAAGCATCCGGCTCAGCGCGCGCCCTGACGGCCCAGCACGACCGGGATCGTCTTCAGGAGGATCGCGAGCTCGTGCCAGATCATCCGGTTCCGGACATACGAACTGTCGAGCGCGACCCGCTTCTCGTAGCTCGTGTCGCTCCGTCCGCTTACCTGCCACAGCCCCGTCAATCCCGGACGCGCGCCGTAGTAGTAGGAGATGTCGTCGGCGTAGCGCTCGACCTCGCCTCGCACGATCGGGCGCGGCCCGACCAGGCTCATCTCGCGACGGAGAATGTTGAGCAGCTGCGGCAACTCGTCGATGCTGGTCGCGCGCAGGATCCGCCCGAGCCGCGTCACGCGCGGGTCGTTCGTCAGCTTGCGCGTTTCCGCCCATTCCGCCGCGAGCGACGGGTCGCGCTCGAGCGCCTCCCGGAGCACGCGGTCGCCGTCGACCACCATGGTGCGGAACTTGAGGCACTTGAACGGCCGCCCGCCGACACCGATCCGCTCATGGCCGAACAGCGACGGTCCGCCGTCGAGCCGCACCAGAAGCGCGATCGTCAGCATCAGCGGCCCGAGCAGGACGAGCACGACAAACGCGATCAGCAGGTCGGCCGCCGCCTTCGCAAAGCGGAAGATCGGCCGGCCCGACCGGTCGCGATACGTGAGCAGTTCCGTGTTGCGGCTGAGGAACGCCGTGCGCTCGACGCCGAACACCGGAAGGTCCGCCACCTTCGGCAGCAGCGAGAACGGCACGCCGGCGCGCACCACCGCGCGGATCAGCCGACGGCCGGTGTCCGACGTCTGGTCGACGTCGAGCACGAGCTGACCCGCCCCGTGCCGACGCATCAGCGCCGACAGCCCGTCCGGCCGATTCGAGGCGAAGACCTGCCGCGCCGGAACCTCCGCGACGATCCGGTAGCCGATCGCGAGTTCCGTCAGCACCGAACGCGCCGGCGACGAACGATCGACCAGCGAACGCGACGAGCGCACGGCGTCCACGCCGTCGACGTCGTCGACGATCAGCACCACGGTCCGCTGCCAGAACCCGCAGAGCAGCAGCAGCCGCCGCGTCGCCAGGCGTCCGACGGTCGCGATCACCGGAAAGACCAGCCAGGTCCCCATGAACAGATGCCGGGCGACCATGCCGTGCATCACCGTGCCGACGATGCAGCTCGTGATCAGGGCGAACACGCTGACCGCCAGGAGCGAGCACGCTTCCTCCGACCGCGACACCCGGCGCGTGTAGTGCGCCTGCAACATGCAGTAGAAAAGCGCGATGCCTCCCGACACGAGGAGTTCGACGGCCGACCGGCGCACGTCGTCGAGCGGCACCCGGTGCCACGGCGGCGTCTTCATGAGGTGGTCGATCACGTGCCCGGCGCCGAACGTGATCCAGAACGCCACGAAGAAGCAGACGGCGTCCGAGAACAGCGTGCCGACGAAGCACACCGTGTTCCGCACCGCCGCGCCGAAGCTTCGCGTCGGCTCCAGCCCGAGGGCGCTCTCGCCCGGGCCGACAAGATCATTTCCGAGGCTCGTTGAGCTCACGACAAGATCCCTCCGACCGCCGGACAGGCGGTCCATGAACCGGCATTAGTTTGTTTTTCTATCGGGCCGACCGAACATCCGGCGTTAGCGCCGGCGAACGGATCAGACGTCTCATTCGCGAGACGGTGTTATCACAAGCCCGTTGCCGGACGCAATGCGAAACGACGGCCGCGGGCCCGTCGAAGCCATCGCGGCAACCTTTTCCGGGGCAGCCGCGACAGGACCGCGTCCGGCCCGTTTCGCCGCTCAATCGTCCGTCGGCAGGTCGCGGATCCGGCGCGCCGGAACCCCCGCGTAGAGCCCGTCCCGTTCGGTGCTGGCGAGCACGAGCGACCCCGCCGCCACCACGCAGCCGGGCGCGACCGCAACGCCCGGCATCAGCGTCACCCCGGCTCCGATCCAGCTTCCCCGCCCGATCCGCACCGGGGCGTGGCTCGCCTCGACGCGACAGCGCTGCGACGAGGGCCCGATCTCGTGCGTCGCGGTGATGACGCGGACGAACTGTCCGATCCGGACGTTCTCCTCGACCGTGAGCCGGGCCGCCCCGTCGAAGAAGAAGCCGACGTTGATGAAGACGTTCCGCCCGAGGTCGAGATCGACCGACCGGAGCACGCAGTTCGACCAGATGCAGGCCGTCGGATGCATCCGGGCGCCGAGCCGGCGGAGCATCCGCGTACGCACGAAGGCCGGGATGAGCTCGCTGCCGAGCGCGCTCCGCAGCACCCGCCCGATATGCGGCAGCCGGTCGCGCCGCACCGGTCCGATCGCGGTTCCGTCGTCGTGCGGCGGCGAAAGCGGGGTGAGGTCGGACACGGTGTTCTCCTCGGTCGTCGAGCTCGGCGCGCCCGTCGGCGCGGGCGGACCGTGCCCGCGCGGCGCCGATCCGCCCCGCCGGCGCATCCGCCTGTTAGCACGAGGACCCGGCCGCGCGGACCCCTGGCCGGCAATATCAGGCCCGTCCCCCATCCGGCCGTGCCGCCCGTCCCCGACCAAATCGGAACCGTTCGATCGCGCCGGACGCCGTCGCCCGAGGGCGGTGCGCGGCCGACGATCCCGGTCCGGCGCATGCCGGATTGTTATTGTGTGTCACTGACCGCTCACCTAAAAAGCTGTCGGGAACGCGATCACGACCAAGAACCGAGGCCAGACGATGCCGACTTCCGAGCCGAACCGTCTCGGAGAGCGCGCGGCGGCCGGCGGGGGGCTGATGGTGATCGCGCGTCTGCTGACGCGCCTGATCGATCTCGGGTCGCTCCTGGTCCTCACCCGCATCCTGCTGCCGACCGACTTCGGCCTGGTCGCGATCGCGATGACGCTCGTCTACGTCACCGAGGCGGCCCTCGAGATGCCGCTGAACCAGGCGCTGCTCCGGCTGCCCGAGATCCGGCGCGCGCACTACGACACGGCGTTCACCATCGGACTGCTGCGCGCCCTCGTGCTCGTCACGATCTTCGTCGCCGGCGCGATTCCCTTCGCCCGGCTTTACGGCGACGGCCGCCTGGTGCTGCTCGTCTGCGTGCTCGGCCTCGCGCCTGCCGCGCGAAGCCTGCAAAGCCCGCGTCTCGCCGAATTTCAGAAGGGCATGAGCTTCTGGCGCGACTTCGCGGTCGAGCTGTCCGGCAAGCTCGTCGCGTTCGCCGCCGGCACGACGGTCGCGCTCCTGACGCACAGCTACTGGGCGATCGCGGTCGGCTCCGTCGTCTATCCTGTTGCGATGGCCGTGCAGTCCTATCGTTTCGCGCCGTATCGGCCGCGTCTCGCGCTGTCGGAATACCGCGTGTTCGCCGACTTCGTCGGCTGGATGAGCGCGGCCCAGCTGGTCGGCGCGATCAACTGGCAGATCGAGCGGCTCCTGCTCGGCAAGCTCGAACCGATGGCGCGCCTCGGCCTGTTCACTACCGCGAGCGACCTCGCCAACATCCCCTTCCTCGCGATGTTCGGCCCGATGGCGCGCCCGCTGCTGGCCGCGTTCACCCATCTGCAGGGGGATCCGGCGCGTCTCCGCTCGTCCTACCAGCGCGCGTCGGCCGCCATGGTCGCGATTGGTCTGCCGCTCCTGGTCGGCGACGCGCTGGTCGCCGAGCCGATCGTCCGGCTGATCCTCGGCGCGCGCTGGATGGGCAGCGCGTTCTTCGTCCGCTGGCTGTCGCTCAGCCTGATCCCCGCCCTGTTCACGCTTCCCACCGTGTCGCTGCTGATGGCGTTCGGCCGCACCCGGATCTTCTTCGTCCGCAACGTGTTCGAGATCTCGGTCAAGGCGCCGCTCGCGATCGCCGGCGTGCTGACGCTCGGCTTCACCGGCGTCATCCTCGCGCGCTTCGCCTCCGAGCTGTCGGTCGACATCTTCTGCCTGTTCGTCGTGCGCCGGCTGATCGGCCTCACGCTGCGCGAACAGGTCCTCGTGTGCTGGGGCAGCATGGTCGCGACCGTGGCGATGGCGGCAGCCGTGCTCGGCGCGCTCGCGTTCTTTACGATGTCCACGGACATCTTTCCGGACATCGATATCCCGGTGGTCAGCGTCATCTGGTCGTACACGGGCCTTTCGCCGTCCGACATGGAAAAGCGCGTCATTTTCATCTCTGAACGCGCCATGACGACCACCGTCAGCGGCATCGAACACATGGAGAGCCAATCCATGAAC
>CAXUBA010000072.1:0-12982 GCA_964249205.1 uncultured Acetobacteraceae bacterium | reverse complement strand
TGGTGCCCAGGAGAAGACTCGAACTTCCACGACCTTTCGGCCACAGGTACCTGAAACCTGCGCGTCTACCATTCCGCCACCTGGGCAGGGGGCTGGAAGGGCGGGCATGTACTCGGCCGCCGGTATCGCGTCAAGGAAGCGCCCGTGCGGTTCTCCCGCGGTTCGATCCCGTACGGGCCGCTCCGGACGGGCATCCGGACCGCGACGCGGCGCACCGCCGTTCCGAACGGGCGCATCGCCATCATCCGGATCCAGTTGCGATCCTTCGATCCCCATGTCGCGATCCTTCTCTGCGGTCCCGTTTCGCGATCCCCCGAATCGACGCCGGATGGTCGATGACGTAACCGTGGCGGCGCGCGCCGGCCCAGGCGTCTTTGAAGGAGTGCGGGACGTGGATCGGAACGTGGCGACGGTGTTCGGCGGCACGGGCTTCCTTGGGCGCTACGTCGTGCCGAGGCTCCGTCGGCGAGGCTACGTCGTGCGGGTCGCGACGCGCGATCCGGGCGGCGCGAACTTCCTTCGCATGCAGGGCCCGCGCGGCGAGGTCGTGCCGTTGTTCGCCGATCTCGGGCGACCGGACACGGTCGCGCGCGCGGTCGACGGCGCGAAGCTCGTGGTCAACCTCGTCGGGATCCTGGCCGAGCGGAAGCGGGGCGACTTCGACCGCGTCCATGGCGAAGGCGCCGGTCGCCTCGCGGCCGAGGCGATGCGCGCCGGTGTCGCGGCGTTCGCCCAGGTGTCGGCGATCGGCGCCGATCCCGGCAGCGACAGCCAGTACGGCCGGAGCAAGGCGGCCGGCGAGGCGGCGGTTCGCGGCGCCTTTGCTGGCGCGGCGATCCTCCGACCGTCCCTCGTGTTCGGCCCGGAGGACCAGTTCTTCAACCGCTTCGCATCGCTTGCCATGATGTCGCCGGTGATGCCGGTGATCAGGGGCGCGACCCGGATGCAGCCGGTCTATGTCGACGACGTCGCGCAGGCGATCGAGATCGTTCTGGCGGAGCGTCGTTCCGGTGTCTTTGAACTCGGCGGCCCCGAGGTGATGACGTTCCGGGCCATTCTCGAATGGATCCTTCGCGAGACCCGCCGCCGACGACCGCTCGTCGCGATCCCGGACGGGATCGCCGCTCTTCAGGCGGCGTTCGCAGAGCGCCTGCCCGGCAAGCCGTTCACCCGCGACCAGCTCCGGATGCTGGGGCACGACAACGTCGTCTCGCCCGGGGCTGTCGATCTCGCCGCGCTCGGCATCACGCCGATGCCGATCGAACTCGTGGTGCCGCGCTATCTCGACCGCTATCGGCAGGGCGGTCTGCGCCGGGATGTCGCGGCGTGAAAGGCCGAAGCGGCCCTATCCAACCCGGCCAAAGTCCCGCCGGCGAAAGAAAACGTCGGGCAAGCGCCCAATAAGGCAACCATGCTGTCTTTTTGCCGTGACGCGGTGTGGTTATCTCCGAGCCGGACGCAGGTCGTTCGGAGAAGCGCATGGCCGAGAAGATGCTGCAGTTCGTCACACTGCCGCAGGACCCGCCGGCCAAGCGCAGCGTCGGCGCACGCCGGACCGACTTCGACGAGATCTACGAGGATTTCGCGATCCCGCGCGCCGCTGAACAGTCGAGCCGGTGCTCGCAATGCGGCGTTCCGTTCTGCTCGATCCATTGTCCGCTCTCGAACGACATCCCGGACTGGTTGAAGCTGACGGCCGAGGGACGGCTTGAGGAAGCGTACGAGGTCTCGTCCGCCACCAACAACTTCCCGGAGATCTGCGGCCGCATCTGCCCGCAGGACCGTCTCTGCGAGGGCAACTGCGTGATCGAGCGGGGATTCGAGAGCGTCACGATCGGGGCCGTCGAGCGCTTCATCACCGACCATGCCTGGACGCAGGGCTGGGTGAAGCCGGTCCGGCCGCCGGTCGAACGGGCGACCTCGATCGGCATCGTCGGCGCCGGGCCGGGCGGCCTCGCCTGCGCCGAGCAGCTCCGGAAGCGCGGCCACCAGGTCCATGTCTACGATCGGCACGACCGCGTCGGCGGGCTGATGATCTACGGCATTCCGGGCTTCAAGCTCGAGAAGGAGATCGTCCGGCGCCGGCATGCGCTGCTCGCCGAAGGCGGCGTCACCTTCCATGTCGGGCGCGGCGTCGGCGCGACGTCGGACGAGACGACGATCGCGTTTTCCGAGCTTCGCGAGCGGCATGATGCGCTGCTGATCGCGACCGGCGTCTACAAGGCGCGCGACATCGGCGGCCCCGGCGTCGGCCTGCCCGGCATCGTGGCCGCGCTCGACTACCTCACCGCGTCGAACCGGGTCGGGCTCGGCGACAGCGTGCCGCATTTCAGCAGCGGTCTGCTGGATGCGGCCGGCAAGCGCGTCGTGGTGATCGGCGGCGGCGACACTGCGATGGACTGCGTACGCACCGCCGTGCGCCAGGGCGCCGCCTCGATCAAATGCCTTTATCGGCGCGACAAGGCGAACATGCCGGGCTCGGCGCGCGAGGTGAAGAATGCCGAGGAGGAAGGCGTCGAGTTCGTCTGGCTCGCGGCGCCGGAAGCGTTCCTCGGCGACGGGACGGTGACCGGGGTCCGCGCATCCCGCATGCGGCTCGGCCTGCCCGACACCACCGGGCGGCAGCAGGTCGAACGCGTCGAGAACAGCGACTTCACCCTCGACGCCGATCTCGTGATCAAGGCGCTCGGCTTCGATCCCGAACCGCTGCCGACGCTCTGGGGCACCGAGGAGCTTGCCGTCAGCCGCTGGGGCACGCTGAAGGTCGACCACAAGACGCTGATGACCAGCATCCCGGGTGTTTTCGCCGCCGGCGACATCGTGCGCGGCGCGTCGCTCGTCGTTTGGGCGATCCGCGACGGGCGTGACGTCGCGGTCGCGATGCACGACTGGCTGCTGCGTGACCGCGAACGGAAGGCTGCCTGAATGGACCCGAACACGACCGACGCGAACGCGGACGAGGCCACGACGGCGAGCGATCCGCGCGAGTCCGCCGACGACTTCGTCCGTGCGTGGGCGGGCAACGTCGCCCGCCTCGCGGGCAGCTACCGAAGCTCCGATGAGCATGCGAGCTGCGGCGTCGGCCTGGTCGCGGCGCTCGACGGCAAGCCGCGCCGCGACGTGGTGGAGGCCGGGATCACCGCGCTCAAGGCGATCTGGCATCGCGGCGCGGTCGACGCCGACGGCAAGACCGGCGACGGCGCCGGCATCCACCTCGAGATCCCGCACGACTTCTTCGCCGACGAGATCGCGCGTTTCGGCGACAAGGTGGAGCCGGGCCGGATCGCGGTCGGCCAGGTGTTCCTGCCGAAGACCGACTACACGGCCCAGGAGCGCTGCCGCCAGATCGTCGAAACCGAGATCCTGCGTTTCGGCTACACGATCTACGGCTGGCGCCAGGTGCCGATCGACACGTCGGTGATCGGCGAGAAGGCCAACGCGACACGGCCCGAGATCGAGCAGATCATCATCCGGAACGTGCTCGGCACGCCCGACGACGAGTTCGAGCGCGATCTCTACGTCATCCGCCGGCGGATCGAGCGCGGCGTGATCGAGGCGCAGATCGACGAGTTCTACATCTGCTCGCTGTCGTGGCGCTCGATCATCTACAAGGGGCTGTTCCTCGCCGAGAACCTAGTCGACTTCTACCCGGACGTCGCCGACAGCCGCTTCGTGTCGCGCTTCGTGATCTACCACCAGCGCTACTCGACCAATACCTTCCCGACCTGGAAGCTCGCACAACCGTTCCGCATGGTCGCGCACAACGGCGAGATCAACACGATCTCCGGCAACGTCAACTGGATGCGGAGCCACGAGACGCGTCTGTCGGCTCCTGCGCTCGATCCATTCATGGACAGCATCAAGCCGATCATCCAGGCGGGCGGCTCCGACACCGCGTCGTTCGACAACGCGTTCGAGCTCCTGGTCCGCGGCGGCCGCGATGCGCCGGCGGCCAAGGCGCTGATGGTGCCGGCAAGCGTCGCGCAGGAGGCGGCGAGCTCGGAAGCGCACGCGGCGATGTTCCTCTACGCCAACGCGGTGATGGAGCCGTGGGACGGGCCGGCGGCGATCGCGGCGACCGACGGGCGCTGGGTGGTCGCCGGCCTCGACCGCAACGGGCTTCGCCCGCTCCGCTACACGATCACCGCCGACGGGCGTCTGATCGTCGGCTCCGAAACCGGCATGGTCGCGATCCCGGACAGCGAGATCACCGCGCGCGGCCGGCTCGGCCCGGGACAGACGATCGCGGTCGATCTCGACGCGGCACGCTTCTATGACGCGCCGGCGCTCAAGGATCTGCTCGCCGGACGGCAGGACTACCGGTCCTGGACGCAGCGGACGCGATCCATCGACGCACGCGTCCGCGCCGACGCGCACGAGACCGTCACGCTCACCGGCGAGGCGCTGCGTCGCCACCAGCTCGCGGTCGGCGTCACGCTTGAGGAGCTCGAGGCGATCCTCCATCCGATGGTGGCCGACGCGAACGAGGCGATCGGCTCGATGGGCGACGACACGCCGCTCGCCGTGCTCGGCGAACGCTATCGCGGCCTGCATCACTACTTCCGTCAGGCGTTCAGCCAGGTCACCAATCCGCCGATCGACAGCCTGCGCGAAACGCAGGTGATGTCGATCAAGACGCGGCTCGGCAATCTCGGAAACGTGCTCGAGGAACGCGCCGAGCAGTGCGACATGCTGCAGCTCGACAGCCCGGTGCTGTCGAACGCGGAGTTCGCCGCCCTGATCGAGGTGCTCGGCGACGGCGCGGCGACGATCGACTGCACGTTCGAGGCCGATGCGGGTGCGGCGGGACTTCGCTCGGCGATCGACCGGATCCGACGCGAGGCGGAGGAGCATGTCCGCGCCGGCGGAACCCATGTCGTCCTGACCGACGAAGGCCAGTCGGGTGCGCGGGCGCTGATCCCGATGATCCTCGCGACGGCGGCCGTGCACACGCATCTCGTGCGCCAGTCGCTCCGCACCTTCACCACGATCAACGTCCGGTCGGCGGAAGCCTTCGACGTCCATGCGCACGCGGTCCTGATCGGCGTCGGCGCGACGACGGTGAACGCCTATCTCGCGCAGGAAAGCATCGCCGACCGGCACCGCCGCGGCCTGTTCGGCGATCTCACGCTGCGCGACGCGGTCGCGCGCTACCGCAAGGCGCTCGACAAGGGCCTGCTCAAGGTGATGTCCAAGATGGGCATCTCGGTGATCGCGTCCTATCGCGGCGGCTTCAACTTCGAGGCGATCGGGCTGTCACGCTCGCTCGTCGCCGAGTTCTTCCCGGGCATGATCAGCAAGATCTCGGGGATCGGCCTGCCGGGGATCGCGCGGAACGTGCTCGAATTCCACCGGCGCGCGTGGGACGAGAGCGTCGTCACATTGCCGGTCGGGGGCTTCTATAAGCTCCGTCGCAGCGGCGAGGTGCACGCGTTCGACGGCGGTCTGATCCACACGCTGCAGAGCGCCGTCGCGACCGACAGCTTCTCGACCTATCGCCGCTACGCCGAAGCCGTCCGCCGCCAGTCGCCCGTCTCGCTTCGCGACCTGCTCGACTTCCGCGAAGGTCGTGCCGCGGTCCCGGTGGAGCGGGTGGAGAGCACGACGGCGATCCGGAGGCGGCTGATCGCCCCCGGCATCTCGCTCGGCGCGCTCGGGCCGGAGGCGCACGAGACGCTTGCGATCGCGATGAACCGGATCGGAGCGCGCTCCGACAGCGGCGAGGGCGGCGAGGATCCGGTTCGTGCCAAGCCTCGCGCCAACGGCGACAACGCGTCGTCGGCGATCAAGCAGATCGCGTCCGGCCGTTTCGGGGTCAACGCCGAGTACCTCAACAACTGCCGCGAGATCGAGATCAAGATGGCGCAGGGCGCGAAGCCCGGCGAGGGCGGCCAGCTGCCCGGGTTCAAGGTGAGCGGCCTGATCGCGAAGCTTCGTCACGCGACGGAAGGGGTCACGCTGATCAGCCCGCCGCCGCATCACGACATCTATTCGATCGAGGATCTCGCCCAGCTCATCTACGACCTGAAGCAGATCAACCCGCACGCGACGGTCTGCGTGAAGCTCGTGGCGCGCTCCGGGATCGGCACGATCGCGGCCGGCGTCGCCAAGGCGAAGGCCGACACGATCCTGATCTCGGGCCACTCGGGTGGCACCGGCGCGTCGCCGCAGACGTCGATCAAATATGCCGGCCTGCCATGGGAGCTCGGTCTCGCCGAGGCGCACCAGGTCCTGATGCTGAACCGGCTCCGGCACCGCGTGAAGCTCCGCACCGACGGCGGGATCAAGACCGGGCGCGACGTGGTGATCGCGGCGATGCTCGGCGCTGAAGAGTTCGGGATCGGCACCGCGTCGCTGGTCGCGATGGGCTGCATCATGGTCCGCCAGTGCCACTCGAACACCTGCCCGGTCGGGGTCTGCACGCAGGACGAGGCGCTCCGCGCGAAATTCGAAGGAACGCCCGAGAAGGTCATCAACCTCTTTTCGTTCGTCGCGGAGGACGTGCGGAACATCCTGGCCTCGCTCGGCGTCACGCGGCTCGAGGACGTGATCGGTCGCACCGACCTCTTGCGGCAGATCAGCCGCGGCGCCGACTACCTCGACGACCTCGATCTCAACCCGATCCTCGCCCAGGCCGATCCCGGGCCCTATGCCCGCTACTGCACGCGGGAAGGCCGGAACGAGGTGCCTGACACGCTCGATGCCCGGATGATGGAAGACGCGAAGCCGTTCTTCGATCACGGCGAGAAGATGCAGCTGCAGTACAACGTGCAGAACGTGCATCGCGCCGTCGGCACGCGGTTCTCCCACCACATCAATGCCCGCTTCGGCATGCGGGCGCTGAAGCCCGGCCACGTCACGGTGCGCCTCCGCGGCTCCGTCGGACAATCGCTCGGCGCGTTCGCGGTGCGCGGGCTCAAGCTCGAAGTGCTGGGCGACGCCAACGACTATGTCGGCAAGGGTCTGTCCGGCGCGACGATCGTCGTGCGCCCGGCGCCGTCCTCGCTGCTGAAGAGCAACGAGAACGCGATCATCGGCAACACCGTGCTCTACGGCGCGACCGAGGGCGAGCTCTACGCGGCAGGACAGGCCGGCGAGCGATTCGCGGTCCGGAACTCGGGGGCGACCGCGGTGATCGAGGGCTGCGGATCGAACGGCTGCGAATACATGACCGGAGGCACGGTGGTGATCCTCGGCGAGGTCGGCGAGAATTTCGGCGCCGGCTTCACCGGCGGCGTGGCCTTCGTCTACGACCCGGCGGACACGTTCGAACGGCGGATCAACGGCGACACGCTGACGTGGCGGAAGGTCGACGCGGAATGGGTGGGCGAACTCCGCTCGCTGGTCGAAACCCACGCGCGGGAAACCGGCAGCCGCTTCGCCGAACAGATCCTGCACGAATGGGAACGCTCCGTGTCGGCGTTCTGGCACGTCGTGCCGAAGGAGTACATCAAGGCGCTCGGGCGGACACGGGAGCCGGCGAGCCGATGGGCGGGGTAGCAGCGCGGGTGCGCCGCCCCTGGAGCCCGTCGGACGGGTCCCTGTCGAGATCCGCTTCCTTCGCGGCCGTGCTCCTCGTCGCGATCGTGGCGGCCTACCTGTTCGTCGACCGGCCGTTCAGCACGTTGGCGAACTCCTGGCACCACCCGGCGGCGGGGATCGATCTGACCTACATCGCCGACGTGCCGCTGCCGTTGGCGTCGGTGGTGCTTCTCGGGTCCATGATCTGGCGCCTGCCGCGGCCGGTGGTCGCCGCTGCGGTCGCGACACTGGCCGCGCTCGCGCTCAAGGACGAGCTTAAATACGCGTTCGGCCGTCCCTGGCCGGACACCTGGATCGACAACAATCCGTCCTGGATCCGGAACCACGTCTTCGGCTTCTTCCCGTTCCACGGTGGCGCCGGTTACGCGTCGTTCCCATCGGGACACACGACGGCGATCACCGCACCCTGCGCCGTGCTCTGGCGTGCCGCTCCGGCCTTCCGGCCCCTGGCGGTGGTTCTGGTGGCGCTGGTCGCATGCGGGCTTCTCGTGTCGGACTATCACTTCGTGAGCGACGTGCTCGCGGGGCTCGGGGTCGGCACCGGGGCCGCGTCCGTTGTCTGGCAGGTGATCACTCGCAAGCCTTCCGCCGTTCAGCGGGCGACGACTGCGAGTTCGTAGAAGAGCGCACCCAGGAGAGCGGCGGCGGGAAGCGTGACGACCCAGGCGACGACGATCCGCCGTGCGATGCGCCAGCGGACCGCCGTCGCGCGCCGCGCCGCGCCGACGCCGACCACGGCCCCCGTAATCGTGTGCGTCGTGGACACCGGGATGCCGAGCCACGTCGCGCCGAACAGGGCCGCCGCGCCCCCGGTCTCGGCGCAGAAGCCCTGCACCGGCGTCAGATGGGTGATGCGCGAGCCGACGGTCCGGACGATGCGCCACCCGCCGCAGAGCGTTCCGAGCGCCATCGCGCCCTGGCAGCAGAGCACGATCCAAAGCGGCACGTGGAAGGCGCCCGTCAGGATGCCTTGCGAGTAGAGCAGGACGGTGATGATACCCATAGTCTTCTGGGCGTCGTTGCCGCCGTGCGCCAGGCTGAGCAGCGACGAGGACAGGATCTGCAGGACGCGGAACCGGCGGTCGACGGCGAACGGCGTGGCGCGGATCGCCGACCAGGTCACGCCGAGAACGAGCAGCATCGCGAGGACGAGGCCGGTGACGGGCGACAGGACGATTGCGCTGCCGATCGCGGCAAGACCCTTCCAGACCACGGCGGACCACCCCGCCTTAGCGATCCCGGCGCCGACCAGCGCGCCGACGAGGGCGTGACTGCTGCTGGACGGGATGCCCAACCACCAGGTGAGCAGGTTCCAAACGATCGCGCCCGCGAGTGCGCCGAAGACGACGAACGGATCGACCAGGCCGGAATGCACCACGCCGCCGCTGATCGTCGCGGCGACATGGAGACCGAACACGGTGAACGCGATGAAGTTGAAGAACGCCGCGAGGATGACGGCGCTGAGCGGCCGCAGCACGCGTGTCGCGACGACGGTGGCGATCGAATTGGCACTGTCGTGAAAGCCGTTCAGGAAATCGAAGCAGAGTGCGACCGCGACGAGGCCCACCACGGCCGGCGTGCCGACGAGGGCGCTGCTCATGCCAGGCGTCAGACCTGCTCGACCACGATCCCGTCGATCACGTCGACGACATCCTCGCATCGGTCGATCACCGCCTCGATGAGGTCGTAGACCTTCTCGACCGTGAGCTTGTGTCCCGGCGACGTGTCGCCGGCGAAGAGAATGGCGAGCCCCCGGTCGAGGAGGTCGTCGGCCTCGCCTTCGATCAGCCGGACGGCTTGCGACATCGCGCCGAGCTGCTCGGCGCTGCGATCGATGGTCTGCAGCAACGGCATGCCGTCGCGGAGCGCACGGCTGGCGCGGACGATGCAGTCCGCCATCCCCTGCATTTCGGGCGTGAAGGCGACGCCGTAGCGGAGGACGCGCCGCCCGGTGTCCTTCATGAGGTCGATCGTGTCGTCGAGCGCGGTGATCAGCTCGAGAATCTGGGATCGGTCGAACGGCGTGACGAACGTCCGGCGGATGGCGACGATCGTGTCCCGGGTGACCGCGTCGGCGCGTTCTTCGAGACGGGCGATCTCGACCGCATGCGTCGCGGCGGCGCCATCGCCGGACAGCAGGGCCCGGAACGCCTCGGCCGCCGGCACGACCAGGGCCGCGTGCTCGGAGAAACGTTCGATGAAGCGCTCGTCGCGAGGCAGGAGAGCCCGGAAGACGCCGAGGACGACGTTCGCTTTACGGCGTGCCACGTTCACTCCGGCGCGATCGCGTCGACGCGGCCGGCGCGCCGCGCTCGAGGGCAGGCGACACGACGCTCACGCGGAAGGCGCCGGCAACGGGACGTCCGGCCAGTCGCGGCCGGCGCGGAGGATCAGCTCGGCAAGTTCGGTTTCCGCGACCAGGCCGGACGCCGTGCGCGCGTCGTACCAGCGGGTCTTTCGCTGCGCGCGCTCCGGCCAGTTGCGACGCTGCCGCGCGACCCTGAGGATGAAGACGGTGACAGCGACGTCGATCGTCCGACCGCTGCCGAGACGCTTCCGGTACGTGTAGTGGCCGATCGGCTCGTCCCGGTCGAGCGCTCCCTCGAGCCCGGCCTCCTCGAAGGCCTCCCGCGCCGCGGTCGCGCCGGGCGTGCGATGCGGCATCGGCCAACCCTTGGGGATGATCCATCGCCGCGTCCCGCGCGAGGTGACCAGCATGATCTGCAGCGCGCCGCTCTCGGACACCCGGATCGGGAGCGCCGCGTACTGACGCGCGGGTTCCGTTCGAGGACGCGGGCGGTCCTTGGGCAACGGGATCGCTCTCCCCCAATCGAATCGGGTTGACGGGAGAAACATTGCGGTCGGCGAAACCGGGGCGCAACACGTGACTGCCCCGACCGGAGGTCGGCCGCCGTGGTGCGCTTCGCGAAGCGTTCAGTTGCCGACCGTTCCGAAACGTCCGCGGGGCAACGCAGGCGACCGGGCGATCACTTGCCGGCGGACGGGCCGGGGCTGCCGCCGGCGAACGACGCGCCCCTATCGGAACCGAGACGGGAAGAACGGAGAGCCCGGCGTCCGCTCCGGCTCGTTGCTTCGCGATCGGTCGCGGTGTGGTAGATGGCTTCGCCACCGGCTTACGGTTGGGCGCGCCTGTCGCTCAGGGGATTTCGGGTGAGCAGTTCGATGGCCTCCAGCAATCATCCGAGCAGCGCGGTCCTGCTCGATCACGCGAACGGCAGTCTCGCCGTCGCGCACGACCGCGTCGTTACGACGCATCTTCTGGGATGCTCGACCTGTCAGGACGCGGTCCGGTTCCTGGAAACGGTCGGCAACCTGCTGCTGGCCGGTTCCGAGCGCGTGGCGCCGCCGCCCGGCCTCTTCGACGAACTTCTGCTCAGCATTGATCGGACCGGAGCCGTCGGTGACGGTCACGGACGGGCGGTCGAGGAGGCGAGGACGCGCCGCGAGGTCGGCGGCACCGTCCTGCCGTTGTCCCTGGAAGGCCTGAGACCAGGCCGGCTGCGTTGGCTGGCGCCGGGCATACGACACAGCACGCTCTGGCACGACGACCGGGGTACGCTGCACTTCATCCGGGTCAGCGCCGGGGTCGCGCTGCCGGCGCATCGCCATCGTGGCCTCGAACTGACCTGCGTCCTGAGCGGCGCGTTTCGTGACGGGGACGAGGGCACGCGCTACACGACCGGCGACGTTTCGGAAGAGGACGACGCGGATGACAGCGTTCCGGTCCGCGGGCGGGACCACCTGGTCGTGGCGGAGCCGCCGGAAGACTGCATCTGCATCATGGCGACCACCGGGCGACTGCGCTTCCGGGGCTGGATGGCCCGATTGCTCCAGCCGGTGATGCCGTTCTGAGCGAGGGGCCGGCCGCCGATCCCGTGCGCCGGCGTCCTTCCGCCGCCTGAGGTTTCGATGGCGCTCGTTCGCCGCGCGCCTGGCTCAATAAAGGGAGCCCGCGCTCGTTCCGCTGAGCGCCGTGTGGACGGACACCGGACCGCCTGCGCGCTTCGCCGCGGCCATCCTGGCGAGGACCACCGCGGCGCGCATCGTGACCTCCGGCCATTCGCCGGCTCGGGTCTGTCGGACGATCCGGAGCGACGGATAGAAGGGGTTGTCGTCCCGCCCGTACAGCCAGCGCCAGCAATTGTCGTAGCGGTCGAGCAGCAGGACGGGCTTGCCCATTCCGGCGGCGAGATGGACGACCGAGGTGTCGACCGAAACGACGATGTCGAGGCCGGCGATCAGCGCGCCGGTGTCCTCCATGTCGCGGCTCGCATCCATCGGGTCGTGCAGCGCGAGGCCTGGGGGGCACGCGGAAAGCTGATCGCGGTAGGGGCCGAGCTGAAGGCTCACGAGGCAGAGCTCGTCTAGGGCGGCGAAGGCGGCGAGCGGCGCGATGCCCATCGAGCGGCGGCGATCGACGGCATTCGCCTGCCGGTTCTCCGGTCGCGGCGAGCCGCCCCAAACGACGCCGACCCGCAGCCTTCCGTCCTCGGGCGGGAGATGCGCGCGCATCCGCTCGATCCGCTCGGGCCGGATCAAGAGGTAGGGTGCGGTCGGAAGCGCGTCGTTGGTCGCCGAAAAGGCTCGCGGCAGCGAGAGGAACGGACAGTGCCAGCTGAAAGCGACGGCTTCCGTTTCGCCCGATCGCACCTCGATCCCGCCGACGTTCCGGAGCAGCGTTTCGAGGGGCGGGGGCACCCAGGCAAGCACGCGCGCGCCGCGGTCGCGGAGCGGCGCGAGGAAGCGGGCGAACTGCAGCGTGTCGCCGAGCCCTTCCTCCTGCGTCACCAGCACGACATGCCCGTCGAGCCGCGTCACGTCGTCGAGATTGGGCAGGATCCTCTCGTAGGGCAGGCTGGTGTGGCCGGGAAGCTTGAGTCGCCACTCGTATTCGGACCAGCCCTGGGCGGCGCGTCCCGCCTTGAGGAGGCAGATCGCGTGGTTGAGCCGAATAGCTGGATTGTCCGGCCGCAGCGTGATGGAGCGGCGGTAGAAGCTGAGCGCCTCGTCGAACGCGCCCTCGGTCGCGAGCGTGCAGGCGAGATTGGTCCAGGCGATGTTGTTCTCGGGCTTGCGGGCCGCTTCGTCTCGGAAGCATGCGAGCGCTTCGCCGTAGCGGCCAAGTTCGGTGAGCGCGATGCCGAGCTGGTTCATGAGATTGGGCGCGAGCGGGTCGATCCGTTCGGCGCGACGGAGCACCTGCTCGGCCTCGGCGGCCAGGCCGTGCACGATGAGCGCGCCGCCGTGCGAGACGAGGGCGCGGGGGTCGTCGGGGCGGAGGCGGGCGGCGGCGGCCGCGTGGGCGAGGAGCTCCGCTTCCCGGTCGCGCTCGCGGAGCAGGCGGCCGAGATCGTCGACCGGGTGTACGATGTCGGAACGCGCCGCGGCGACCGCGGCGAGGTGGCGGCTGCTCCCGGCA
>CAXUBA010000071.1:0-13128 GCA_964249205.1 uncultured Acetobacteraceae bacterium | reverse complement strand
TGCAAGGCCTCACGGTCGTCACCCGCAACGTCGCCGACTTCGAGCCGACCGGCGGCCCTCTCCTGAACCCCTGGGCCGGAGCAATCGCCGCCTCGCAACGACCGCTTGCGTGAGGCCGAGCACCGCGCCGGAAGCGCGATCCCGCCAGCCACCAAACGGCTCCCACCATGGAGCCGATCAGAAGGAGCGACGCCCCTCGAACCCGGCCAGGAGCCTCACGCTCCCGGCGCCCGCCACGTCACAAGGAGGCCCGCCCCGCCGACCGGAACGGGCCCGCCCTCATCCGCCGCCGCTCAGTAATGCAGCGTGATCTGCTTCGGCTGCGTCCCGCCATACGAACACTGCGGGCTCGCACTCGTGTCGAGCGCCACCTGCCAGTTCGGCGTGACCTCGTTCAGGTCCTGGTCGTAGAGCCCGAGCGTGTTGAACGACACCCCGTCGCTCCCCGGCTGCCCGTCGATCGCCGGGTAGTCGTTGCACGTCTCGATCCCGTAGACCTCGAACGCCGCCCCGAACGCCCAGTTGAACACCTGTCCGAAGTTCGACGTGTCGAGCAGCTCCGACGTCTTCCCGTCGCGGAGATCCTCCGTCACCACGTCCCACGAACTGCACGTCGTGGTCCCCGGCGGACAGCTGTTGAACATGTAGCCGAGGATCGTGTCGCCCGACTTCACCGGCGTCGGCTTGGCCTCGTACACCGTCCCGCTCTCGCAGCAGTTCCAGCTCGCGATCCCCCACGACGACGCGTAGTCCGAGTTCCAACCGAGCACCGGCTGGATGATGGTCACCACGTCGTCGATGTCCTCGAGCCCCGGGAACAGGTACAGCGTCTGCCCGTCGTTCGACGCCGGCGCCGGCGGCACCGTCCATTCCGCGTTCAGGTAGCCGTAGGACTTGGCGGTCGTGACCGTCGCGTATTCGACATACGCGTGGCTGATGTCCGGCGTCGTCGCCGCCCGTTCGTCCCCGAACACGGCCTGGCCGTCGGCACGGTAATGCGGATAACTGCAGCTCGGCATCGCCGTCGACGTGCCGTCCGCGTGCCGGATCAGCTTCTCCGCCGGCCGGAGCTCGTCGCCCGACGCCATCTGCACCAGGCAGCTCGGATGAAAATACCCGAACGGCGTCCGGAGATAGTTGGCCGGCACCGCGGCCGGCCGGTGCGCTCCCGCAAGGGACTGCGCCTCCGCCGTTCCCGTCAGACCGGCAACGAGCAAGCCGGCCATGGCCAGCATCCTGACGAACACGTTTCTCATTCCGACCTCCCTGTCGTGCCGGACGGGCGACCGCGCCCGTCACGTCCCACACGCCGTCGAGGCCGGGAAGACCTGCGTTGCCCGCGGCGCGCGATCGTTGGGGCATTGCACACATCGTGCCGCTCCCCGCGAACCATCGTCTCGCGTCCTCGCTGACTGAGCCTGCACGAACCCGGCGGGGAGCTCTTCCTCGGACGCACCCTGCCGGGCGTGGCACCACCACACCGCGGTCCGGGTAATCGATCGCGCCCGCGACGGCATCTTCGCGTCCCACGGCATCTGTTCGCGGCCGCATCTTATCATTGCGTTCCCGCTCGGAAATGCCATTCTCGGAACGGCAACGAACGCGGGGCTTCAGGCAGGTGGAGCAGGCGGCCGACATCCTGAAATCCGTCGAGACGCCGCTCCAGCTTGCGGCCGTTGCGCTCCTGGTGTTCTACGCCATCGCGAACGCGCTGATCGCCACCAAGCGCTGGAAACCCTCCGACGCCATCGTCAAACTGTTCATAAACCGGGCGTTCGCGCTCGGGCTGGTGGCCCTCATCCTGGCCGTCGGCGGGCCGCTCCTGGCGCGCGGCTTCAACTCGGACGACCTCATCGACGGCACTGTCCTGGCGCAGGACGGTTCGACCATCCAGAGCGCCACCGTCAGCGCTCCACCGGACGGTCCCCAGCCGGTCGACCTGAACGGCTCGTACGAACTTCGCGTCCCGGCCCACGTCAGGCGGAAACAGGGATACGTCGTCACCGCCAGTGCCGATGGCTTCAAGCCGGAAACAAGGACCGTCGCCGAAGCGGACATCGGCGCCGTCGATTTCAAGCTCCAGCCGCAACCGAGGCATGCCGTGCGGCAGATCATGCCCGAGCTCGTCGTCGGCCAGTTCTACGGCGTCCCGTTCGTCATCGTCTCGCTCAAGGCCAAGAGCCCCGGCACCGCACAGGCCTGGATCAGCGACGCGACCGCGCTGCTGAGCAACGGCCAAGGTGAAGTCAGCCTGTTTCCGAAACTCGTCACCGTCCTGGGCTCCGCGGGTCCGTACGAGAGGATCACCGGCATGATCCCGATCAATCCGGACGTCGAGACGACCTTTCGCATCATCATGGCTCCGAACGCCGATGCGGACATCAATGGACTGCTCGCCTCGATCTCCCGGCTGCCCGACTACCGGAACAGCATGCCGTGTGCGCAGTCGGTCGCCGGCTCATACAGCCCGCTGACCGAACAGGCCTTCGACATGATCCAGTCCTTCGCGGAGAACAACTTCGTCTGGACCGCCGGCAAGTGGACGCTGGACTTCAAGATCACGGCCGGCGGCCAGGAGGACAGTCTCGACAAGACCTTCGAGCTGACGTCGGCGGATATCCAAGACCTGCGAAATTCCGTCAAGCTGGTGAAGTCCTGCAAGTCGGTCAACGTCACCTTCCCCCTGGCTCAGGAAGGTCTTCTGTCGAACTACATCCTTCGCTAGCAGGAGGCCGCGTGTGAGGCGAGCGCCTCCAACTCTCCTGCACGCAAGCTTTCACGTGAGTCCTTTGCTGGCGGCGAGCACGATGGCTTAGCGCGCGCCGAACAATCTCCTCATCGCGATCGGCTCGGCAATCGTGAGCGGCCAGGGCGGCATGAAGTCGGGCGCTGCCACACGCCCCGGCAAACGCTGTGCGTTCGGATCCTGCCCCTTCGAGACGGATCGACCGGCGCCAACGAGTGCGAAACGAAGCCGTGGGGCGTTCAGCCGCTTGAACCCTCCATCGAATTTCAAGCCGCCGACCATCGCTCGCTTGAGGACACCGCTACACTCGGCTCGTCACGACACGCGCCCGACCAGCCCACCGAGGTCCCGCCCTTCTGGCGCGATGAGGTCGAAAGCCGCCTGATCCACGACGACCAGCAGCGTCGCCCGCCAGCGACGAGCAGTCCCGACACCCCGCGCTGCCGTCAGCGTCCCGCTTCCGAACGCGTCCGCCGACCGGTCCGGTCAGCCCGAACGCGCCCTAGCCCCCGTTCTTCGGCGCGAGCTCCAGCGTCGCTTCGCGGTCCGGACCGAGCCACGCCGGGTTGTGCGCCGTTCCGTCGAAATGCGCGGTCGTCTTGAACAGCTCGTAGCGGCCGTCGGCCGCGGCCGACGCGGTCGCATCCGTGATCCGCGCCTCCGCCGCCGCGTCCATCGGCCGGAACGTGCGCGCCGCCTCGATCGCCTGGTCGAGCACGTGGTCGTTGTCGATCCCGGTGATCACGACTGAGGTCGGCCGGTTGAGCGCGTAGTGCAGGCAGTCGATCGGCTGGATCGCGGCGCCGCTCTTCAGGATCACCCCGTTCGACCCGCCGAACGGCTTCATCGTGATCACCCCGATCCGCTCGCTGAGCGCGACCGGCATCGCCAGCCGGCCGAACGACCGGAAATGCGCGTCCATCACGTTCGACGGCATCAGCACCACGTCGAACTGGAACCCGTGCGCGCGCGCCACTTCCATCATGTAGATGTGGATCCGCGGATCCTTGTGGCCGGTGAAGCCGATATGCCGGATCTTGCCCGCCTGCTTCGCTGCCACCGCCGTCTCGAGCGCGCCGCCCGGCGCGAAGATCCGGTCCGGATCGTCGTAGCGAAGCACCTCGTGGAACATCCAGAGATCGAGATGGTCGGTCTTCAGCCGCTGGAGCGACTGGTCGAGCTGCGTTTCCGCGATGTCCTTGTTGCGGCCGTCGACCTTGGTCATCAGGAAGACCTTGTCGCGATACCCGCCCTGCGACAGCGCGGTTCCCATCCGCCGCTCGCTTTCGCCGCCGTTGTAGTCCCAAGCATTGTCCATGAACGTGATGCCGCGATCGATCGCCGCATGGCAGAGCCGGACGGACGTCGCCTCGTCGATCCCGGGCTTGCTGAAATGGGAACCGCCGAACCCGATCGCCGACACCGTCTCGCCCGTCCGGCCGAGCGGCCGGTAAAGCATGTCGCCGCGCCGCTCGCCCGGGTCGGACACGGTGGGAAGCGGCGGCAGCGGACCGTGCGGCGCCGTGACAAGGTCGATCGCCGTCGCCGGGCTCGCCGTCGCGGCGCGCGCCGCGTCGGTGGCGCCGATCAGGCTGGTTGCCGCGGCGGCACGGAAGAAGCTGCGTCGATCCATGGGGCGCTCCTGATCGTCCGGGTGGAGAAGCGAGGCGGCCGACTATGGCGCGCGATCCGCTCCCTGGCGCTTCACGGTCTCGTTTCCCGCGAGGCGCTCGCGCAGGCGTTCCTTGCGGACAGGCCGATGCTCCGTGACAGGGCCTTCAGCCCGCGGTCCCGTTGCCGACCCCTGTTCGACCCGCCCGCACCACTCGATGTCGGCCGCTGCCCGATCGCCGGATCGATCGCGCCGACGCCCGGACCACGCCCCGCCAGAACACGGCTCCGACCTCTCGACAGCGCCCGCGTCCTACGCTCAATCGGGCGGCAACCCCCGAGCGCCCTCGAAACCCACCCAAAGGACCGACCAGGCTCCATGACCCAAGCCGCAGCGAGGGAACGGCGGCCCCGCCTGACCCGCGCGCTCGTCCTCGCCCTTTTCGCCGCGCTGGTCCTCGTGCGCATGCCGGAGATCGTGCTCAAGGGCCGCTTCTGGGCCGAAGAAGGCCGCAACTTCTTCGGCAACGCCTGGGTCGAACCCCCGCTCCGGGCGCTGTTCACCTCCTACGGCGGCTACCTCAACCTGGTCGCCAACGGCGCGACGCTCGCCGCCCGCGACCTGATGCCGCTCCCGCTCGCCCCGTATCTCACGATCGCGGTCGCGCTCCTCTTCCAGCTCCTGCCGCCTCTGCTGCTCCTCGTCGCCCGCGACGCCTGGCTCGCGTCCTGGCGCGTCCGCCTCGCCGCCGTCCTCCTGATCCTGCTGGTGCCGGGCACCGAGGAGATCTGGCTCCAGACCCTCCACTGCCAGTTCGAGCTCACGGTCTGCTGCGGCCTCCTCCTGGCCCTCGAACCCCCGACCGGCCGCGCCGCACTCCTCGCGCTCGCGATCCTCGCCCTCGCGCCGCTCTGCGGGCCCGGCGGCATCGTGCTCGTCCCGCTGTTCCTGCTCCGCGCCGCGCTCGACCGCTCGCCCGCCCGCCTGTGGCAGGGCCTGACGATGGCGGCCGCGAGCGCGATCCAACTCGCGCTGTTCGTCGAGCCCTTCGCCGGCCGCGCCTACCACCTCGACCTCCGCCTCCTGCTCCCCGTCGTCTCGGTCCGGCACCTCGTCGAGCCCTTCTTCGGCCTCAAGGTCGCCTATCGCGCCGGCGCCGACGTCCGGCGCCATCTCGCCGCCGGTCACGCGCCGCTCTGGTCGATCCTCTTTCCATTCGCCGTCTTCGTTCCGGCCGCCGTTGCCGCATGGCGCACCCCGGGCGCCGCGTCGTCCCGCTGGCTGCTGGCCGGCGCCGCCGCCACCGCGCTCGCCGCCTATTACGGCGCGATCGGCGGCCTCGCGATCCTGATCGGCGCCCAGTCCGGCGAACGCTACGTCTTCGTCCCGCAGGCGCTGCTCGGCCTCGCGATCCTGAGCTTCGCCGCGACCGCCGCCGGCGTGCCCGCGCGCGTCGCCGCGGTCGCGACGGTCTGGCTGATCGTCGTCGGGACCGGAACCTACGTGGCGACGCTCCACGACACCCGGAACGGCCCGGCCTGGCGCGACGAGATCCGCGCCTGGCGGCGCGACCCGTCCCACGTCATCCGCCTCTGGCCGGAGGGCTGGACGCTCAGGCTTTCCCCCGATCATCGTCCGCCCTGATCCGGCCGACCGGCCACGTGTGCCGCACGACCCGGAGGACGTCGTCCCCGAGCAGGCCAACCGCGATCGTCAGCAGGACGCACACGATCCACCACCATCCGAGCTGCATGGCGAACCAGCCCGGCCGCGAACGGCTTATGATCCCGTCCCACAACACCAGCACGACGAGGGCCATCGTCGCGCGGAGCATGAGCCGCGCCCGCCGGTCCGACGCTTCCCGCAGCAGACCGAACAGGCCCGGCAGCACCAGCAGCAGCAGCAGCACCGCCCGGTAGCCGATGTTCTGGTGCCCGAAGAAGCACCCGACCGACAGCACCGCGCCCACCAGAAGCAGCATGCGCGCCGGCGCCTCAAGCCGATCGAGCAGGCGCCGGAGCGCCGGGTCGCGGCCCCACAGCACGGCAGCGCCGACGCACGCGCCGGTGAGGACGACGAACAGCACCCGCCCCGGCAGCGTTCCGCGCGCCCCGAGCAGGAGCGGAACCCCGAACGGCAGGCTCCGCGCGCCGAACATGTCGCCGAACAGCCCGTTTGCCATGTTGCCCCCGATCCGCGCCAGTTCCGCGTGGAAGCCGACGGCGAACAGCAGCAGCACCAGCGCGCAGAACCCGCCGAGCGGCCACATCCGCCGCGGCCGCTCGCGGACGAGCAGCAGCAGCAGGGTCAGTGGGAAGAACTTCAGCAGCCCGACCGCGAGCACGAGCAGGATGCCGGCGGTCCGCGCCCGCGTCGATCCGCGCCCGAGGTCCGCGAACAGGACCGCGGCCGCGAACATCAGCAGGTCGGTGTTGCCCCGCTCGGCCGCGAACAGCGTCGCCCACGACAGCACCGCCGCGATCGCCACCACAGGCTCGAACGCGCCAGCGACCGCCCATGGCATCCGGAACAGCGCGACCAGGAACAGGCCGTCGATGACGAGGCCGAACACCGGCGTCCACGCGTCCGACCGTCCGAGGAACGGGAGGCGCAGCCAGAGCGGCGAATAGTCGAGCGTGCGCCCGAGCGGATCGCACGGGTTCCGGGCGTAGACGTCGATCCCGCGCCGCCAGCATTCCACCTGCGCCGTCACGAACCGCGTGTCGAGAAACGGATCGGGAAAGGGGTGCGCGTGGATCGCGTTCAGCAGGAGGAAATAGACCGGCCGGTCGGCGGCGTAGAGCAGCGCGAACAGGACGAACGTTCCGGCCGCCAGTCCCGGCACGAGGAAGCGCGATCCCCTCGCGGCGACGCCGGCACGTCCGACCGCTGTCACGCCCGGTCCCCGCTGCCCTGCCCCTTCGCCGGCGGCGACCGGAGGCTGCCCGGCGGGATCGGCAGGCCGAGCCCCGTCGCGTCCTCGAAGCGGTGCGACGCGATCGGCGCGCAGGGCCCGGCACGCCGCAGCAGGCACGCGCCGCGAACGCAACGCGCGACCGCATACGCGGCGGGCAGGGTGCCGAGCGTCGCCTGCGCGGCGAGCAGCGCGTCGAAGCCCGGCGCCGTCGCGGCGAGATCGGCCGGCGAACGCAGCAGGTAGATCGGCACCGGGCGGTCGAGCAGGCTGTAGCCGCCCGTCCAGTCCCACCACCCCTCGTCGCCGACATAAAGCCCGAGCCCGCACAGCCCGGGCACGTCACGTGCCTCTCGCATCAGGAGCGGCAGGTTCGCGTGGTCGCGCCGGAGTGCCTTGTAGCCGCTGAACGTCGTCGTGACACATGTGAGGACCATCCCGGCCGCGACGGCCGACGCGAGCGGGATCCGCAGCGGCAGCACGCCCACCGCCGGTCGGAGCCGTTGGAGCAGCCTCGCCGCCCCGACGGCCGCAACCGCCAGGATCAGCGGCACGGCGCCCGCGATGAAGCTGAATTCCTTGTGGGCGATCAGGCTGTGCGACAGCACAACCGCGAGCACCACCAGGCTCGCGAGCGGCGCCGTGCGGGCGCCAGCGGCGAAGCAAAGGGCGAGCGGCAGCACGGCGGCACCCCAGAACTGCACCATCTGCGACAGGTAGAAGACGGGCGACATGGTCCCGAACAGGTCAGCGCGGTGTGCCACGAGGTTGACCGCGAGGTTCTTCCACATCGACTGCAACGGCGTGCCGAGCGTCAGCATGTCGAGCACCGCCTGACCCAGCACCGGCAGCGCCGCGCCGAGCAGCAGGATCGATCCCGTACGACGCCCGTCGCGCAGTGCCGCGACGAGCAGGACGACGGCGACGCCGGGCAGGAGCTGGAAGCGGAGGACGGTCGCGAACCCGAGCACGAGGCCGATCGCCAACGCGCGCCGGGGGAGCGGCCCGTGTCGCCCGGGCGCGACGCTTGCCAGCATGGTGCCGATCGCCAGCAGGTTGCCGCCCTGGACCTCCGACAGCGTGTGCGGACCGAGCAGCATCGTGTCCGGCCAGAACGCCGTGAGCACGCCGCAGAACAGCGCGCCGTCCCGGCCCGCGAACGCGTGCCCGAAACGGAGTGCGGTCGCGACGACGGCGAGCGACAGCGCCGCAAACACGCACTGCACCACGACGATGGAATGGCCGAGGCCGAGCGCGGCTGTGAGCCGCATGAGCGCCGCGATCAGGCCCGGCAGCAGCCAAGACCGGATCCCTTCGTGCCATTCCCAGGTGATCGCGCCCCGGCCGGTGACGAGCCGGTGGGCCGGCTCGAGCGCCTGGAACACCTCGTCCGGCCGAACGAAGAACGGACCCACGAGAAGGAAGAACACGCGCGACAGCAGCGCCGCGAGCAGCAGCGGCAGCATCGGGACGAGGCCCGGCGGCCCCGATCGCACGGCGGCGGGGCGCCGATCCGGTTCCTGAACCACCCGCATCACGCCAGCCTCGCCGCCTCCGAACGCGGCTCCTGTCTAGGGCGACAGGCCCGCGCCGCAAACCGCACGGGCGCCCCGCTCATCGCGCCGATCCGAAGGCGCGAGGCGACGGACGCGCGCGGCCAGGCCGGACGGTCGCGCCGCCGGAAACTCCGGACCCGCACGTCGTGCGCTGAACCCCGATGTCCCGTGCCCCCGCGAGCCGCCCCGTCCCGGTCGCGCTCCGCGACTCTCAGCCGTCGAGCAGCGCCGCGAGCCGGTCGCCGTCGCGGAACGGGACCGCGCGCCAGCCCGCTTCCCGCGCGCCCTCGACGTTGGCCGCGCCATCGTCGACGAACACGATTGAAGCGGGCGGGACGGCCAGCGCGTCCGCGACCGCCCGATACGTCGACGGATCCGGTTTCTTGGCGCCGAGCTCGGCCGAGAAGAACATCCGCTCGAACGGCGACGGGTCGAACACGCGCGTGATCGCGCGCGGATTGTTGGTGAACACGCCGAGCCGGTATCGCGCCCCGAGCCCGTCGACCTCGGCCAGCGTCGCCGGCGCCGGCGCGAACGGCGACAGCCAGAGCGCCCAGGCCTCGTCCGTCCCGATCGGCCGCCCGAGCAGGGCAGCCAGGAAGTCCCGGAGCGCCTCCTCGCCGGCCCGCCCGGTGTCGAGCCGTTCGGTGATCCCGTCCGTCTCGATCCGCGCGCGGACCGTCGCCGCGTCGAGCCCGGACAGCGAAGCGAGCGCCGCGATCCGCCGCGCGGGCTTGAAGCGGAGCAGCACGCCGGCGAGATCGAGCAGCAGCCAGGGCTTGGTCGCGACCATGTCAGGAGAACTTGCCGACGGACGCGGCGTGGTGCGCGACCGCACCACCCGCCTCCTGCTCAGGCATAGTCCCCGATCGGCGCGCAGGTGCAGACGAGGTTCCGATCCCCGTAGGCGTTGTCCACCCGTTTCACCGGCGGCCAGTATTTCGCCCGCCGGAGCCACGGCAGCGGGTACGCCGCGCGCGACCGCGGGTAGGGGTGCGACCACTCGTCCGCCGTCACCTCGTCGGCGGTGTGCGGCGCGTTTCGCAGCATGTTGTCGTCGCGCGGCAGCCGGCCCGCCGCAACGTCGGCGATCTCGCCGCGGATCGCGATCATCGCGTCGCAGAACCGGTCGAGCTCCTCCTTCGTCTCGCTTTCGGTCGGCTCGATCATCAGCGTGCCCGGCACCGGCCAGCTCATCGTCGGCGCGTGGAAGCCGTAGTCCGCAAGACGCTTGCTGATGTCCTCGACCTTGATCCCGGCCTCTGCGTCGAACGGCCGGCAGTCGACGATGCACTCGTGCGCGCAGGTGCCGCTCGCGCTCGTGTAGAGGATCGGGAAGTGGTCGCGGAGACGCGCGGCCACGTAGTTGGCCGACAGGATCGCGATCTGGCTCGCCCGCCGGAGCCCGCTTTCCCCCATCATCCGGATGTACATGTAGGGGATCGGCAGGATCCCGGCGCTGCCGAACGGCGCCGCGGAGATCGGCCCGATCCCGGTCGCAGGCCCCGCGTCGTCGCGGAACGGATGGTTCGGCAGGTGCGGCGCGAGATGTGCGGCGACCGCGATCGGCCCGACCCCCGGACCCCCGCCGCCGTGCGGGATGCAGAACGTCTTGTGCAGGTTGAGATGGCAGACATCGGCGCCGATGGCGCCGGGCGAGGTGAGCCCGAGCTGCGCGTTGAGGTTGGCGCCGTCCATGTAGACCTGACCGCCGCACGCGTGCGCGATCCGGCAGATCTCGCGGATCTCGCCCTCGAACACGCCGTGCGTGCTCGGATACGTGATCATCAGCGCCGCCAGCGCTTCGCGGTGCCGCTCGGCCTTCGCGCGGAGGTCCGCCACGTCGACGTTGCCCTCCCGGTCGCACGCGACCACCACGACACGCATCCCGGCCATCGCGGCGCTCGCGGGGTTGGTTCCGTGCGCCGACGATGGGATGAGGCAGACGTCGCGCGTCGCCTCGCCGCGTGCCGCATGGAAGGCGCGGATCGCGAGCAGCCCCGCGAGTTCGCCCTGGCTGCCCGCGTTCGGCTGCAGCGACACGGCGGCGAAGCCCGTCGCCGCCGCGAGCCACCCTTCAAGGCGGGTGATCATCGTGCGGTAGCCGCGCGTCTGGTCCCGCGGCGCGAACGGGTGGACGTCCGCGAAACCGGGCCAGCTCACCGGCATCATCTCGCTCGTCGCGTTCAGCTTCATGGTGCAGGAGCCGAGCGGGATCATCGACCGGTCGAGCGCCACGTCGCGGTCGGCCAGGCGCTTGAGGTAGCGGAGCATCTCGTGTTCGGCGTGGTGCCGGTGGAACACGGGCTCGGCGAGGATCGCGTCGGTGCGCGCGAGGATCGCCGGGATCGAGGGCGCGGGCGTCCCGCCGGACGACGCGTCGAAGGGCGCGACCCCTGCCAGCGCGCGGGCGAGATGCGCGACCTCTTCGGCGGTCACCGTCTCGTCGAGCGCGATCGAGACCGCGTTTGCGTCGAGCCGGCGGATGTTGAATCCGGCCTCGAGCGCGACGGCGACGAGGCGGTCGGCTTCGCCCGATGTCTCGACCGTAATGGTGTCGAAGAAGCGGTCGTGCCGGATCGCGAGACCGCCGGCCCGGAGGGCGTCGGCAAGCGTGCGCGCCCGTCCGTTGGCGGCGCGCGCAATCCGGCGGAGGCCCTCGGGCCCGTGCCACACGGCGTAGAAGCCCGCCATCACCGCGAGCAGCACCTGCGCCGTGCAGATGTTCGACGTCGCCTTTTCGCGGCGGATGTGCTGCTCGCGCGTCTGCAGCGCGAGGCGGAACGCAGGCGCGCCGGCGGCGTCCACCGACACGCCGACGATCCGGCCCGGCAGGTTGCGTCGCCAGCCGTCGCGCGTCGCGAAGAAGGCGGCATGCGGGCCGCCGAACCCCATCGGCACGCCGAAGCGCTGCGCCGAGCCGACCACGATGTCGGCGCCCATGCTGCCGGGGCTCCGGAGGACCGCGAGCGCGAGCGGGTCGGCGCACACGATTGCGAGCGCGCCGGCCTCGTGCGCCGCCTCGATCTCGGGCGAGAGGTCGCGGAGCGCGCCGGTCGTGCCGGGGTATTGCAGCACGATCGCGCAAGCCCCGGCCGCACGGATCGCTCGCCGGAGCCCGTCGAGATCGCCCGCCTCGTAGTGCTCGACCGCGGTTCCGAGCGGGGCCGAACGCGTCTGGATCACGGCCGCGGTCTGCGGATGGAGGTCGTCCGCGAGAACGACGCCCGCGAGCCCGCCGCGCACCACCGCGCGCGCCATCGCCACCGCTTCCGCCGCCGCCGTCGCCTCGTCGAGCAGGGACGCGTTGGCGACCGGAAGCCCGGTGAGCGAACTGATCGCGGTCTGGAAGTTGAGCAGCGCCTCGAGACGACCCTGCGCGAGTTCGGCCTGATACGGCGTGTAGGCGGTATACCAGGCGGGGCTCTCGAGCACGTTCCGCAGGATCACCGGCGGCACGTGGGTCCCGTGATAGCCGCAGCCGATCAGCGAGCGCACGACGCGATTGTCCGCCGCGAGCAGCCGCATCTCGCGGAGCGCCTCGCTTTCGGACAACGCGTCCGGCAGGCCGGGCGCGAAGGGCGCGCGGATCGCGTCGGGCACCGTACGGGCGCCGAGCGCGTCGAGCGTCGGGCTCCCGACCGTGGACAGCATCGCCTCGACCGCCGTCTCGTCCGGCCCGAGATGACGGGTCGCGAACGGGGCGGCGCCGTCCGCCTCGTTCTCGACGGTGGTGAACAGCGACCCGTCGGCCGGCATCACAGCGTCTCCAGAAAACTGTCGTAGCTGTCGCGGTCCATCAGCGTCGTGAAGCCGCCTTCGTCGGTCAGCTCGATCCGGAAGAACCAGGCCTCGCCTTCGGGGTCTCGGTTCACCAGGCCGGGATCTTCCACGATCTGCTCGTTCACGTCGGCAACCGTGCCACCGAGCGCCGCATAAACGTCAGACGCCGCCTTGACGCTCTCGACCACGGCGCAGGCCTCGCCGTCGGCGAGGGTGCGGCCGGTCTCGGGGAGCTCGATGAAGACGATGTCGCCGAGCGCGCCCTGGGCATGATCGGTGATTCCAATCGTGGCGGTGCCGTCATCCTCGAGCCGGACCCACTCGTGTTCGCTCGTGTATCTCGTTTCCGCCATGCGCGGCGCTCCTCGGGTGGTTCTGTTGGGATCAGCGGGGCGCGCGCGGACGCGTTCCCGGCGGAACGAAGGGAAGCGCAGTCACGGTCGCGGCAACGGCGCGGCCCCGGATCGCGAGCGCGAGCGTTTCGCCGGCGGCCGCGAGTTCGCGCCGGACATAGCCC
>CAXUBA010000070.1:4800-13210 GCA_964249205.1 uncultured Acetobacteraceae bacterium | reverse complement strand
GGGGCGATGTTCCGCGTCGCCACCGGCTTCTCTCCCGCGCTACTCGGCGCCGGGTACCTGATGGGGATCGAGGCCGGCGTCGCCGTCCTGATCGGCATCGTCGCCTCCTGGGGGATCGCGGTGCCGCTCCTGACGGCCTACGGCCTCCGGCCGCCCGGCCTCGCCGCCGAGCCCTACGCGCTCGCGGTCTGGTCGCGGGAGGTCCGCCTGATCGGCGCCGGCACAATCGCCGTCGCCGCGGTCTGGACGCTGGCGGGGCTCGTCCCGGCGATCGTCCGCGGTCTCGCCGCGTCGGCCGCCGGCGCGCGCGGCGGTCCGACGGCGCGACGCGAGGACCGCGATCTCGGCCGCCCGGCGATCGGCGCGTGGTTCGCCGCCGCCTTCGTGCTGCTGCTCGCCGCCTTTCTCGCCTTCGCGCCGGATCGCCCTGCCCTCGCGGTTGCCGGCGCCCTGTTCGCGACCGTCACCGGCTTCGCGGTCGCGGCCGCGTGCGGCGTCATGAGCGGGATCGTCGGATCGTCGGCGAGCCCGATCTCGGGCATCGGCATCCTCGCCACGGTGTTCGCGTCCCTGCTCCTCCTGCTGTCGGGAACGGTCGCGGCTGTCGCGGTCCCGTTCGCGTTGTTCGCGACGTCGGCGGTGCTCGCGATCGCCACGATCTCGAACGACAACCTGCAGGACCTGAAGACCGGCCTGCTGGTCGGCGCGACGCCGGCGCGTCAGCAGATCGCGCTGATCGTCGGCGGCTTCGCCGGCGCGGCCGTCATCCCGCCGATCCTCGACCTCCTTTACCGCGCCTACGGGTTCGCGGGCGCGCTGCCGCGCCCCGGCATGGATCCCGCCCACGCGCTCGCCGCGCCGCAGGCGACGCTGATGACCGCGCTCGCGACCGGCATCCTCGGCGGCCGGCTCGACTGGACGATGATCGCGATCGGCGTCGCGTTCGGCGCCGGCCTCGTCGCCGTCGACGAGACGCTGAGGCGGCGCGGCGGCTTTCGGATCCCGGTGATCGCGACCGGTCTCGGCCTTTACTTGCCGACGGGCGTCAGCGTCACGGTGGTGATCGGCTCCGTCCTGTCGCTCCTCGCGAGCGGACGCCGCCGCTGGCTGGACCGTGCCGCACGCGACGGCGCCGCGCGTTCGGGCACGCTGTTCGCCTCCGGCCTGATCGTCGGCGAAAGCCTGGCCGGCGTCCTGGTGGCAGCCCTGATTGCGGCGAGCGGACGTTCGGACGCCGCGGCCCTGGTGGGTCCGGGCTTCGCGCCGTTCGCGACCGTGCTCGGGCTCGCCGCGTTCACCTTCGTCGCCATAGCCTTCGTGCGCGCGGCGTCGCGGGCCTAACCGGGTCTTCCCACTCGCGCCTTTCCCGTGGTTGAAGCGGCGGCAGAGATCGGAGCGACACCCATGAGCGCCATCGCAGACATCATCGCCCGCGAGATCCTGGACAGCCGCGGCAACCCGACGGTCGAGGTCGACGTGCTGCTGGAGAGCGGCGCCGAGGGCCGAGCGGCGGTCCCGTCCGGCGCGTCGACCGGGGCGCACGAGGCGGTCGAGCTGCGCGACGGCGACAAGTCGCGCTTCGGCGGCAAGGGCGTCACCCGCGCGGTCGACTTCGTCGAGGGCGAGATCGCCGACAGCCTGCGCGGCTTCGAGGCGAGCGAGCAGGTGGCGCTTGACGAGCATCTCATCGATCTCGACGGCACGCCGAACAAGTCGCGCCTCGGCGCGAACGCGATCCTCGCCGTCTCGCTCGCGACCGCCAAGGCGGCCGCCGAGGAAGCGGGCACCCCGCTCTACCGCTATGTCGGCGGCGCCTACGCGCGCACGCTTCCGGTTCCGATGATGAACATCGTGAACGGCGGCCAGCACGCCGACAATCCGATCGACATCCAGGAGTTCATGATCCAGCCGGTCGGCGCGGCGACGATCGCCGAAGCGGTCCGGATCGGCTCCGAGATCTTCCAGACGCTGAAGAAGGGCCTGCGCGATGCCGGCCACAACACCAACGTCGGCGACGAGGGCGGCTTCGCACCGGCGCTGAAGTCGGCCGACGAGGCGCTCAGCTTCATCAGTCGCGCCTGCGAGACCGCCGGCTACACGCCCGGCGAGGACGTGACGTTTGCGCTCGACTGCGCGGCGACCGAGTTCTTTCGCGACGGGCGTTACGAGCTCGAAGGCGAAGGCAAGTCCTTCGACAGCGAAGCCATGGTGCAGTATCTCGCCGAGCTCACCACGCGCTATCCGATCGTCTCGATCGAGGACGGTCTCGCGGAGGACGACTGGGAAGGCTGGCGTTTCCTGACCGCGACGCTCGGCGCGAAGTGCCAGCTCGTCGGCGACGACCTGTTCGTGACCAACCCCGAGCGTCTTGCGCGCGGCATCGAGAGCGGCACCGCCAACTCGATCCTGGTCAAGGTGAACCAGATCGGCACGCTGTCGGAAACACTCGAAGCCGTCGAGATGGCGCAGCGTGCCGGCTACCTGGCGGTGATGAGCCACCGTTCGGGCGAGACCGAGGACAGCACGATCGCCGACCTCGCGGTCGCGACCAACTGCGGCCAGATCAAGACCGGCTCGCTGTCGCGCTCCGACAGAATCGCGAAATACAACCAGCTGATCCGGATTGAGCGCGAACTCGGCCGCGCCGCCCGCTATGCGGGACGCACCATCCTGAAGTCGCGCTGAACGGACGCGCCCGGAGCGGAACGCTCCAGGGCGATCCGGGCCACGTTGCCGTTCGATCACGGGGACCGGGGAATGTGACCGGCCTCCACGAAACTGTTCCGATCGTCTCGGCGGCGCTGCTACGGTCAGGCGCGATTTGGTTGGTCGGGGGACCACGATGCAGATCTGGCGCGTCATCAAGCGCAAGACCCGCGAGGCGGTGACGCCCGCCGTGTTTCTCGGACTGACCGCCTATTTCGGCTGGAACGCAACGCAGGGCGATCTCGGGCTCAAGAGTTACGCCCGCCAGTTGTCGACGCTCGAGGAAGCGAAATCGGTCGAAGCCTCGGCGCTGCTCGAGCAGAGCTCCTGGACGCTGCGCGTCGACGGACTTCGCGACCAGGCGCTGGATGCGGACACGATCGACGAGCGGGCCCGCGCCATGCTGAACCTGTCCGATCCGAGCGAGATCGTCGTGCCCTACGGCCCGGGCCACAAGCTGTTCTGACCGCGTCCGACACGGTCCGACGCGCTGGCGCTACCGACGCCGAGGCGATCGCCCGCATCCATGTCGAGGCTTGGCGCGAGACCTACTCGGGGCTGCTGCCGGATCCGGTGGTGACCTTCCAAACCGTCGAATCGCGCACGGCGCTGTGGCGCGACGTGTTAGCCGACGGCGAGGACGCGGACAACGCGGTGTTTCTCGCGGGCGAGCGCGGCTTCGTCGCCTGTTGCGCGCAGCGCGACTCGGCGCTGCGCGAGGCGGGGTATGCGGGCGAGATCAGCGCCCTCTACACGCGCCGCGCGGCGCAGGGACGTGGTCTCGGCCGCGACCTCTTCCTCGCCGCGATGGGTCATCTCGCCGACCGAGGCTTCCGCGGCGCGGCGCTCTGGGTGCTGGCGTCGAACGCGCCGGCCCGCGCCTTCTACGAGCGGGTCGGCGGCCAACTCGCCGGAGCACGCGAGGACGTCATCCACCATCACGCGATGGACGACGTCGCCTATGGTTGGCCCGGTATCGGCCGCGTCCTCCAAACCGCGCCCCGTGCGGCCCGTTCCCGTCGTGGTGACGAGGGGGACACCGACCATGCCGAGGCGCGGGAACGACATCGAGGATGACGGACGACGCCTGCTGCTCGCGGCGCTGGCGGGCACGTTGGGTGCCGCTTCCCTCCCCGACATCGCGAAAGGCGCGAAGCTCGATCCCGCGGAAACCCAGATCACCCTGCCGGGCGCGATACGCTGGCGGAACTGGAACAATCTGCCGGCCCATGCCGGCGAAACGGCCACCCTGTTCGGCGACCTCGATGCCCCCGGCTCCTACCTCGTGCTGATGCGCTGGTATCCGGGCTTCATGAGCGCACCCCACTCCTATCGCACCGACCGGTTGGCCTACGTCGTTTCCGGAACGTGGTGGGTCGACAGCGGCGCGACGTTCAATCCGGCCGAGACCGTGCCGGTGCCGGCCGGGTCCTTTGTCCGCCGCGTCGCCCGCACCCCGCACTTCGACGGCGTCAAGGCGGGTGAGAACCAGCCCGCGACGATCGCGCTGTTTGGGATCGGACCGGCCGACATGCGGCTGGTCGATCCGACCCGTCCGCCCTACCGTAGACTGTCCTGAACCGAACAATCCGGGATGGTTACTTGATCTTGGCTTCCTTGAACGCGACGTGCTTCCGTGCGACGGGATCGTATTTCTTCAGTTCCATCTTGCCCGTCTGGGCGCGCGCGTTCTTCTTCGTCACGTAGAAGTAGCCGGTGTCGGCGGTCGACACGAGCTTGATCTGGACGGTGTTGGACTTGGCCATGGCTCTTCTCGAATGGGGCTCGCGGGTCGCGGCGGACGGGAACATGCGCATCGCCCCCTGCGCGGTCAAGCGCGGCGTCACGATGCCGCCGTGCTGAGCGTCGCCGAGGCGCGCGCGCGGATCCTGTCGGGCCTGCGTCCGACCGGCGCGGAAACGGTCCCGCTCGCCGCCGCCGACAGACGCGTCCTCGCGCTTCCGGTCCACGCGCGCCTCGACCAGCCCGCGCACGACGTTTCGGCGATGGATGGCTACGCGCTCCGCGCATCCGACGGCAGCCAGGGCGCGCAACTCCGGGTCGTCGGCGCGGCGCCGGCCGGAAGCCCGTTCGCGGGCGCGGTCGGTGCCGGCGAGGCGCTCCGCCTCTTCACCGGCAGCGTCATGCCGGACGGTGCCGACGCCGTGCTGATCCAGGAGAACGCGACCCGCGACGGCGACCGCCTCCGCGTCGATCAGGCGGTCGAGCCCGGGCGCCACATCCGGCGGCGAGGCGGCGACTTCGCCGCGGGCGAGCTGCTGATCGAACCCGGCGGCATCCTCGACGCCCGGCTCGTCGGTCTCGCCGCCGCCGCCCACCACCCGCATCTCGCCGTTCGCCGGCGGCCGCGGATCGCGCTTCTCGCGACCGGCGACGAGATCGTCCTTCCCGGCGAGCCCATCCGCGCCGGCGGGCTGCCGTCCTCGAACAGCTTCGCGTTGGCCGCCGCCATACGTCGGGCGGGCGGCGAACCGGTGATGCTTCCGGTCGCGCCGGACAACATCGGGCTGATCGCCGCGACCGCCGCCGAGGCGGCGACCTGCGACATGCTGGTCACCACCGGCGGCGCGAGCGTCGGCGACCACGACCTCGTCCGGCCCGCGCTCGCCCGCTTCGGCTTCGAGCCGGACGTCTGGCGGATCGCCATGCGGCCCGGCAAGCCGCTCATGCACGGCATGCTCCGGTTCGGCGACCGGGAGGTTCCGGTCCTCGGCCTGCCCGGCAATCCGGTGTCGACGCTGGTGTGCGCGGCGCTGTTCCTGCTTCCCGCGGTCGCCGCGATGCTCGGACGCGATCCGGACGCCGCGATCGCGCCACGGACCGTGCGCGTCCTGACCCCGCTCGCGGCGAACGACGGACGGGCCGATCACCTGCGCGCCTCGCTCCGGCGCGGACCCGACGGCATGCTCCTGGCCACCGTCTTTCCGGTCCAGGATTCCGCCCGGCTCGCCGATCTCGCGCGCGCCGACGCGCTGATCCTCCGCGCGCCGAACGCCCCTGCGCTCGCCCCCGGCGAAGCGGCGGACGCCCTGATCCTGAGCGAACTCGGGATCTAGGCTCTTCTACGCCCTGTTGACGGCTTCGATGGACCAAACCTAGAACACCGTTATCGATTTGTTCCTGCGATTCGGCGAATCCGGGGCGCCCGGCGGCGTGAGAAGGACGGTCACATCCATGCTGACGCGCAAGCAGCACGAACTCCTGACCTACATCGACCGGCATCTGCGGGAGACGGGGTTCTCGCCCTCGTTCGACGAGATGAAGGCGGCGCTCGGCCTCCGGTCGAAGTCCGGCATCCACCGCCTCATCTCGGCGCTCGAGGAGCGCGACTTCATCGCACGCCGACGCCACCGGGCGCGTGCGCTCGAGGTGCTTCGGCTGCCCGATCTCGCGACGCAGGCCACCACCGAGCCGTCATCGCCGTCGTTCGCGCCGAACGTGATCAAGGGCGACTTCACGCGCCACCTCGCGGGCGTCGAGGCGGCCACCGAGGCGGCCGCCATCCAGCTTCCGCTTTACGGCCGGATCGCCGCCGGTCTGCCGATCGAGGCCATGCGCGACACGAGCGCGATCGTGGAAGTGCCAATGGCGCTGCTCGGCCGCGGCGAGCATTTCGCGCTCGAGGTTGCCGGCGACAGCATGATCGAGGCGGGGATCCTGGACGGCGACGTCGTGGTCATTCGCCGCGAGGAGGGCGCCGAGAACGGCCAGATCGTCGTCGCGCTGATCGACGACGCGGAGGTGACGCTGAAGCGGATCCGCAAGCGCGGCCACTCGATCGCGCTCGAGCCGGCGAACAGCCGTCACGAGATCCGGATCTTTCCGGCCGATCGGGTCCGCGTGCAGGGACGGCTCGTCGGACTGCTCCGCCGCTACTGATCGATCGCCGCCATCGGCAGCGACGGGGCCGCCGGATGCGGCCTCGACGCCACCGCGCCCGGCGGCGTCGACGATCCTGCGGCCCACGGACGCGCGCCGCTCCAGTCCCGATCGCTCACCCCAAGCAGCAAGCCGTCCGGCCGTATCCAGAAGGCCGTCGCGCCGTCGCGCCGGGCCGACACGCGGTCCACGCGGACCGCATCCGGGCACCCGGCCCGAACCGGGCGCGGCGACACGACCAGCGCCGCCCGCGCGCAGTCCTCCCCAACACCGTCCGCGCCGCGCAGGATGAGGACGCTCGCGCCACGGAGCCGGACGCGGCAGCGGTCGGCGGTGCAGTTCGCGTCCCCGATCGTGCCGTCATGCGGCAATCTTACCGGGTCGTCGTCGAGCCCCCAGAGGCGCTGCATCGCCTCGATCGCGTAGCGGGACACGCCGCGTCCACGCTCCACCTCGATCGCGTTCCCCTGCCCCTTCCACGCGACGAGGCTGGCCTCCTCGCCCACCACGAGATCGGGCGTCCGGCAAGCGGCGCCGAGCAGGAGGCCGAGCCCGATCAGGCCGACGCCGGCGAACCGCCAGCGTGTCCGCAGGATGCAGAGGACGGCGATCCCGGCGCTGGTCGCGAACAGAAACCCGAGCGGCAGCGCCGGCAGCACCCAGGCCGCGCCACGGGTCGCGGCGACCAGGCGCGCGGACCGGAGCACGAGCGAGATCCCCCACCCCATCGGCACGAGCGCGAACCGCTCGAGGCCGAACGGCATCAGCAGGAACGAGACCAGTCCCCAAGGCATGATCCAGCTCGCCGTGAGCGGGACCGCGACCAGGTTCGCAAGCACGAAGTAGAGCTGGACCCGACCGAAGTAGTAGGCGGCGTAGGGCATGGAGGCGAGCCCGGCGATCAGCGAGGTGAGCGCGAGCGCCGCGACGTGGAGCAGGAACCGGCGCCCGATCCCGCCGCCCGACAGGCGGGCGAACAGCGGCCGCGCGACCTCGTAGCCGGCGATCAGCGACGCGACCGCGGCGAAGCTCATCTGGAACGACACGCCGGTCAGTTCCTCCGGCCACAGGATCAGGATCACGACGGCCGCGACCGCGAGCCCGCGCATCGAGATCGCGCGCCGGCCGAGCAGGATCGCGACGGTCGCGAGCGTCGCCATCGCGAACGACCGGACGATCGGGACGTGAGCGCCGGTCGCGAGCAGGTAGAGGCCTCCCGCGAGGAGCGCCGTCACGAACGCGATCTCGCGCGTCGGCCAGCGCAGCGACGCGCGCTCCGACAGGGCGAGCGCGGTGCGCACGAGCCCGAGCACGAGCCCCATGACGATCCCGATATGCAGCCCGGCGACCGCGAGGAGATGCGCGAGGCCGGAGTCCGCGAAGGCCTGCCGGTCCGCCTGCGGGATCGCGCTCGAGATCCCGACGAGAAGCGTCGACGCGATCGCGCCTTCGGTGCCGGGAAGCGCCACCCGGATCCGGGACGCGATCCGGTCCCGGACCGACTGCCACCAGGCGGCGATCCCGGCCGCGCCCGCGTGCCCGCCGCCCGAGACGGTCGCGCCGCCGAGCGCGAATCCCGAGCCGGCGAGCCCGGCGTAGAAGGCTTCCCGGCGCGTGTCGCGGCCGCCGGGATAGGGGGGCGGCGACGGCGCGCGCAGCAGCGCCTGCACCGCGATCGTGTCGCCGTCCGAGATCGCGGCCGGATCCCCGTCGCGAAGCCGGACGTGCAGGAGGCGCGCGAGCGGCGCCGCGCCGTCGAGCGACGCGCCGGCGATCGTGAGGCGCCGCCCGCCCTCCGCGAGCA
>CAXUBA010000070.1:2209-4790 GCA_964249205.1 uncultured Acetobacteraceae bacterium | reverse complement strand
TCCCCTGCCGGTCACGACGACGGCGTGGTGCGGCAGGGCGACGGTCGGGAGTGCCCGCCAGGTGGCGCACTGCGCCGCGAGGAACCCTCCGGCGAGCGCGGCCGCGGCAACGGCGGCGATCCGCGCGGCATCCGTGCGCCGGACCACGAGCAGCGCGACCGCCAGCAGCAGCACCAGGCTCGCCGGCCATCCCGGCGGCTCCGCGCGGCGCCCGAAATAGGCGGCGACACCGGATCCCATCAGGACGGGGATGAAGAGCGGTAGCCGGTCCCGCTCCCGATCGACGAAGCCTGCGAGCGCATCCCCCACGATCCAGAACGATACCGAAACGGACTGGGATTGGGAAGCGTCGGCGGCGTGTTGTAGGGATCGCGCCATGACCGCCATCAGGACGCGCTTCGCGCCGAGCCCGACCGGGATGCTGCATGTCGGCGGCGCCCGGACCGCCCTCTTCCACTTCCTGATCGCCCGCCGCCACGGCGGCGCGTTCCTGCTGCGGATCGAGGACACCGACCGCGCTCGGAGCACGGAGGCGGCGGTCGCCGTCATCCTCGACGGGCTCGCCTGGCTCGGCCTCGAGGCGGACGAGGCGCCGGTGTTGCAGTCGACCCGTGCCTCGCGTCACGCCGAGGTGGCTCACGCGCTCCTTGAACGCGGGGAGGCCTATCGCTGCTACGCAACGGCCGAGGAACTCCGCCTCATGCGGGAGGAGGCCACCGCCGCGGGCCGGACGCCACGCTACGACGGGCGCTGGCGCGACCGTGATCCCGCGGACGCGCCTCCAGGCGCGTCCTACGCGATCCGCCTCCGCGCGCCGCACGACGGCGAGACCGTCGTCGACGACCTCGTCCAGGGCGAAGTCCGGGTCGCCAACGCCGAGCTCGACGACATGATCATCCTCCGCTCGGACGGCTCGCCGACCTATCTCCACGCCGTCGTGGTGGACGACCACGACATGGCGGTGAGCCACGTGATCCGCGGCGACGACCACCTGACCAACACGTTCCGCCAGGCGCAGGTCTACGCCGCCATGGGGTGGGAACAGCCGCGGTTCGCGCACATCCCGCTGATCCACGGCGTGGACGGCGCAAAGCTCTCGAAGCGTCACGGGGCGCAGAGCGTGACCGAGTTCCGCGACATGGGGCTGCTGCCGGAAGCGCTCTGCAACTACCTCGTCCGCCTCGGTTGGGGGCATGGCGACAGCGAGATCCTGAGCCGTGCCGAACAGGTGGCGCTGTTCGACCTTGACGGCGTCGGACGGGCGCCGAGCCGGCTCGATCCCGCCAAGCTCGCCCACGTCAACGGCGTTTGGCTCCGGCGTGCCGACGACGCCCGCCTCGTCGGCGAGGTCACCGCCCGCCTCGAGAGCCGCGACGGGATCGCGATCGACGGCGCCGGCCGGGCGCGCCTCATGCGCCTGATGCCTTCGCTCAAGGAACGGGCGCCCGACCTCGAGGCGCTGGCCGCCAGCGCCGCCTTCGCGGTCCGCACCCGGCCGATCCCGCTCGAGCCCAAGGCCGCGTCGCTGCTGACCGACGCGGCCCGCGCCGACCTCGCGGCGCTCCGCGCGTTGCTCGCCGCGGACGTCGCGTTCGAGCCGGAGTCGCTGCACGCGGCGCTCGTCGCCTTCGCCGCCGGACGCGAGGTCAAGCTCGGGCAGGTCGCCCAGCCCGTCCGCGCCGCGATGACCGGATCGAACGCGAGCCCGCCGATCGACCAGGTGCTGGCGTCGCTCGGCCGCGACGAGGCGCTCGGCCGCCTCGACGACGCGATCGGTCGAACGCCGTGAGGCACGACGCGAACGCGGGCCGGTGAAGCGGCCGCGCGGGCTCCTCTCGACGCGCGCCGCCTTCTTCGTGTCCGGACAGGCCGCCGCCACCTGGGCGCCCCTCGTTCCCTACGCCAAGAGTCGGCTCGCGATCGACGACGCGACGCTCGGCCTCGTCATCCTCTGCCTCGGCCTCGGTTCGATGGCGACGATGCCGCTCGCCGGCTGGCTGACGGGTCGGCTCGGTTGCCGCCTCGTCGTGGCGATCGGCCTCGTCCTCATGACCTGCGCACTTCCCGCGGTCGCGGTCGCGCCCTCGCTCGCGGCGCTCGCGCTCGCGGTCGCCTCGTTCGGCGCCGCGATCGGGGCGCTCGACGTCGCGATGAACACGCAGGCCGTGCTGGTCGAGGACCGGTCCGGGCGCGGCCTGATGAGCGGGATCCACGCCTTCTACAGCCTCGGCGGCGCGCTCGGCGCAGGCGCGATGACGGTGCTGCTCGAACTCGGCGTCGGTCCGGTGCGGGCGACGATCGCGAGCAGCGGTTTCGCCCTCGCCATCCTCGCCGTCACCGTCGCCGACCTGCTGTCGGACGGCGGCGGCGAGGGAACGCGCCGACTCGCCCGCCCGGATCGCATCGCGCTCGTGCTCGGGGCGCTGTGCATGGCGAGCTTTCTCGCCGAAGGCGCGATCGCCGACTGGGGCGCGCTGTTCCTCCACGTGGAACACGGGTTCGGCAGCCGTGACGGCGGCCTCGCCTACGGCGTGTTCGCGAGCGCGATGGTGGTCGGTCGGCTGCTCGGCGACCGCATCGT
>CAXUBA010000070.1:0-2109 GCA_964249205.1 uncultured Acetobacteraceae bacterium | reverse complement strand
GCGGTTGTCGCCGCCCTGCTCCTGGTGGTCGCGACGAGCGCGCGGGCGGCGGCCTGAACCAGGCACCCTTCCACGGAGGGTGCCCGGCACGTCCTCAGGCGGCGGCCTTCTGGTTCACCGAACCCTCGGCGATCTCGCTCAGCTTCTTGTCGGTCGCCTTTTCCTCGGCGAGCGTTTCGGCCAGCACTGCGGCGCAGTCCGACCGGCCGAGCTGGGTGGCGAGCGCGACCAGCGTGCCGTAGCGCGTCATCTCGTAGTGCTCGACGGCCTGCGCCGAGGACAGCATTGCTGCGTCAAGGACCTGCGGGTCGTCGCAGTCGGAAATGACCTCCTTGGCCTCCTTGATGATGCCGTCCATCGCCGCGCAGGTGACCTGCTTCGGCTCCTGCCCGTGCATCGAGAACACCCGCTCGAGGCGTTCGATCTGCTTGTGCGTCTCGCCGAGATGCGTCTCGAACGCCCCCCGCAGCGGCGCCGACGTCGTCTTCTCGATCATCTGCGGGAGCGCCTTCGTGATCTGGTGCTCCGCGTAGTAGATGTCCTGCAGCGTGTGCACGAACAGGTCGTCCAGCGTCTTGATCGGCTTGGTGAAAAGGCCCATCGAGGCTCTCCCTAGTTCAGTCCTGGGGCCATAACGGCGGGACGGCGACGGGTTCTCGGCCTGCCGCACACGATCGGTTGTGCTCCGGGCCGGAGAGAGCGTCTTGCACCAGTTCGACCGTCATCTTCTCGGGGTCGAGGGTCTCGCGCCCTATCTCATCGAGGAACTGCTCGACGAGGCGGAAAGCCACGTCCTGCTGAACCGGTCGAACCAGGCGCAGCGCGACGTGCTGCGCGGCCGCACGCTGATCAACCTGTTCTTCGAGGACAGTACCCGGACCCGCACCTCGTTCGAGCTCGCCGGCAAGCGGCTCGGCGCCGACGTCATCAACATGTCGGTCTCGACCTCGTCGGTGAACAAGGGCGAAACGCTGCTCGACACGGCGGCGACGCTGAACGCCATGCACTGCGATCTTCTCGTCGTTCGCCACGCGCAGTCCGGCGCGCCGGCGCTGCTCGCGCAGAAGGTCGGCGCCGCCGTGATCAACGCCGGCGACGGCACCCACGAACACCCGACGCAGGCGCTGCTCGACGCGCTCACGATCCGCCGGCGCCTCGGCCGGCTGCGCGGCCTCACGGTCGCGATCTGCGGCGACGTCGCGCACAGCCGTGTCGCGCGCTCCAACATCCACCTGCTCGCGAACTTCGGCAACGAGGTCCGCGTCGTCGGACCGCCGACGCTGATCCCGGCCGCGATCGAGACGTTGGGCACGACCGTGTTCCACGACATGGCGCGCGGGCTCGAGGGCGCCGACGTCGTGATGATGCTCCGGTTGCAGAACGAGCGGATGACGCGCGGCCTGGTGCCGAGCGCCCGCGAATATTTCCGCTTCTTCGGGCTCGACGCGGCCAAGCTCTCACGCGCGAAGCCCGGCGCGCTGGTGATGCATCCCGGCCCGATGAACAGGGGCGTCGAGATCGATAGCGCGGTCGCCGACGATCCCGAGCGGAGCGTGATCCGCGAGCAGGTCGAGATGGGTGTCGCGGTCCGCATGGCCGTGCTCGCTCGGCTCGACCGGGCGACGCGCGGCAACCGGGGCCTCCGGCATGCGTGACGCGGCGCCCACCGACGTCGTCGTGATCCGCGGCGCGCGCATCGTCGATCCCGCCACCGGGCTCGATCAGGTGGGCACGCTGCTCGTCCGCGACGGGCTCGTCGCCGATATCGTGGAGGGCACGGCGCCGCCGCCCGCGCCGGAGGGCGCCGAGATGGTCGCGGCGGACGATCTCGTCCTCTGCCCAGGCCTGGTCGACATGCGCGCGTCCCTCGGCGAGCCCGGCTTCGAGTATCGCGAAACGATCGCGACGGCGGCCGAGGCGGCGAGCGCCGGCGGCATCACGACGCTCGGGTCGCTGCCGGACAGCCGACCGGTGGTCGACGACCCCGCGCTCGTGCGCCTGCTCCGCGCCCGCGGCGAGGAAACCGGCCGGGTCACCATCCTGCCCTACGCGGCCGCGACGCGCGGGTGCGCCGGACGCGAGCTCGCGGAACTCGGCCTGCTCCGCGAG
>CAXUBA010000069.1:3802-13246 GCA_964249205.1 uncultured Acetobacteraceae bacterium | reverse complement strand
GACCAAGCGCGGATCGGCGCCGCGCCGCCAGTCGAGGAAACAATCGACCCCGAACGGGCCCTCGCCCGTGGGGACGGAGACCGCTGAGCGCGCTTCCGCGCCCTGCACCCTGCCCTGAAGGAGCTCGCCCGATCATGACCTCGATCTTCGAAGGCCTCGCGCCGGTCCGGTTCGAAGGCCCGGACAGCCGGAACCCGCTGGCGTTCCGCTTCTACGACCCCGACCAGGTGATCGGCGGCAAGACGCTCGCCGAGCATCTCCGCTTCACCACCTGCTACTGGCACTCCTTCGTCTATGGCGGCCTCGACCCGTTCGGCGCACCGACGATCGAGCGTCCCTGGAACGGCGGCGACATGGCCGCAGCCCGCCTCAAGGCAGACGAGGCGTTCCGGCTGTTCACGATCCTCGGCACGCCGTTCTACGCCTTCCACGACCGCGACGTGGTGCCGGAAGGCGCGATCTTCAGGGAAAGTGCCCGCAACCTGCACGAGATCGCCGACGTGTTCGCGCGGAAGCAGGAGGAGACCGGCGTCCGGCTGCTCTGGGGCACGGCGAACCTGTTCTCGCATCCGCGCTACATGGCGGGTGCGGCGACCAACCCCGATCCCGACGTGTTCGCCTATGCAGCCGCGACGGTGAAGGAGTGCCTCGACGTGACGCACCGCCTCGGCGGCGCGAACTACGTGCTCTGGGGCGGCCGCGAAGGCTACGAAACGCTGCTCAACACCGATCTCAAGCACGAGGGGGACCAGGCCGGCCGCTTCCTGTCGATGGTGGTCGAGTACAAGCACAAGATCGGCTTCGGGGGCACGATCCTGATCGAGCCGAAGCCGAAGGAACCGACCAAGCACCAGTACGATTTCGACGCCGCGACGGTGTACGCGTTCCTCGCTCGCTACGGGCTCGAGCGCGAGGTGAAGCTCAACCTCGAAGCCAACCACGCGACGCTCGCCGGGCACACGTTCGAGCACGAGCTCGCAGTCGCCCGCGCCTACGGCATCCTCGGCTCGCTCGACATGAACCGCGGCGACCCGCTGCTCGGCTGGGACACCGACCAGTTCCCGAACAATGTCGCCGAGCTCACGCTCGCGATGATCGAGGTCGTCCGGAACGGCGGCATCGGCACCGGCGGCCTCAACTTCGACGCCCGGATCAGACGGCAGTCGATCGATCCGGTCGATCTCGTGCACGCGCATGTCGGTGGCATGGACGTCTGCGCGCGCGCCTTTCTCGCGGCGTGTCGGATCGGCGAGGAGGGCGAGCTCGACGCGGCGCTCCGCGACCGTTACGCGGGCTGGACGTCGGGCGCGCCGGCCTCCTGGCTCGACGGCAAGGCCGGGCTCGCCGACGTCGCGAAGACGGTGAGCGAGGGGACGATCGACCCGAAGCCGCGCTCGGGCGGCCAGGAGCGGCTCGAGAACCTCATCAACCGCTACGTGTGACCGTTGGCCTGCCCGTTCCGACACGATCGATCGGGACGGGCAGGCGCCGGACATGACCTCCGAGGTTATTGAGACCCAATCCCGCGCCTCGTAGACCGCTGCACGTCAACCGGGACGGCGTCGTCGCGAACGAAGTCTCCCCAAGCGGAGGTGCGATCATGGACGGTTTCAATCTTCATACGATCGAAACGGCGCCGGACGCGTCACGGCCCGCGATGCGGCAGCTGCAGGCCGCATTCGGCGGCACCCTCCCCAACATCGCCCGCGCAATGTCGACCTCGCCCGTCCTGATCAACAGCCTCGTCGCGCTGTTCGGGAACGTCCACGGCGGCAGCTTCTCCGAGCCCGAGATTCAGGTCGTGCTGCTGACGGACGCGGTCGCGAACGGGGCGGCATGGGCGGTCGCCTTCCATTCCCGCCTCGCAATCGAGGCCGGTCTCGCCGTCGCGGACGTCGAAGCCATCCGGGCCGGCAAGGCGCCCGCCGATCCGAAGTTGGGCGCGCTGTCCACGCTCGCGACCAAGATGATCGAGAGGCGCGGCCGGCTGTCCGAGGGGGACAAGCAGCGCTTCCTGGCCGCGGGGTTCGGCCGGGATCACCTCCTCGAGATCGTCGCGATCGTCGCCGCCTCGACGATCACGAACTACACCGCAAGCCTCACCGAACCGCCGCTCGAGGCGGACCTCCAGCCGCACGCCTGGCACGCGCCGACCGCCTGAGCGTCGACCCACCGTGGAGGACGGGCACGGCATGGCGGAAGATCGAGGCCGACCGCAGCGATCGGAAGCGGGTCTGCTGCTTCGTCGATGGCGGTCGCTCCGCGGCAGGAGCCAGCTCGACCTGGCGCTCGACGCCGGCATCTCGCAGCGCCATCTCAGCTTCGTCGAGAGCGGCCGCAGCAGGCCCGGGCGCGAGACGCTGCTCGACCTTGCCGAGGCGCTGGACGTTCCCTTGCGGGATCGGAATACCCTGCTCCTCGCCGCCGGGTTCGCGCCGATCTACGACGACGGCCTCTGGAACGCGCCGCAGATGCAGAGCGTCACCCGCGCGGTCGAGCGCCTGCTGCGGCAGCAGGACCCGTTTCCGGCGATCCTCATGGACCGGCATTGGAATGTCCTGGCGACGAACGACGCGACGCCGCGACTTTTCGGGCATTTCGTCGATCTCGCCGCACGGAAGCGTCCGCGCAACCTCCTGCACCTGATGTTCGATCCGGCCGGGATGCGCCCGTTCATCCGTGACTGGGACACCGTCGCCCGGTCTCTCGTCGCGCGTGTCCATCGCGAGGCCATCGGCCGCGTGCTCGACGAGGGCACGCGCGAACTCCTGGCCGCCCTCGCCGCCTACGGAGGCGAAGCGCACGAGAGCAACGAACTCGCCGAGTCTCTCCCGATCATCCCGCTGAGCTTCGAGAAGAACGGGATCGTCTACGATTATTTCTCGATCGTCTCGACAGTCGGGACGCCGACGACGGTTGCGGCGCAGGAGCTGCGCGTCGAGTGCATGTTCCCGGTCGACGAGGCGGCCGAGCAACGACACCTCGCCCTGCTCGACGAGGACACCCGCTCCAGCGGACCGGGCTAAAGCGCGCCCCGTTCCGATCGGATCTCGTGCGGCACGGCGAAGGCGATCACCGGAACGGGATGCAGGGGCCGACGGCCCCTGCCGGGTCGAGGGCGGACCCCCCCCCTTCCATCGTCAACGTCCTGTCAGCGCGAGACGAACGGCCTCGATCACCCGGTCCACCTCGTCGTCCGCGAGGTCCGGATGGATGGGCAGCGCAAGGATGCGCCCGGACACGTCGAGGGCCGCCGGAAGCCCCGTGCCGTCATGGTGCGGCGCGTAGGCGGGCTGCAGGTGAAGCGGCTTTGGGTAGTAGACGGCGGTTGGCACGCCGTCCGCCGCGAGACGCGCGCGCAGACCGTCCCGCGTCGCCTCGTCCGGCAGGAGCACCGCGTAGATCGCCCAGGAGCTCTCGCCCCGCTCGACGCGGGCGGGCGTCTGCACGACGCCCGCGAGGCCGGCGTCGTAGCGCGCCGCGACGGCGGCGCGGCGGGCGAGCTCGGCCTCGAAATGGTCGAGCTTGGCGAGCACGACGGCCGCCTGGATCGTGTCGAGCCGTCCGTTCACGCCGGTGCGGAGGACCTCGTAACGCGTGTCGCCCTCGCCGTGCGTCCGCAGGCTGCGGTAGAGCGCGGCGCGCCCGGCATCCTCGGTGAAGAGCGCGCCGCCGTCGCCGTAGGCACCGAGCGGCTTCGAGGGGAAAAAACTGATCGCGGTCGCGTCCGCCTCGCGGCCGAGGCGGCGCCCGTGGAACGACGCGCCGAACGATTGCGCGCAATCGTCGAGCAGGAAGAGGCCGTGTGCGGCCGCCACGGTGCGGAGCTCGACCCAGGGGGCCGGCTGGCCGAACAGGTCGACGCCGATCGCCGCGCGCGGCCGCAGCACGCCCGCGTTGCGGATCTCGCGGACGCGGTCGGCGAGATGGTCGGGATCGATCTGGAAGGTGTCGGGATCGATGTCGATGAACACCGGAGTCGCGCCGAGCAGGAGCGGCACCTCGGCGGTCGCCGTGTAGGTGAAAGCCGGCAGGAACACCGCGTCGCCGGCGCCGACGCCTTCCGCCATCATGGCGATGAGCAGCGCGTCCGTGCCTGAGGACACGCCGACGCAGTGGGACGCGCCCGCGAAGGCGGCGAGCCGCGCTTCCAGCTCGTCCACCTCGGGACCGAGCACGAATCGGCAATGCGCGAGCACGCCCCGGATCCGGGCCTCGATCGCGTTTCCCAGGCGGCGCTGCTGGGCGGCGAGATCGAGAAAGCTGATCGGCGCCCGTTCGGTGGTCATCGCGCGGCCTCCCGTGCCGTCCGGCGTGTGTCGTCGTCGTCGTGCGAGGCGGAAAGCGGCGTCACGTATTCCGGGACCATGCGCCGGGTGATCGCGATCGCCGCCGCCGCGTCGCCGTCGCGGCAGATACGCTCGAGCTCGTCGAGCGCGCGACGGACGATCGCGGCGTCGGGCTTCCGCGGCCGCGCCATCAGCAGGCCCGGATGATCGGTCGGTTCCGGCTTCTCCTTGCCGTGAAACAGTTCCTCAAACAGCTTTTCGCCCGGACGCAGACCGATGTACTCGATCCTGACATCCTCGTCGGGCCTGAGCCCGGCCAGCCGGATCATCTGGCGGGCGAGATCGTCGATGCGGACCGGCACGCCCATGTCGAGAACGAAGATGCCGCCTTCCGCGAGCAGCCGCGCCTCGGCGGTGCCGGCGAGGTCGCCGACCACGCTCGCCTGCAGCACGAGCCCGACCGCCTCACTCACGGTCATGAAGTAGCGTTGGACATCGGGGTGGGTGACGGTGAGCGGACCGCCGCGCTCGAGTTGGCGCCGGAAGGCGGGAACGACGGAACCGGTGGACCCGAGCACGTTGCCGAAGCGCACGGTGATGAAACGCGTGCCACCGGCGCCGTGCGTCGCTTCCACGTGCAGGCCCTGGCAGTACATCTCGGCCAGACGCTTCGACGCGCCCATCAGGCTCGACGGATTGACCGCCTTGTCGGTCGAGATGAGCACCATCGCGCCGGCACCGTGCCGGCGAGCAGCGTCGGCGACGTTCCGCGTGCCGATCGCGTTGGTCAGCAGCCCCTCGATCGGGTTCGCCTCCACGATCGGGACGTGCTTCAGCGCCGCGGCGTGGAACACGAGCTCCGGCCGATGCAGCGCGAAGATTTCGTCGAGGCGTCGCGCGTCGCGCGTGTCGGCGACCACCGCGTCGCAGGCGAGATCGCACGCGACCTCCTCGGCGAGTTCACGCTCGATCCGCCACAGCGCGTATTCGCCCTGCTCGAGCAGCACCAGACGGGCCGGTCCGAGGCTCGCGACCTGTCGGCAGAGTTCGGAACCGATCGAGCCGCCGGCGCCGGTCACCAGCACGCGCCGTCCCGCCACCAGGCGTCGCATGCCGGCGCGGTCGAGCGGGACCTGCTGGCGGTTCAGCAGGTCTTCGAGCGGCACCGGTCGAAGGTCGAGCGCGGCGGCATCCGAAAGCGCGGTCGGTCGCGGCGCACGCCGGACCGCGACACCGGCGCGATTCGCGACCTCGATCAGGCTTGCGAGCGGCGGACCGCGGAAATCGGGATCGGTCACGACCAGCGCATGCGGCGTGCGGCCGGCGGCGGCGAGCGTGCCGAGGATCGCCGCCGTCTCGTCGACGCGGCCGAGGATCCGTCGCCCGTGGATGCGGCGACCGGGCTGGTGGCTGCCGAACGCGAGGAGCCCGTCCACCTCGACCGCCGATCTGTCCTCGTCCCCGCCCGTACGGCGCGACACGGCGCGAAGGAACAGTTCCGCTTCCTCGTCCGCGCCGACCAGGAGCACGCGTTCCGCCCCGCTGATGCCGCGCCGGGCGCGCCGTCGCGACCGCGACACCCGGTAAAGGATGCGCGGCGCGCCGAGCATGACGAACAGCGTCAGCGCCTGGATCGCCGGGAACGTCACCGTCGGGATCGGAAAACCCGTGAGCACGAGGCCGAGCGAGAACAGCGCCGCGCTGGCGACCGAGCCCGCCGCGATGCCGAGCAGGTCGGCGACGCTCGAATAGCGCCAGTATTGGCGCTGGAGGCCGAACGGGAGCCCTGCGACAAGCAGCGTGACCGCGCCGCCCGCGACGAACCAGAGCGGGTGCAGCAATCCGCCTCGTGGATCCGCGAGGTAGCGCGCGAGCGGCGCCGCGACGGCGGCCACTGCGCCGTCGATCAGCATGTTAACCAGGATGCGCTTCATCGCGCGGCGCGTGCTCGCCATGCGCGGGTCATAGACCACCGCGTATCCGAGGCCAAAGGCGGCGTTGGTCACCCGAGGAGCGCTGGGACGCTCGCACGGGACCGGCTATCGGGGCCTGGTGATGACCGACCTGCTCCTTCTTCTCGCCATTGCCGCGCTGTCGGCCCTGACCGTGCGCGCCATGATCAGACGCGGCGTGCTCGACGTGCCGGGACGCCGTTCGTCGCACGATCGGCCGACCCCGAAGGGCGGCGGCATCGGGATCGCGCTCGCGACGCTGCTCGGCGTCCTCGGCGCGGCATCCACCGGGCGGGCGGGTTCCGACGTCCTGCCGGCGATCGGCCTCGCGGTCGCAGTCCTCCTGATCGGAGCGGTGGCCTGGGCGGACGACCTCCGACAGTTCGGCTTCGCGTGGAAGCTCGGGAGCCAGGTGGCAGCAGCGCTCATCCTGGTCGCGAGCGGCTTCGTGCTCCGCCGGATCGGGCCTCTCGCCCTCGGCGCGCTGTCGGTCCCACTGACCGTATGCGCGATCCTGTTCGTGACGAACGCGATGAACTTCATCGACGGGCTGAACGGTCTCGCGTCCGGCTGTGCCCTGATCGTGTCGGTCTCGGTCGCGGCGCGCGCGATCACCGTCGGCATGCCGCTCGAGGCGACCGCGTCGCTGTCGCTCGCGGCCGGGATCGCGGGCTTCCTGCCGTTCAACTACCCGCGGGCCCGGATCTTCATGGGCGACGTCGGCAGTCAGGTCTGCGGGATCGTCCTGTCGGCGATCGCGGTCCGTGGAGATCCGTTGCTGCCCGGTCACGCGGGCGTACTGCTCCCGCTGCTTGGGCTGCTCGCGATCCTCGCCGATGTCGCCTTCACGCTCGCGCGACGCCTCGTTGCCGGCGATCGTCTGACGGAGGCCCACCGTGGCCACCTCTACCAGCTGGCCTTTCGCGCGGGCCTGCCGGTGACAGTCGTGACGCCGGTCTACTGGTCGCTCACCCTTGCCGGGTGCGCCGCGGCGCTTCTCGGGGCCGGAAGCAGAACCGGGACGATCCTCGCCGTGCTGGCCGAGATCGCCGTCGTCGCAGTGTGGGCGGCGGTCGCGATCCGGTCGGCCCGGCAAACGCCGATCGGACGATGGTGACGGCGGCGGAGTACGTCACTCCGCCGCCGGTCGATCATTTCAGCTTCAGTTCGATCCCCGAAGCCGAACCGGCAAGCTGCGCGCCCTTGGTGACGTCGTCGACCCTGATCTGCACGCCGTTGCCGTTGACTAGCAGCGATCCACCGATGCCGGTGCCGAGCGTCGCCTCGCCGTGGCTCTCGTAGTAGGTGCCGTCGAAGTCGCGAAGATGCTTCAGGTTGTACACCCGGCCGCGACCGACGATGGTCGAGAAGCCGACGGCGGCGACGTTCAAGCCGCTGACGGAAAACGGGTAGGAATGATGATGGTAGTGCAACGTCCCGTCGCCCCAGCTCCAGCCGACGCCGACGTTTGCCGACTTGGCGGTGATGACCACGGTCCCGACGACGGGGCCCTTGATCCCCGGATCGCTCGCGGCGAGAGCGGGACCGGCGATCGCCAGTGACAGCGCGGTTGCAATTGCGGCCAGACGCATCGGGGGTCTTCCTTTCCTATCGACGGACGCGGGCCCTCGCCGCAATCCGATTCTTCCGGGTTTTCCCGGCTCCAGGTTCGATGTTTCGCGCGAAGTCGCGCGTCGCAGCAAGGTAGCGCCTCAGCCCGTCCCACGGTTCCGGACCCGACAGGTCGCCGAACGCGAGCCTGTCGACGGCAGCGGCGCACAAGCCGAAGGCCGCCCGGTCGCCCGGACGGCCTTCGCGGCGGTATGGACCGACGCTCAGCCGGCGGCGCGGCGCGACCCGGCTTCGCGATCCGCGCGGCGCGGGGGCGCCGATGCCTCGGCCATGATGTGCCGAAGATCGCGGAGAAACGCGGTGCCCTTGACCGTGCGCTGCACGAGAACGCTGCGGCGATCCATCGGGTCGACCTTCCGGCGCGCGAGGTCGAGTTCGCCGAGCCGGTCGAGCGCCCGGGTGATCGCCGGCTTCGACACGTTCAGCTCGGTCGCGAGACCGCGGACGGTGTGCGCGCCGTCTTGCAGGTAGCAGGTGAGGAACACGCCGAGCTGGCGGGCCGACAGATCGGGCCCGTCGCGGCGGACGAGGGCCACGACCGTGTCGCGGAGCGTCGCCACCATCTGGTCTGATGCGGTCGAGGTCGGCATGAAGCGGGATCCTTTCGATCTGACCGGACGGGCAAGCTGACGCCTCGTTCCGGATCCGGCCTGTGCCGGGCGCTCATTTCGGCGTCCGACGGGCGATGATGTGGTTTGTTCGTGTCGATCTGGCGAAACTTCTTATAAGCGGCTCATAACCAACGGCTTCATCGCAATCACGTTACCAACCCAGTCAGTTCGTCATCCGTTCCATGAAAAAACGTCCAGATTTCGTAACACAGGCGAAATCTTCCGGATCTCGCCGACTGCGGCGAGATCAACGCGAATCGGGTTGACCCGCCACGAAGCCGGTCGTTGCGGTGTCGCACATTTTTATGACCGCCGCGTAAAAGGCGCGCACGAGCGGCACGTCGCCCCCTTCCGGCCGGCCCGGCGCCGCCTGATCGTTCCAGCAGTAGGCGTCGAGATGGGCCCAGGCGACGTCGTCCGGAACGAACCGCCGGAGGAACAGCGCCGCCGTGATCGCCCCCGCCATCGGCTTGGCCGACACGTTCGCGAGGTCGGCCGGCAGCGCCTTCAGCCACGGGTCGTAGGGTTTCCAGAGCGGCAGCCGCCACATCGGGTCGCCGGCGTCGCGGCCGGCTTCGAGCAACGCCGCGGCGAGCGGCTCGTGGTCGGAGAACAGCGCCGGCAGGTCCGGCCCGAGCGCCACGCGCGCGGCACCGGTCAGCGTCGCGACGTCGAGCAGCCACGCCGGCTTCTCGTCCGCCGCTTCCGCCAGGAGATCGGCCAGCACGAGCCGCCCTTCGGCGTCCGTGTTGTTCACCTCGACGGTGAGCCCGCGCCGCGTCGCGATCACGTCGGACGGCCGCATCGCACGACCGGACACGCTGTTCTCGACGCAGCCGATCCGAACAGCAAGCCGAATGGGCAGGCCCGACTCCATCACGAGCCGCGCCAGCCCCAGCATGAGCGCGGCGCCGCCCATGTCCTTCTTCATGCGGAGCATGGCCGCGGACGGCTTGAGAT
>CAXUBA010000069.1:0-3792 GCA_964249205.1 uncultured Acetobacteraceae bacterium | reverse complement strand
TGGGCCGGCCGACCCGCACTCCGGGACCCGCTGTTCTGGACGCCGCCTATCGTGACCGCGCGCCGTATCGGCACGTCGCGCGCCATCAGAAGCGCGGCGGCGGCGAGCACCACGGCCGCCCCGCCCATGTCCTTCTTCATCCGCAGCATCGAGGACGACGGCTTGAGGTCGTAACCGCCGGTGTCGAAGCAGACGCCCTTCCCCACCAGCGACACGAGCGGCGCGTCCGCCGCCGCCCGGCTGCCGGCCCAGCGAAGCGACGCGACCACGGGCGGGCGTTCGGAGCCGGCGCCGACGGCGGCGACCGCCGGATGGGACGCCGCGAGCGCCGCACCCTCGATCCGCTCGCTGTCCGCGCCGAAGCGGCGGGCGAGCGCCACGAGTTCCGACGCGAGTTCGGCCGGGCCGAGCCGATTGGCGGGCATGTTCACGAGCGACCGGCCGAACCGGATGGCGCGCGCCGCGTCGAGCGCCGCGCCGGAGTCGGGCGGCGGAACGAGGCGGGCGGACCGGCCACGCTCGGCAGCGTCCCGAGCGGGCGGGCGGACCCGGTCGGCGCCGAGACAATAGCCGAGCAGCGCGTCGTGGCTGGCGATCCCGGCTCGGGCGAGGTGTTCGGCGTCGAGACGCCAGACGCCGGCCGGCAGCGACGCGGCGAGGCCGCCGGTCGCGTCGATCCCGACGCGGTCGCCGATCCCGCAGGCGAGCCGGAGGCAGGCGCCGTCCGGCCCGGGCAGCGGCACGACCGAGCCGGGCTCGGCATCGAAGGCGAGAACGTCGAGGAACGTCCGGGACGCCGGGGCGAGGCGTTCCCGGTAGGCGGCCAACCCGTCCGGCCGGACGAGGTCGACGGCGACGGGCGGAAGGCCGTCATCCCCGCCGGGCGCGAAACAATCGAACGGGTGATCGAGGCGGGACGCGGCGGTTTCGGTGCTGGTCATGGGCGGAACGTCCGTCCGATCGCCGACGGGGACAAGCCTTCCCGCTTCCGCCGAGGATGGGCGCGCCTTGCAAAGCGGCGTCCGAGGCACGAGCATCCCGCTCCATGCCCGTGCCCCCGTTTCCGGCGTTTCGCGGCCGTTCCGCGTCCTCCCTCGACTTCGCCCCCCGCGTGCGGGCCGTGCTCGGACCGACGAACACCGGCAAGACCCATCTCGCGATCGAACGCCTGCTCGGGCACGCGTCCGGCATCATCGGGTTTCCGCTCCGGCTGCTCGCGCGCGAGAACTACGACCGAATGGTGGCCGTGAAAGGCGAGCGCCTGGTCGCGCTGATCACCGGTGAGGAGAAGATCGTCCCGCCCGAGGCGCGCTGGTTCTCCTGCACCGTGGAAGCGATGCCGCTCGATCGCGAATGCGAATTCGTGGCGATCGACGAGATCCAGCTCTGCGCCGATCCGGACCGCGGCCACGTGTTCACGGACCGGCTGCTGCACGCGCGCGGCCTCGTCGAGACCATGGTCATGGGCGCCGAAACGATCCGGCCGCTGCTCGAACGTTTGGTGCCCGGCGTCACGGTGGAAACCCGTCCGCGCCTCTCGTCGCTCGCCGGGACCGGGCATCAGAAGCTTTCGAAGCTGCCGCCCCGCTCGGCGATCGTCGCCTTCTCGGCCGGCGAGGTCTACGCGATCGCCGAAGCGGTCCGGCGCCGGCGAGGCGGCTGCGCGGTCGTGATGGGCCGGCTGTCGCCGCGGACGCGGAACGCCCAGGTCGCGCTCTATCAGGAGGGCGAGGTCGACTTTCTGGTCGCGACGGACGCGATCGGCATGGGGCTCAACATGGACGTGAACCATGTCGCCTTCGCCGGCCTGTCAAAATTCGACGGACGCCGGCCGCGCCGCCTCGAGGCGCCGGAAATCGCGCAGATCGCGGGACGCGCCGGACGCGGCATGCGCGACGGCACGTTCGGAACCACCGGCGAATGCCCGACGCTGTCCGACCCGCTCGTGCAGGCGGTGGAGCAGCACCGTTTCGACCCGCTCGCTTCCCTCGCCTGGCGGAACAGCGAACTCGACCTTTCAGATCCGGACGCGCTGCTCGCGAGCCTGCTCGCTCCGCCGCCGCTCGCCGGCCTCGTGCGCGGCGAGGAAGCCTCCGACCTCGAAACGCTCGCGATCCTGGTGCGCGACGGCGAAATCCGCGACCGGGCCAAGGGAAGGCACGAAACGCGGCTGCTCTGGGACGCGTGCCAGGTGCCGGATTTCCGGAAGCTCGCCGACGACACCCACGCGCGGCTCTGCGCGCGCATCTACCGGCACGTGTCCGAGGAGGGGCGGCTGCCGTCCGACTGGATCGAGAGCAACCTCGCCGCCCTCGCGCGCGCCGACGGCGATATCGACACGCTGATGAGCCGCCTGTCAGGTGTCCGCGTCTGGTCGTTCATCGCCGCCCGCCGCGAATGGACCGACGGGTCGGACAGTTTCACCGTGCGGGCGCGCGAGGTCGAGGACCTGCTGTCGGACGCGCTCCACGAACGGCTCACCGCGCGTTTCGTTGACCGTCGGGCGGCGCTCCTGACCCGCCGTCTCGCCGAAGGAAGCAGCGAGAAGCTGCTGTCGGCTGTGAACGGCGCCGGCGACGTCGTGGTCGAGGGCCAGGTGGTCGGACACACGAGCGGGTTCTCGTTCACGCCCGATCCGCTGCTCGCCGGCGACGGGCTGAAGCTCGCCGAACGCGCCGCCCGACGCGCCCTCCAGGAGGACACCCCGCGTCGCGTGTCGCTGCTCGTGAACTCGGCCGACATCCTGTTCCGGATCGACGAGCGGGCGCAGACCGTCACCTGGCGCGGCGAAACGATCGCCGCGATCCGACGCGGGCGGAGCGTGCTCGAGCCGCTCGTGGAAGCGGTGTCAAGCGAGTTCCTCGACGGCGCCCAGCGCGAGCGCGTGCGCGCACGCGCGGCCGCCATCGTCGCCGCCGCGACCGAGCGTCACCTGAAGCCGCTCGAGGAGGCGGCGGAACGCGCCGACAAGCAGCCGTCGCTCCGCGGCGAGGTGCACCGGCTCCGGGAAGCGGGCGGGCTCGTTCCCGGCGCGACCGAAGGCGAGATCGATGCGGCGACCCGCACCGCTCTCCGCGCGATCGGCGTCCGCGCGGGCCGGTTCGCGCTGTTCATCCCGCTCCTCGTCAAGCCGTCGGCGGCGGCCTTCCGCGCCATGCTGGTCGCCGTCTTCGAGGGACGGCCGACGCCCGCGCTGCCGGGGGCCGGACTGGTCAGCCTTCCCGCCCCGGTCGAGCGGGCCGAGCGCGACGGTCTCGCAGCCAACGGCTGGGTCGAGAGCGGGCCGGTCATGATCCGGATCGACACCGCCGAGCGGATCGCGGGCGAACTCGACTTCCTCACGCGGCGGCGGCCGTGCGCGCTGCCGCTCGGCCTCGCATCGCGCCTCGGCATCAGAGCTGACGCCCTCGCCGACGTCCTTCTCGGCCTCGGCTTCCGGGTCCTGCCCGCCGCCGCGTCGGCCGAGGAGGCGTTCGGGCCGCCGACGCCCCCGATGCTTTCGCGGCTCGATCGCGAACGCCGGCCGCGTCGGACGACGGCGCGCCCGGGTGCCGTTCCGCGCGCCGACGGGATCGCCCGCGACAGGACGAGACACGCCGGCTCCGGGAACGAGGCTCCCGCACAACCGGTGGCCGGACCCAGAACGCCCGGCCACCAGATTGCGGGCCAACAGACCGCGCGCCACCAGGCCGGTGGAAACCAGACCGCGGGACACCAGACCGCGGGACACGGGAAGCCCGGACCGCAGAAGCCCGGTCATCGGCCCGGGCGTCGGGATGCGCCGTCACGCCC
>CAXUBA010000068.1:0-13374 GCA_964249205.1 uncultured Acetobacteraceae bacterium | reverse complement strand
GCCACATTCCAGGCAGCCGCAATCTCCCTTATGACGAGCTGATCGGCGAGGATGGGCGGATGAAAAATCGGGACGCGCTTCGCGCATTGTTCGAGGCGCAGGGCGTCGGCGCGGCGAGCAGCGTCGTGACCTCCTGCGGCACCGGCGTGACCGCCGCGGTGCTTTCGCTCGGTCTCGCGGTCGCGGGGCTGGGCGACGCGGCACTTTTCGACGGATCCTGGACCGAATACGCGACCGTCGTTCCGCCCGACACCGGCGCGTGACCGAAGCGCCCGCGAAGAGGCGTCGCGCCACCCTCCTTGCCTCGCTCGGCCGCGACCGGGAAGGACCGGTCAGCCCGCCGATCCATCGTTTTTCGACCGTGTGCTACCCGACGATGCAGGCGCTGCGCGAGGCGGGAGCCGACCGCTACGGCAAGACGGTCTCGAGCTACGGTACGCATGGCGGCGACACGCAGTTCCGTCTCGAAACTGCGGTCGCGGCGATCGAGGACGGTTTCGCGTCGCAGGTGACCGGGAACGGGCTGGCCGCGATCGTGCTCGCCTTGACGGCGCTGCTGTCCGCCGGCGACCACGTCCTGATCGTCGACAGCGTCTACGGACCGAGCCGTCGCCTCGCCGATACCGTGCTCGCGCGGTTCGGCGTCGCGGCCACCTACTACGACCCCGAACTGTCGCCGGACGAGGTCGCCGTGCTGTTCCGTCCCGAGACACGCGTCCTGCTGACGGAGAGTCCCGGCAGCAACACGTTCGAGATGCAGGACGTCCCGGCACTCGCGGCGATCGCGCACCGGAACGGCGCCCATGTCGTGCTCGACAACACCTGGGGGTTCGGGAGTTTTCGACCGTTCGCGCACGGCGTCGACGTGTCGGTTCAGGCGCTGACGAAATATGCGGGCGGCCACGCCGACCTGCTGCTCGGCGCGGTCACCGTCGCGGAGGACGCGATGTGGCACCGGATCCGCGACACGGCGCTCGCCCTCGGGCAGTGCGCGGCGCCTGAGGACTGCTGGCTGGCGCTGCGTGGCCTGCGGACGCTCGACGTCAGGCTGGAGCGGCAGTTCCGATCAAGCCTGTCCGTCGCCGACCATCTCCGCAACAAGAGCGGCGTTTCGCGCGTCCTCCATCCCGGGCTTCCCGGCGCGCCGGGCCACGCGCTCTGGCGCCGCGACTACGACGGTCTCGGTGCGAGCCTTTTCGGCGTCGAGTTCGCGCCCGGCAGCGGCGTCGCCGCGGTCGACCGCGTCGTCGACCGGCTGGCGCTGTTCGGAAAGGGTTGGTCCTGGGGCGGCTTCGAGAGCCTCGCGAACACAGTGACCGGCGGGATCGTCCGCGGCCACCGTGACAACAGCCGAGGAGCACTGTGCCGACTCCATGTCGGCCTCGAGGATCCCGAGGACCTCGTTGCCGATCTCGATTACGCGCTGGAAGCCATCGGCTGAGGCCAGCCGGGTCGCCCTGTCGCGGGCGGCCGGAGTGTATTGGTCAGGACCGCCAATCCGGAACGATCGAGGCGCGTCCCGCCGAGGTCAGTGGTCGATGCCGCGCTTTGTCTTGCCGCGAAGCTCGTCGATCCGTTTCGAGGCGTCCGCCTTCGACAGTTCGGGATCGAACGTTTCGCCGGCTTCCTCGCACAGGGTCTGGAGATAGGATGCCTGGGCGCCGGTCATCGACTCGGCCCCGGTCGTCCAGGTGTCCGGATCCTTCTCGGCGTTTGAAGCGGGAGAGGGGTTGCTCTTCGGGTTCTGTTCCATGTGCCGCACAACGAGCCCGGCGCACAGGAGTTCGCGTTGCGTTCCTCACGAACCCGCGTGCGGACGGGCCCGCTGCGGGCCCGGATTTCAGACCCGGTAGGACGCCTTGCCCGGGCGTGCGAGGAGCGTGAGCGCCGCGGCGGCGACCACGAATCCTGCAACCGGGTGAACAATCGCGAAACCGGCCGCCGACCAGACGGGCTGAAGAAATTCGAGCATACGTTCCGTCCCCCCTGCGCGCAGCTCTTCGTCTGCTCGCGCCTTTATCAAACCTTCATCGTGCCGTCCGTTGCCGATGGCAAGATGGTTTTCACGTCGGATGCGAGCGTCCGGCGAGGCGCTGGCGAAACGACAACGCTTCAGCGACGTGCAGGCGGGACACCGCCTGCTCGGCCGCGAGATCGGCGATCGTGCGGGCGACCCGCAGCAGGCGCGTGAACCCGCGAGCCGACAAGCGCAGCCGCTCGGCGGCCGTGCTCGCGAGATGCTCGGCCTCCGGCGCGAGCCGAAGCGACTCCGTGGGCGCGCGAGCGTTCACGACGCCGTCGCTCCGTGACGTCTGCGCCCGGCGCGCGGTGGCCACCCGGCCGGCGACGACGGCGGAGGTTTCCCCGGTCGGAACGCCGCCGAGCGCGGCCGATGACACCGGCTCGACGTTCACCACCATGTCGATCCGGTCGAGCACAGGACCGCTCAGCCGCGCCAGGTAGTCCTCAGAGCAGCCGGGCGCGCGCCGACATTCGCGCGCGGCGTCGCCGAGATGTCCGCACCGGCACGGGTTCATCGCCGCGACGAGCTGGAAGGCGGCCGGGTACGTCACGTGCGCCGCCGCCCGCGCGACCGTGGTCCGACCCTGCTCCATCGGCTGTCGCAGCGCTTCGATCGATTGGCGGGAAAACTCCGGAAACTCGTCGAGGAAGAGCACGCCGCGATGGGCGAGGCTGATCTCGCCGGGCCGCGCTTTGGCGCCGCCGCCGACCAGGGCTGCCTGGCTTGCCGAGTGGTGCGGGTCGCGATACGGCGGCCGGGTGAGCAGGCGGCCGTCGCGAAGGTGACCCGCGACCGAGTGGATCCGACTGACGTCGAGCGCTTCGGCGGCGGTGAGGTCAGGCAGCAGGCCGGGCAGCGTCGCCGCGAGCATCGACTTGCCGGCACCGGGCGGCCCGACCAGCAGGAGGTTGTGCGCGCCGGAGGCGGCGATCTCGACCGCGCGGCGCCCCTGTTCGAGGCCGCGCACGGCGCCAAGGTCCGGCGCCGTCGCTGACGCGGCGAAGCCGGCGGGCTCGGGAGGCGTCAGCACCTGCTCGCCCTTAAAGTGGGCGACCAGGGCAAGGAGATCGGACGGGGCGAGAACCTCGATCCGCCCCGCCCAGGCCGCCTCGCCCCCCTGGGCCGCGGGGCAAATCAGACCCGCATCGATCGCGGACGCGCCGAGGGCGGCGGCGAGGACGCCGGAAACCGGCTTGATCGCGCCGTCGAGCGAGAGTTCGCCGACCGCCGCAAATCGCGCGACGACGTCGCGTGGCACGACGTCCATCGCGGCGAGCAGGCCGAGCGCGATCGGCAGGTCGAAATGGCTGCCCTCCTTCTGGAGGTCGGCGGGCGCCAGGTTGACGAGGATGCGTTTCGGCGGAAGCGAAAGCCCCATTCCGTGCAAGGCGGCACGCACCCGTTCGCGGCTTTCGGCGATCGCCTTGTCGGCCAAGCCCACCAGCACGAAGGCCGGCAGGCCCGACGCGATCTGGACCTCGACCGCGACGGGCAGGGCGTCGATGCCGACGAAGGCGAAGGTCTGGACGCGGCTGATCGACATCGGAGCGAAACGATACCGAAACAAATTTGGATCGTCCAGCGACGTCGCCTTTACAGCGTGGCGCCGGTCGGAGAGGGTCGGGCGCCGATGACGATCTCCCTCGTGCTCCGTCACGCCGCCGCCCTGGCGGTGGTGACCGTCGTCACGACCGCGTCGGCCGCGCCTCGTCGAGCCGATCCGTTGCCGCCGTCGATCGTCTACGGTCCGCTCTACCGGGCGGTGGAACTCGCCGGCGTGTTCCCTGACAGCAAGACGTTCCCCGACCTCGTGCCGCGCGAACCCCCCGACGCGATCCTCCGGGCTTACGGCGCGGCGCGACACCACGCCGACTTCGATCTCCCGCGCTTCGTCGCCCGGTATTTCCGAGGCCCGGCGCCTCCCGGACCGACTGTGCCGTCCGGACGCGACGGCGAAAGCCTGTCGGCCTATGTCGCCCGGCTCTGGCCCGTGCTCGCGATGCCGGACACGTCCGACCCGCGCTGGTCGACGCTCCTGACGCTGCCGGGACCGATCGTCGTGCCGGGCGGCCGCTTCCGGGAAGCCTATTACTGGGACAGCTATTTCGTCATGCTCGGCCTTGAGGCGAGCGGCGAGCGCCGGCTCGCGGCGGCGACGCTCGCCGCCATGGAAAGCCTGATCGATCGCTACGGGCATGTGCCGAACGGCACGCGCACCTATTACCTCAGCCGATCGCAGCCGCCTTTCTTCTCGCTGATGGTCGATCTCGCCGCGGCGAACGGCGGCGGCGAGGCGGCGTACCGGCGCGCGCTGCCCGAGCTTCTCGCCGAATGGCGCTACTGGATGCGCGGCGCCGACGGTCTCGCCCCGGGCGGCGCGTCGCTCGCGGCGGTCCGGCTTGCGGACGGGACGGTACTCAACCGCTACTACGACACGCGCGACGTGCCGCGCGACGAGTCCTACGCCGAGGACGTCCGGACCGCGTCCGCCTCGCCCGACCCGTCGCCGCTCTGGCGCGAGATCCGCGCCGCCGCGGCGTCCGGCTGGGACTACAGTTCGCGTTGGTTCGCCGACGGCCATTCGCTCGGCTCGACCCGCGCGCTCGCGATGCTACCGGTGGACCTGAACGCGCTTCTCGTTCATCTCGAGGACACGATCGCGACCGCGAGCGCGCTTTCAGGAGACGCGAAGACTGCCGCGGCGTTTCGCGCGCGCGCGACAGCCCGGGCCGAAGCGATCCGGCGGCTGATGTTCGATCCGGCTTCGGGCGCATTCCTCGACTATCTCTGGAAGGAGCGGACGCGTGCGCCGGCCCTCACCGTCGCGACCGTGGTGCCGCTCGCGCTCGGAGTCGCCTCCGACGATGAGGCGGCGGCGGTCGAACGGACGGTGGCGGCGAAGCTGCTCGATCCCGGCGGTCTCGAGACCACCCTCGTCGACAGCGGGCAGCAATGGGATCGGCCGAACGGCTGGGCGCCGATGCAGTGGCTGGCGGTTGTCGGCTTCCGCCGCTACGGCGCCGACGCGCTCGCGCGCGACGTCGCTTCACGCTGGGTCGCGAAAACGATCGCGGGCTACCGGATGGCAGGCGTCCTGTTCGAGAAATACGACGTGCGGACCACCGGCGGGGACGCCGGCGGCGGGGGCGAGTACCAGACCCAGATCGGCTTCGGCTGGACCAACGGTGTCCTGCTCGCACTTGGCGGCCTTTACCCGGATCTCGCAGCCTCGATCCGCGCGGCAGTTCCGGATCGATCGGCGACCATCGGTCCGGCGGGGCGTTGAGCGCCGCGCATGGGACGATCGAAACGGCTGCTCCCGATCCTCGTGATAGCGCTCGCATGCGTGCTGCCGTTCGCGCGCGCGCAAGGCTTCGATCCGGATGCACCCTGGCCCGCGCCGGGTGCCGCCGCCGTCGAGCCTCGGACGGTGATCCTCCGCAGTTCCGATCCGTTCACGCCGGCGGAGATCGGGCGCGCCGCCTCCCGGAACGTGCCGGCGCTGCTGTTCCTGCCGCCCGGCGCCTCGGTGACGCACAAGGTTCCGGCGGTGGTGCTGCTGCACGGTTCGGTCGGCAACTACCGCGAGCGCGCGTGGCGCTACGGACCGCCGCTCGCCGCACTCGGCGTCGCGGTGCTGGTGCCCGAAACCTACGCGGCGCGCGAGGATCTCGGCCGGAGCTTCATCGGGCGCGCGCTGCACATCACCGAGACGATGTTCGATGCCGACGCCTACGCGGGATTGCGCGCGCTCGCCGCCGATCCGGCGATCGACGCGTCGCGCGTGGCGCTCGTCGGGTTCTCCTACGGCGGCATGGCGACCGAATACGCGCTCTATCGCACGGTCGCGGACCGGTTCGTGCCGCCGGCCGGACCGCATTTCGCCGCCCATGTCGCCTACTACGCACCCTGCATCGCGCGTTTCGCCGACACCCGCACCACCGGCGCGCCGCTCCTGATGATGTATGGCGGCCGGGACCAGCTGATCCACCCCGACCGTTGCGCGCAGGAGGCCGCCGATCTCCGGGCCGGCGGCAGCGCCGTCACGGTCACCGTGTTTCCCGACGCGGTGCACCAATGGGACGGCGAGATGGCACCGCGTCTGATCGGGCGGCATCTCGCCGATTGCGCGTTCCGCGTGGCCCGGGACGGGACGGTGCACGACGCCGGGACCGGGATCGCGATGACCGGGCCGCTGACGCGCGGCCTCATTCTCGCGGTCTGCACCGGACGCCGCCCGTGGCCGATCGGCCGGAACGAGGAGGTCGCGGCGCAGTCGGATCGCGACCTCGAACGTTTCCTCGGCTCGGCCTTCGCCACGCCACGGCACTGACGACGCGTCGCGACCGAGCGGGCGGGAGCGGACGGGGCTCCGGCGCCCTCGTCCGGTTCAGAACAGGCCTGCGCCCTGCAGGCCGCCGAACACGCCGAAGCCGGTGGTGACCACTGTGACCCCGATCACCACAGCGAGGTAGGGACCACGCAGCCTCTGCCCCGGCGGCAGCGCCCGCACGGCCAGCGCGATCAGGAAGCCGAGCACGAGCGGCAGCAGGAGCGCGTTCATCACCTGAACGCCGATGTTGAGCGACACGAGGTTGGGCGCGACCGCGACCACCAGCGCGCCGACCACGATCGACATCGAGAACACGAAATAGAACCATCCCGCCTCGCGCGGCCGGTGCTCGAGCGAGTGGCGATAGCCCGTCACCTCGCCGACGCCCCAGGCGAGGGCCAGCGAGCACACCACGGCGGCGACAGTGCCAGCGCCGATCACGCCGGCCCCGAACACCGCGCGCCCGACGGTCTGGCCGAGATACGGCGTCAGCGCCACGCTCATCTCGCCGACCGTGTCGAGCGGCGGATGGGTTCCCCCCGGTGCGAGCGTCGCCGCGGTCGCGATCAGGATCGCCGCCATCACGAGCTGCGTCAGGACCGCGCCGATTGCGGTGTCCCACCGTGCGGCCGCGAAATGCTCCGGGCGCAGTCTTTTGTCGGCGATTGCGCTCTGTTGGTAGAACACCATCCAAGGCATGATCACCGCGCCGATGTTGGCGGCGACGAGGTAAAGGTATCCGGTATTGCCGAACGGGATGCTGATCGCGCCGCGGGCCATGTCGCCGAGCTTCGGATGGGCGAGAACGGCCACCACGAAGAAGGCGAGCTCGAACAGGCCGAGCGCGATCGCGACGCGCTCCACCCGGCGATACGAGCCGGTCGTTACCACCGAGATCAGCAGGAGGATGGTGACGCCGAGCGACCACGCGCGCGGAATGCCGTAGAGTTCGCCGACGCCCGCCACGCCGGACATCTCGGTCAGGAGCGCGCCGAACGTCGCGACCGCGAGGCCCGCGACGGACACCCACGCCCAGAACAGTCCGAACGTGTCGCGGATGAGTTCGCCGTGGCCGCGGCCGGTGAACACGCCGAGGCGCACCGTCAGCTCCTGGACCATGTAGAGGATCGGCATCAGGACGAACTGGATCAGCAGCAGGCGGTAACCCCATTCGACCCCGCTCTGGCCAGCAGTGATGACGCTGCCGACATCGGTGTCGGCGAGCATGACGACGAGGCCGGGCCCGAAAACCGCCACCGCGTTGCGGAGGCGATGCCGTTCCGGCCGTAGCGCGATGTCTCCCGCCATGTCCTCAGCTCCGCGAGTAGAGCAGCCGGGCGCGTATCGTGCCGTCGAGGGCGCGCAGGCGTTCGAGCAGCGGGGTCGCCGCGTCGTCGGCGATATCGGCTTCCACCACCACGTAGCCGACATCCCCCTCGGTCTGCAGGTACTGGCCGGCGATGTTGGCGCCGGCCTCGTCGAAGACGGCGTTCACGCGCCGAAGCAGGCCGGGCACGTTCCGGTGGACGTGCATGAAGCGGGTGAAGCGGGGTCGCGGCGGCAGCTGCGCCTGGGGAAAGTTGACCGCCCCAAGCGTCGAGCCGACGTCGCTGTAGTCGATCAGCTTCCGCGCGGTTTCGACGCCGATCCGCTCCTGCGCTTCCGCCGTCGAGCCGCCGACATGCGGGGTCAGGATGACGTTCGGCAGGTCCTGCAGCGGCGACACGAAGCGCTCGCCGTTCGAGCGCGGCTCGACCGGAAACACGTCGATCGCGGCGCCGAGCAGGTGCCGGTCGCGGAGTGCCGACGCCAGCGCCTCGAGATCGACGACCGAGCCGCGCGCGTTGTTCAGCAGGAACGAACCGGGTTTCATCCGCCGGATCTCGTCCGGCCCGATCATGCCCTCGGTGTCCGGCGTTTCCGGCACGTGGAGGCTGACCACGTCGCTTTCGGCGAGCAGCGCCGCCAGCGACGGAACCGGCCGCGCGTTGCCGTGCGGCAGCTTCGCGACCGGATCGTAGTAGAGGACACGCATGCCGAACGCTTCCGCCAGCACCGAGGTCTGGCTGCCGATCGAACCGTAGCCGACGAGGCCGAGCGTCTTGCCGCGCACCTCCCAGCTGTCGGCGGCGCTCTTGTCCCAGCGTCCCGCATGCGCGCCGGCCGAGCGCGGGAAGATGCCGCGCATCAGCATCACGATCTCGCCCATGACGAGTTCGGCGACGGAGCGCGTGTTGCTGTAGGGGGCGTTGAACACCGGGATCCCGCGCGCGCGCGCGCTCGCGAGATCGACCTGGTTGGTTCCGATGCAGAAGCAGCCGATCGCGATCAGGCGGTCGGCGGCCTCGATCACGCGGGCGGTGAGCTCCGTGCGGCTCCTGATGCCGAGGATGTGGACGCCGCGGACCGCCTCGACCAGCGCCTCGCCTTCGAGCGCGCCGCGCTCGCGGACGATGGTCCGATAGCCCGCCTCGTGGAAGGATGCGACGGCGCTGTCGTGGATGCCTTCCAGCAGGAGGATGCGGATCTTGTCCTTGGGCAGGGAAAGGAGGTCGCTCATGCGCGCCGCTGTAGAACGAAGCAGCCGTCGCTCCAAGCGATGACGATCTTCCACCTGGTGCGCCACGGCAGCACCCCGCTCGCCGGCGGCCGGATTCTCGCGGGACGGACGCCGGGACATCGTCTCGATGACGCCGGCCGGTCGGACGCGGAGCGCGTCGCGACCGCGCTGGCTCGGCGTCCAATCGGGCGGGTCGTCTCGGGACCGCTCGAGCGCGCGACGGAAACCGCGGCGCCGCTCGCGGAGAAGCTCGGTCTGCCCGTGCGGATCGACCCGGCGCTCGACGAGGTTGACTACGGCGCCTGGACCGGCGCCGACTGGTCGACGCTTGAGGCCGATCCGGACTGGATCGCCTGGAACGGCTGTCGCGGCAGCGCGGCGATCCCGGCGGGCGAAACGATCGGCGCCGTCGCCGACCGGGCGATCGGATCGCTCCGACGGCTCGCGGACGAGATCGGCGGCGACGGCGAGGCCGCGCTGTTCACCCATGCCGACGTGATCCGGGCGGTGCTCGCGTCCGTCCTCGGCCTCGCACCCGACCTTTCGTTGCGGCTTGCGGTCGATCCGGGTTCGCGCTCCCTGGTCCGCTATGCGCGGGGCGTCATGCCTCTGGTGCTCGCGGTCAACGTTCCGCCCTGAGATGCGACGCGAGAGCGGCGAGCGGGTCCGTCCAGTCGCCCGCGCGCCGCTGCCGGAGCAGGATCGCGTCCGGATACCAGGGCGAGAAACCGTCGGGACTGCCCCAGCGCCAGTCCGCGTCCTGCTTGAGAAGGACGACCGTCTTCCGGCCGAGCAGAAGCGCGAGGTGCGCGATCATCGTGTCCACGGAAACGACGACGTCGGCTGCGGCGACGAGGGATGCGGTGCGCCCGAGATCGTCGTCGCCCCGGCCGGGGCCCGAGAAGAGATCGGGATGGCGACGGTGCGCGTCGGCGAGCGCCGGGCCGTGCTGCAGCGACAGCGGCGGTCGGCCGGACGCGCGGAGCCGGGCTGCGAGCGCGTCCAACGGAACCGATCGATCGGACAGCCATTCCCCGGCGCGCCAGCAGAAGCCGATGGTGCCGGCTTCGATCGGCGCTGCGGTGACGGGCGGCGGGGGACTGCGCGCGTCGGCGGGGCCGAGCCGGAGCGCGTGGGCGAGTTCGGTGATCTCGAGGTCGATCTCGGCCGGCAGCAGCGGCGCCGCGTGGTCGAACGGCAGGACGCGATCGGCCACCCGCATCGATGCGAGCAGCGGAACGAGGGGGCGCTGCGCTTCGACCGTAACGTGCCGGGCCCGCTCGCGCAGCGCCGGCAGGAAGCGGGACGCCATCAGCGTGTCGCCGAGCCCGTGATAGCAGCGGACCAGGACCGAGGCGTCGGTCGGGGACCGACCGGTCCAGACGAATCGGCGGTGATAGGGGAGGGCGGGATCGTCGGCGGTCTCGCCGCGCTCGAGCCGCGCCCGCAGCACGGCGTCGTTGATGCGGAAGGCGCGCCGGTGATCGCCGGCGCGCATCGCATCGATCCACGGATCGGGAGGAAGCGTAGACGGAGGATCGTTCGGTCCGGATGGAACGATCATGCGATCGTGTCGATGATCGCTCACGACGGAGTCGGAACGGCACGAAAGGCGGCAGGATGAACGGACGCGAGGCGTGGACCATCGATCGGATCAGGGAACGCGTCGCGTCGCTCGGTCCCTGGTTCCACCACATGGAGGTCGGCGGCGTGCCGACCGCGCCCGGCCATTTCCTCGGCGACTTTCCGCGCGTCAAGTGGAACAGCTTCCGTCACGAGATCCCGGCGGACCTTACGGGAAAGACCGTGCTCGACATCGGCTGCAACGGCGGCTTCTACGCGCTCGAAATGAAGCGTCGCGGGGCCGCACGCGTGGTCGGCATCGACATCGACGGCTTCTATCTCGAGCAGGCGCGTTTCGCGGCCGAGGTGGAGGGGCTCGCGATCGAGTTCCGGCAGATGTCGGTCTACGACGTCGCGGCGCTCGGCGAACGCTTCGATCTCGTGATCTTCTTCGGCGTGCTCTATCATCTTCGTCATCCGCTGCTGGCGCTCGAGCTGATCCGGACGCATGTCGCGGGCGGCACGCTGGTGTTCCAGTCGATGCAGCGCGGCTCCGAGCGCGTGCTCGACACCGAACCCGACTACGCGTTCGTGGACGAGGCGGTCTTCGAACAGCCGGGCTGGCCTGTGATGCACTTCATCGAGCATTCATATTCGCGCGATCCGACCAACTGGTGGGCGCCGAACCGCGCGTGCTCGGCGGCGTTGCTGCGCGCGAGCGGGTTCCGGATCGTGTCGCATCCGGAACGCGAGATCTTCATCTGCGTCAATGCCGACGGTCCGCCTCCGGACCCCGTGTATCCCGCGCGACCCGCGTGACGACGGTCCCGCCCGACACTTGCCCCGCTTGACGAAGACCAGGCGCTGATCGGAACACGCTCCCATGCTTCATTCGACGATGATCTGGAACGAACCCAACAACAAGTCGCACTGGGACATCGAAAGCGACCCGGGTTGGGTGCGGTTCGGCGCCATGGCCCGCCTCGCCGGCCTCGCGATCGGTGCCGCCCAACCGGGATTGCCGCGCGTGCTCGGCGGGATCTCGCCGATCGACCCGGGCTTTATCGAGCTGATGCGCGAGGCCGGCGTGCTCGGCGCGATCGACGCGGTCGCCGTGCACGGTTTCCCGCTCGACTGGAACCTGTGGAAGATCGACGAGTGGCCCCTGAAGGTCGCCGAGATCGAGACCGCGGCGTCGATGCCGGTCTGGGTGTCCGAGGTCGGCGTTTCGACCTTCGGCGCCGATGAGGTGCAGGCGTTCGGCGTGCGCCGGACGGGGGAGCTGCTGCGCGGGCGCGCGGCCCGTATCCACTGGTACAGCCTCTACGACCTGCCGTCGGCCTGGCCCGCGACGACGCGTCACAAGGAGGCGGAAGGCTCCTCCTACTACCGGCACTTCCATATGGGCCTGTTCGACGAGCACGGACGGGCGAAGCCGGCCGCGCGCGTCTTCAGCGAACTGACGCCGGAATTCGGCCTGTGCCAGTGGTTCCACTTCGAGGATCCTCGGCTCGACGACGCCGTCCGCGACATGCAGGCGCTCGGCGTCCGGCATCTTCGGACCGGTCTGAGCTGGGCGGATTGGGAGCGGCCAGACGCCGAACGTTGGTTCGATCGCATGATGCGCGCGCTTGATCCGTTCGAGGTCACCGGGACGTTCTGCTTCACGCCGGAGCATCGCGGCCTCTGGGCACACCATTCGGCGCCCCCGCGCGAGCCGGAAGCCTTCGCCGATTTCTGCGCGCTGATGGTGCGACGCTACGGCATCTGAAGCGGCGACGGCGACAGCAGCGCCGACGCCGCTTCGAATACGGCCGGGTCGCCGGCCGCGAGCACGTTGGTCGGTCCGCTGTCCGGGAACGCCGCGCCGGTCCAGCGGCCCATCCGGCCGCCCGAACCTTCCACGATCGGCAGCAGGGCGCCCCAGTCCCAGGGCTTGAGGTCGTTCTCGCACACCACGTCGATCAGCCCAAGGGCGAGCAGTCCGTAGCCGTAGGCGTCGCCGCCCCAGGTGACGCGTCGGACGGACGCTTCGAGCCGGGCGAACGCGCGTTTCTCGTCGGGGGTCGCGAACATCGCGGGCGTGGTCGCGGACAGCTCGGCCGCCGCGAGCGCGGCACAGCGCCGCGTGCCTGCCGTGCCGCCCAGCGGCCCGCGGAAGCGCGTCGCCTCGCCGCGGAGGCCGATCCATCGCTCGCCGGTCACCGGCTGGTCCATCACGCCAAGGATCGGGATACCGTCCTCCGCGAGCGCGATCAGCGTCGCGAAGAGCGGACGTCCGGTGATGAAGGCGCGCGTGCCGTCGATCGGGTCGAGCAGCCAGCGGCGGCGCGATGCCGGGCGGGCAAGGCCGAACTCCTCGCCGAGGATCCCGTCTTCCGGGAAGTGCCGCTCGATGACCGTGCGGATCGCGCGTTCGGCCTCGCGGTCGGCGACGGTGACCGGACTCTCGTCGCCCTTCCGTTCGGCGTCGAGGCCGGCTTGCCGGAAATACGGTCGGATCGCCCGTCCCGCCGCCTCGGCCGCCGCCTCGGCGACCGCGAGCAGCCCGTTCAATGCCCAGGCGGCGGTGGCGCGCTCCGGGCCGACGTCGCCGGCGCCTTCGCCGCGCTCTGGTCGCCGACCGAGGAGACATGCGAGGCGGGGTTGGTGGTGGCCGCGGGGAGCGGCAGCGGGCTCGTCGAGAGCGTACGCAGATAGGCGACGACCGCGGCGCGCTGCTTCGTGCTCGGAATGCCGCTGAACGCCATCTTGGTGCCCGGCGCGTAGCCGCGCGGATCGAGCAGCCACTTGTCGAGCGACGCGTAGTCCCAGCTCTGACCACTCTTCGCCTTGAGCGCGGACGAGAACGCGTAGCCGGGTTGTGCCGCGATCTTCTCCCCCACCACCCCGTAG
>CAXUBA010000067.1:7246-13411 GCA_964249205.1 uncultured Acetobacteraceae bacterium | reverse complement strand
CCCGAGGTCCGCGGCAGCAGCGCCGCGACGGCGACCGGCGGCGGCACGGCGGGGCGCTGGAGGACCACGAGCCCCGCGAGCCCGGCCGCAAGTGCGAAGCCGGCGACGCCGGCGCCCCACAACGGCGCTCGGCTGCGACGCGCGGGCACGATCCGCGGCGCGCCCGGCAGGTCGGCGCCGAACGCGTTCCGCTCGAGGCGGGTCCAGAGAGGCGGCGGCGGATCGATCGACCGGATCGCGTCGTAGAACGGCGCGAAGCGCCGCTCCCAGGCGCCGATGGTGGCGACGAGGCGCGCGTTCCGCCCAGCCTCCGCCTCGATGGTCGCGGCCTCGGCAGGCTCCGCGAGCCCGAGGACGTATTCGCCGGCGCGGACATCCTCGTCGTCGCCGTCGGTCGTGCCGCTCATGTCGAGGCGTCCGCGTCGATGCATCGGCGAAGCGCGATGAGCGCGCGCCGGACCCAGGATTTCACCGTGCCGAGCGGAGCCTCCAGCCGGGCGGCCAGCTCCGAATGCGACAGTCCGTCGAAGAAGGCGAGCGTCACCACGCGGTTCTGCGCGGGCTCGAGGGCCTCCATGCAGAAGCGGAGTGCGCTGGTCTCCTCGACGGCGGCGAGCGAGGCGTAGGCATCCGGTCCGGTGTCCGCGACCTCGGGAAGGTCGCCGCTGCCCTCCTCGCGCGCGGTCCGCCGGATCGCGTCGATCGCGCGGTAGCGGAGCATGGTCGAGAGCCAGGCCTCGGGGGAGCCGCGCTCCGGGTCGAAACGGATGGCCTTCTGCCAGACCTGAAGCATCGTGTCGTGCACGACGTCGGATGCGACCGCCGGCTGCCGTGTCAGGCGGAGCGCCAGCCCGTAGAGGCGCGGGCTTTCGCGATCGTAGAGGTCCCGGAACGCCGCCCGGTCGCCATCGCCGCACCGCCGGAGCAGTGCGCCCAGGCTTTCGCTCGTTGCCGACACCCGCACCACCCCGACACGCCCGACGCGGACACTACCCGGCCGGAACGCGGCTGACGATGCCCAGGCAAAAGGATCGGACGCGGCTCCGAACGTCAGCGCGACGGCGTTCATGTGAGCGTTACGCGACCGGGTCCGTTCCGGATGCGGCATCAGGCCGACTGGAGCCCGTCGTGCATGAACCGGACGCTGTCGCGAAACGAGGGCGCGAGAAAACGGAGCGGTGCCGCGAACGCGCCGATGATCTCCGTGTGGTCGATGCCTTCGTAGAAGTCCGTTTCGACGTCGCCGCCGAACGCGCGGATCCGTGTCGCGAGATGGCGCGTGTTCGACGAGCGCACGGTGTGGTCGGCGGTGCCGGTCAGCAGCAGCATCGGCGGCGCACGCCCGTCGACATGCGCGATCGGCTGCGTGTCGCTCGCATCGGGCGCGGTTCCGAACAGGTCGCGCAGCATGGGCGTGTCGAGCGCGAAATCGTAGGGCCCGGACAGGCCGATCGTCCGCGCGACGTCGCGTCGCGGCGCGAGACCCCGTTCGCCGAGCCAGCGTCCGTCGAGCGTCAGCATCGCGACGTTGTAGGCTCCGGCCGAGTGGCCGATCAGGGCGGGCGGCGCCGCGATCCCGCCGTGCGTGCCGATCTCGCGCCGCACCCAGTCGAGCGCTTGCGCGCAGTCCTGCAGGAACGCCGGGTAGCGGACGGACGGGTAGAGGCGGTAGTCCGGGATGACGGCGAGGAAGCCTGACGCCGCGAGCGCGCCGCCGACGAAGCGGTACATCGAGCGATGCCCGGAACGCCAATCCCCACCGTAGACGAACATTGCGACCGGAAACGGGCCGAAGCCCGCGGGGCGGTAGAGGTCGAGACGCTGACGCGCGTCGGGTCCGTACGGGAGCCCGTCGGCGAACAGGCGGTCGGGCGCGAGCGTGTTCAGGACGTCAACCGCGGAACATCCGGCGAGCATGGCGGACGCGGCGGCGAGCGTCGCGCACCGCCGGCGGCCGAGCCTCGTCGCATGGCCGATCGTCATCGAACGCTTGCCATCCGGCGCTCGTCCCCGCTCAGTGCCGCGCCGACGCCGCGAGCAGGATGATCGTCTTGGCGTCCCGGATCCCGCCCTGTCGGGCGAGCGCTTCGGCCTCGGCGAGCGTCGTCTCCACGACCCCGATCTCCTCGCCCTCCGCGCGGAGGCCGCCGCCGTCGCCGATCCGATCGCGCTCGTCGTAGGCGGCGAGGAACAGCGCGATCGTCTCGGCCGAGGCGCCCGGGCTCGGATAGATCGAGCCGATAGCGACGAGATCCCGGACGCGGACGCCGAGCTCCTGTTCCGCCTCCTTCCGCGCCGTCGCTTCGGGCATGTCGTCCGCCTCCACGATCCCAGCGCAGGCCTCGAGCAGCATGGGCGGATCGCCGTTGACGAGAGCCCCGACACGCATCTGGCGGACCAGGAGGATCGTGCCGCGAGCGCGATCGATCGGGAGCACGGCGGCGCCCGGCCCGTTTCGGTAGACCTCGCGCTCGATCACCTGACGCGTGCCGTCCCGCCGCTCCTGCTCGACGGTAAGCTGTTCCAGGCGAAAGAACGCGTCGGACAGCACCCGACGCGACAGGATCCGCGGCGGCGCGCTCAAGACACGTCGCGCTTGTAGCGGTCGTTGGGGGCGAGGCGGGCGATCCAGTCCCGCACGCCGTCTTCCGTCAGGCCGCCTTCGGAGATCGCGACACGTCGCAGCGTCGCGTCGACGTCCTTCGCCGAGCGGGGCGCATCGCCGCAGACGAAGACGTGCGCGCCCTCGCCGAGCCAGCGCCAGATCTCGGCGGCGTTCTCCCGAATCCCGTCCTGCACGGAGACCTTGCGCGCCCGGTCGCGCGAGGCGGTGTCGAGGCGACCGAGCGTGCCGTCCGCGGCGTCCTCGCCTTCGGCCAACCGCGTGAGGCTCGCCGCGTGCCGCGGATCGGTCGCGGCGCTGGCGAGGAGTTCGAGCGTGCCGTCCTGCGGCCGTCCGATGTCGCCGACTCGCGTCAAAGCATCCACGAGGGCGTGCGGCGTAACGCCCGGACCCGCGATGGCCGTTGCTTGGACGCCTCCCCGATCGACAGCGTCCCGCCAACGGCGATGGCGCAATCCTGCGCCGCCGGTTCGGGCATCCGCGCGCCGCGACCGAACGACATGCTCGCGGCCCGCGCCAGCGGCGGGCCGAACTTGCGCCGCTTCGCCTCGACGTTCGCCATGAACACCCTGAGGTCTTCCTGCCGGTTCGGGCTGAACTCGTTCATCGCAGGCTGGGTTCCGTCCTCCCCGGCAGGAGGCGTTCATCGTGCCAGGGAGGATGGGGCTCTCCTCAGCCGTTCGGAGCGGCCGACCCCTTGCGGCCAACGAGCTCGTCCGCCAGCCAGCCGAGATGGTAGACCTGACGCAAGGCCGCGATCATCGAGGCGGTGTCGACGCCGACCGTCCGGTTGTCCGTGCCGTCGTAGACGTAGTCGCCGGCGATCGACGCCTGGTTGCCGTCGAAGGCGACCCCGATCACGTGCCCGTCGCGGTCGATCATCGGACTGCCGCTGTTGCCGCCGATGATGTCGTTGGTCGAGACGAAGTCGAACTTCGTCGCGCCGTCGAGATGCGGTCGGGCGGCGAGCCAGGAGGGTGGCAGCGCGAACGGCGCGGCGCCGGTCGCGCGGTTGAAGAGGCCGGCGAAATCGGTGAACGGCGGGACGGGCTTGCCGTCCTGCATCCAGCCGTCGACCTTTCCGTAGGACAGGCGCTCGGTGAAGGTCGCGTCCGGATAAAGCGCGTTGCCCTCCTTGGCGAAGCGCGCCGCGGCGATCAGGCCGGTTTCCTTGTCTTGTGGCGCCTCGACCTCGTCCTGCCACCGCTTGAGGACGGCGCGGCTGTCGGGATCGACCGCGGCCGCGAAGCGGATCATCGGATCCGTTGACGCCGCGATTGCCTTCGCCCCGCCGTCCCAAAGCGCGCGCCGGGTGGCGAGGTCCGCCAGCTTGGTGCCCGTCACGAGCGTGTGGGCGACGTCTTCCGGGGATCGGTAGCCGAGCGCCGTGTGGACCGCCGCGTCGTCGGCGCCGAGGACCTGGCGCATCTTGGTGAGCGAGAAGGCAAGGCTCGTCTCGTCGAGTTCGGGATAGACAGGCCGGGACGAGAAAAGCTGTGCTTCGAGCTCGGGCAGGTTGGCGTCGCGATAGCCGGGAAGACGGTCGGCGTCCGGCTTCTGCCGCTCGGCGGCACCGCGCACCAGCATCCTGGCCAGGACGAAGCTTCGGGCCATGAAGGCGGCCGGCGCGCGCCGGCCTTCCAGCATGAAGTAGCGCGGATAGAGCGTCCGCTCGGTCGGGAGCGTCGCGCGGATCGCCGCGAACGGGTCGCCGTAGGTGGTCTTGCGGGCGGGATCGGCGTCGATCCAGTCGAGCAGCGCCTGGTCGTCGGCCCTCTTCTTCGCGAGGATGGCGGGGTTGCCGAGCGCCTTGAGCCAGCCGGTGTAGACCTTGAGCGAGTTCTCGACCCCGAACTGCGGGTTCTTGCCTTCGCGAGAATGGGCCGCGCTTTCCCGGTTGAACTCCCAGAGCACGCCGTCGAGGCTCTCGTAGTCGCCGTAGATCAGCGGGAGCTCGTCGTTCCGGAACGTCTCGATCTGGTCGGCGGTGTCGTCGCGCGACGTCGAACCGGGATTGCCCGAGGTGAAGACGAGCTCGCCGGCCTTCGGCCCGGCCGGATCGAAGGTGAAGTAATCCGTTTGCGCCGGCTTGCCGCCGTCGTAGACGCGGAGGAACGAGATGTCGAGGTCGTAGCGGGGATAATTGAAGTTGTCGGGATCGCCGCCGAAGTTCGCGATCGCGTCTTCCGGCGCGAAGGCGAGGCGGACGTCCTGGAAGCGCCGGTAGGTGTAAAGATCGTAACGACCGCCATGGTAGAGCGAGATGACGTCGCAGCGCTGGTGCGTCGGATCGCCGCTGCTGCATTCGCTTTCGATCTTCGACGCGGCCGCGTGTTCGGCCGCGATGTAGTCGGCGCCGGACTTGCCCTTCAACGCCGCGTTCACCCGGTCCGTGACGTCGCCGATGGAGCGGAGTTGGTCGAGTTCCATGCCCGGACAGCGCGGCTCGGCACCGGCCCGCGTGGCGGCATAGCCGGTGACGACGTCGTCGGACTTGCTGTGCGCCGCGAGATCGCCAAGACAGCCCTGGACGCAGTGGTGGTTCGTCATCACCAGCCCGTCGGGCGATACGAACGAGGCGGAGCAGCCGAGCGCGAGCCGGGCCGAAGCGTGCATGACGTGGTCGATCCACGCCTGGCTCGGCGTGAAGTCGTAGCGTTGCTGCATCAGCTGCTTCGGCAGGTTGTCGAGCGTCCACATGCCCTCGTCGGCATGGGCAACGCCTGCTGCGGCGGTGAACGCCACCACCGCGCCCGCCAATCCTCGTCGTGTCATCAAACGGTCTCTCCGTGCTCGCGATCTGCCGCGTTTCGCGTCAGCTGCCCGGAAGCGGATGCGATCCACACGGATCGAGCTCCCGACGGGGTGGCAGATGCACACTCCCGGGGCGGTCTGTCGAGACCGGAGCGCCCCGTCGCGGACGGATCGTCAGGCGTGCCGGCGCGAGATGTCGAGCAACACGGCGGCCTCGATCTCCTTCTCGCTAAGGCGCGAACGGACGAGGTCCCGAATGCTGATCATGCCGGCAAGCCGCCCGTCGGCGAGCACAGGCGCATGCCGGATGCGCCGCTCCGTCATGATGGCGAGGACGTGGTCCACGGTGTCGTCCGGACGGCAGGTCACGACGGGGCTGGTCATCACCGTTTCGAGCCGGCGGCCGAGCGCCTGCTGACCTTCCCGGGCCAGCACACGGACGAGATCGCGCTCCGAGAAGATCCCGGCGAGCGATCCGTCTTCGTCCGTCACGACGATCACGCCGATGCCGCGCGCGTCGAGGAGGCGGACCGCGGCGTCCACGATCTCGCCGCGGCCGGCGCTCTCGCAGCCGTGGCCCTTCTGCTCCAGGATGGTGGCGATCAGCATCATGTCTCCTTTCGGCCGGCGCCGGAGGCCGGGCCGGTCAGCCGGCCCGACGGTTTGAAACGGCGAGGCGGGCCCCGGTTCCGGCGCGGCGGAAGCCGAATCGCGCTCCGCTGCACCGCCGCGACGATCCGCGAACCCCGATCCTCCCTGCCGGCCCCCCCGGGCGCCCGGCTGCCGAC
>CAXUBA010000067.1:0-7236 GCA_964249205.1 uncultured Acetobacteraceae bacterium | reverse complement strand
TCAGGCGCGCGCCGGCAGCGAAGCGCGACCCGCCGAGCCGGCGGCGTTGGCTTCAGCGATGATCGCACGCGTTCCGCCGCCATATGAGCGTCTTCGAAGCAAAGGGAGGACTGGCGATGACTGACCTCGGGATGGCGGGTTCGTATCGGCTCGGGCGACGGGCCGTCGGGCGCATGGGCTACGGCGCGATGCAGCTCGCGGGTCCGGGCGTGTTCGGGCCGCCGCGGGACCACGACGCGGCGCTCGCGGTGCTGCGCGAGGCGGTGGCGAGCGGGGTCGACCACATCGACACGAGCGACTTCTACGGACCGCACGTCACCAACCGGATCATCCGGGAAGCCCTGCATCCGTACGCCGACGACCTCGTGATCGTGACGAAGGTCGGCGCGAAACGGGGCGAGGACAAGTCGTGGAACGTCGCGGCGTCGCCCGCCGAGCTAACGGGCGCGGTGCACGACAACCTCCGCCATCTCGGCCTCGACGTGCTCGACGTGGTCAACCTCAGGGTCATAGGCGACACGCACGAACCGGGCGAGGGGTCGATCGCCGACCGGCTCGCGCCGCTGATCGCCCTGCAGCGCGACGGACTGATCCGGCATCTCGGGCTCAGCAACGTGACGGCGGCGCAGGTGGCGGAAGCACGCGGGATGGCGGAGATCGTTTGCGTGCAGAACCACTACAACCTCGCGCACCGTGCGGACGACGCGCTGATCGACCGGCTGGCGGCGGACGGGATCGCCTACGTGCCGTTCTTCCCGCTCGGCGGCTTCACGCCGCTGCAGTCGGACGCATTGACCGCGGTCGCGGCGGAACTGCGCGCGACGCCGATGCAGGTGGCGCTCGCCTGGCTGCTGCAGCGTGCCCCGAACATCCTTCTTATCCCGGGCACGTCGTCGCCGGCGCATCTGCGGGAAAACCTCGCCGCCGCCGCGTTGCGGCTTCCGGCCGGCGCGATCGCGACGCTCGACGGGCTTGGCGCCCACACGGGCTGACTGGAAGACGCGATCGGCCGATACGCATGACGGTCATTCTGCACTATCGGTCCGGTCAGACAAGACCAGTCTTCGACCGGTTCGTGACTTGTAGGATCGCAAGGAACTCTTCCTAGCCCAACACGTTTTTAGGTCGAACGTGCATACTTTGCACGAGCAGAAGAATAGTTTCAGGAGAGATCAGTCATGCGTTCGGTTATCCTCGGCCTCGCGGCCACGCTTCTGATCGGCGGGGCCGCGGTCGCGCAGACCACGGGCAGTTCCACGACCGCCACCAACCCGCCGGCCCCGGCGACGCCGCCGACGATGGCCAGTCCCGCGACGACTGCAAACCCGCCGACGTCGGGCACGCCTGCCGCGAGCAGCAATCGCACGTCCGCGTCCGGCAACGACAACCAGGCGGTCGCGACCACCAACGCGAACGCGGCGACACCGGCGCACGGCCACAACTCGTTCACTCGCGGGCAGGCGCGTCATCGCATCGCGTCGGAAGGCTACACCCACGTGACGGGACTTCGTCTCGCGCACGGCGTCTGGCGCGGCCAGGCCACGAAGGACGGTCAGACCACGGGCGTCTGGCTCGACTACAAGGGCAATGTCGGCGCCGCGCAATCCTAATCACGGCCGGATCCCGGAGGGACCAACGATGACCACAGTCACCCATCTCTACGATACCTACGCCGAAGCCGAGCGAGTCGTCGGTCAACTGGAAGCCGCCGGCGTGTCGCACAGCGACATCAGCATCGTCGGACGAAACGGCACCGATACGGCGACCAACGGCACGACGTCGCCCGGCACGGCCGACCACACCGGCGCCGGAACCGGCGCGAGCCTCGGCACGATCGTCGGCGGCGGCGCCGGCCTGCTCGCCGGCATCGGCGCCCTCGCCATTCCAGGCGTCGGCCCGGTGATCGCCGCCGGGTGGCTGATCGCCACCCTGACCGGCGCTGGTGCCGGCGCCGCGGCCGGCGGTCTGCTCGGATCACTGACCCATCACGGTGTTCCGGAGCGCGACGCGCATGTCTATGCCGAGGGCGTCCGACGCGGCGGCACGCTGCTGAGTGTCCGGACAACCGAAGCGAATGCAGCCGAGGTGCAGGCGATCCTGGCGCGGAGCGAGGTCGTCGACGTCACCAGCCGTCGTGGCGACTACGAGCGCGAAGGCTGGGTTGGGCACGATCCCGCCGCCGATGCGTACGACACGACGACGACGTCTGCCGGACGTGACACGTCGCGCACGCTCTGACAGAACGCATGGGAGGGCGGGGACCGGGTCCCCGCCCTTTCATTGTCTGGTCTCGCGGCTGATCGCTCAGTCGTTCACGCTCAGCACCATGATCGGATCGGCGATCGCTTCGGGTGCCATCTCCCTATCGAGCGGCAGGACGGCGGTCCCGATGGCGAAGAACTCGATGACGTGCGGCTGCCAAACATGGCTGCCTTCGTGGATGTCGAGACCGACGACACCTTCCGCGCGCGCGGCCGCCGCCTCCGCCTGCATGCGCTCGATCGCGATCTCTCGGGCCTCGTACATCGCGGACGTGTAGTTCTCGAGCTCGGCGTTCTGGCCGACTGACGCGAGGTTCGACAGAACGCCGCGCCTTGCGACATGATAGACGCAGCTGCCCATGACCATTTCGACCGGCCGATAGCCGGCGTGCAGCAGTGACCAGAAGTCCTGCCCGGACAGGTCCGACGTGAACGGTCCGCCGTCATGCGCGCGAAAGCCCGGGTGACCGCTCCCATGCACGACGCCGGTGCCGAGCGCGATGAACTCGAGTAGGTTCTGATCCCATTCGAGCCGCTTGACCGTCAGCTTCACGCCCACGATGCCGTCGGCCTGCATCGCCGTCGCTTCGGCACGCATCCGCGTCATCGCGCGTTCGCGGGCGTCGTACATCGCCCTGCTCAGGACATCGAGTTCCTGGTTGCGGCCCCAGGCGCCGTATTGGATTCCGACATGATAGACGCAGGACCCGACGCAGAGCCCGATCGGTTCGAAACCGGCCTTGCGGACCAGCAGGAACTCGTTGACCGAGAAGTCGGACGTGAACACGCCGCTCGTATGAGCCGCCGTGCGGAGCCCGCGGAGCCGCTCGCTCGCGTGCCGTGGTATCCCGTTTTGCATCTCAGATCGCACCTTCGCGGTCGAAATCGTCGTAGGACTGGTGATGCGGCCGACGCGTCGTCGGCGACGTCGCGTTGCGGCGGGCATCGACGAGCATCGTGACGCCCGCGGGGACGGTGCCGGGAGCGGCCTCGATCGTGCTCGCGACCACGATGTGACGGCCGAGATACTGCGGCGCATTGTTTACGTCGACCCGGCGCAATTCGGCGAAATTGACATGCGCGAGCACGCCGTTGCCGGACGTTGCGGCGTCATGGCGAAGATCTGCGTGGGCGTCGCGACGCACCCTGTCCCAGAAGCGGCTGAGCTCGCCCGCCTCGACGTTGCCGCGACCGGTTTGCGCGACGTTCCAGTTCCACGCGGCAAGCCATTCATAGCGCGCGCCGATCGCGATCCCGGTCGGCACGATGTCGGCCTCAAGCAGTCTGACGAATTCGAGCGTCGGCATCGTCGCGACGAGCGGTTCCGCGCTCGGCCGCGCGCCCTCGACGCGCACCGCGGTGCCGACCAGCGTGAAGTCCATGCTGTGCGGGAGGCTCAAGGGGATCGTGCGCATCTTCACGTCGAGCACGGCGTTGGCGCCGGCCGCGACGGCTTCGGCGCGGAGCCGGGCGAGTGCTGTCCGCCAGCCCTCGCGATGACCCTCGGTCCAGGACCAGCCGAGATGCAGCCAGCAGGTTGCGGACACCGAGGCGATCGGCCGGAGGCCGTGCGAGCGGACGATGCGGAGCTCGGCCGGGGTGAGCGTCGCGATCCAGGGCAGCCGTCCGGCGGCGGCCGCTTCGAGGCGTGCGCGGACTCGGTCCGGCACGCGGCCGGCGCGAAGGCTCGTCTCGATGTCGGCGTGACGTTGATCGCCGTTCGAAGGTTGCGCCATGTCAGCCGCTCATGAAGCCGGATAGGGAGCGGGCGAGGGTCTTCGCATGCTCGCTCGCGTGCCTCGTCTCGGCCGCGAGCCGCTCGAACCATTCGGCGGGATCGACGTCCCGCGTCTGCAGCGCGACGCCGCGGACCTCGAGCACGATCCGGGCACGGATTCGGGCACCGTCGAGCGACAGGACGTATCGGTGGTCGCCGAGCGAGATCGCGACGCCGGTGATCTTCGTCGAACGGCTGAACAGGCTGCCTTTCCGTTCGATCGTGACGCGGTCGGGCATCGCTTCGCGGAGACGAAGCGCGAAGGCGCGGAGGCTCGCTTCGCCGTCGGCGTTGAAGCGGCGAAGCCAGGCAGCCTCCTTGTCGAAGGCGGCGGGATCGAAGGCGGCTGCCGGACCTTTGCCAAGTGGGTCGTCGATCGGCACGCGCTTCAGGGGGCGATCGCGTGCTGGTGGACGCCCTGCATGCCGGTCACGAGACGATCGCGGATCGCGACCAGGCGGTTCTCGCGTTCGCGGTCCGCGTCGGCCACCGCGCGCTCGATCTCGATCACCTCGTGCATGGTGCGGATCGCCTCGTCGGCGACGGCGGCCAGCACGTCGACGTTGCGCGTGTCGCCGCCGAGGCTCCTGGCGGCCTCGGTGGCGGCGTCGTGCGCGCCGCGGGACGCGAGCAGCGTGACCTGACGCGCGGCCTCGTCGAGCTTGCCGGCTTCGGCGGCGGCGCGGCCGATATCGACCTGCACCACCGCCTGCGACGCGACCGCCATCAGGCGCGGAATGACCACGAGCATGCCGTTCGAGATCTTCATCAGGCGCGTCTCGGCGGCCTGCCGGTTCTGCGCGACGATCGGGATCAGCATTGCCGATCCCACGAGCGCTTCGCGAAGTTCGGCCACCTTTCCGCGAAAGTTCGCGAGCGCACCGCGAAACGAGAGCACGTCGGCGGCCTCGGTGGGATCGCCCGACCGGACCGCGGCCTGGCGACGGCGCTCGAGCTCCGCATGCCCGCGGTCGAGCGCGATCTGGCCGGCGGCGATCTCGATCTTGAGCCCGTGCAGGCTGCGGCGGATCGCCTCCGCCTGTTCATCGAGCAGGTCGATCGCGACCGCGAGGTCGGCCTTGATCCGGCGGGCGCGGGCTTCCTCGTCGTCCATCAGGTCGAGGAACCTGCGTCGGTTCTCGCTGAAGCCGCGGAACGCGCTCCGCGCGTCCGTGGCGGCGCCGACCAGGCGCGAGACGAGCGAGCGGGATGGGTGGCTTCCGCCCTTGGCGGCTTCGGCGCGGAGGTCCTCGATGCGGAGGATCTTCACGCCGTCGATCACCGACGCGGCGATCCGCCCGACATCACCGGCGTCGCCGAGGCGGACTCCGTCGAGCAGCGTCCGGGACGACCGGGCGATCGCGGCGAGAACCTCGTCGCCGTGGGCGAGGAGCGTCGCGCTCTGCCCGAACGCGATGCGCGCGGAGGCCGAGCGGTCCGCCGCGCGGTCGGCCGGGGAAAGTCCGCCGATCTCGACCAGGCGCGGCGGAGGCGGCTCGGGGGCGAGGCTCGGGTCGGTGACGACGGCGGACGACGACGATTGCCGTGGAGGCGCGGGCGCGTCGAGGCCGTCGAAGACGGACAGGTCGAGTGGCGTCTCGTCGTGGCGGGGCTCGGACATGCGTACCTCGGCCTTCGAGACCAAGAAGTATCGTCCCGGCGCGGTCGCGAGGCAACGGCGGGGCGACCACCGTCTGGCCGTCGCCCGGGCGATCACTTCGGCGGTTCGACGACCGGCAGCCAGACCGCGCTCGCCGCGTCGGGCGCCCGGAGCACCGTGATCGTCGCCCGCCGGTAGTCGGACGGTTTCGGCGAGAACGGGTCGGCGACGTAGGTCTGCGGATTGCGATCGTAGAGCGGAAACAAGGTCGACTGGATCTGCACCATGATCCGGTGTCCCGGCTCGAAGGTGTAGTTCACGTTCGGAAGCGTGAAGCGGTAGTGCTGCGGCTGACCGGCCGGAACCGCGGACGGGTGCTCGAAACTGTCGCGGTAGCGGCCGCGCAGGATGTCGGTGCCGATCGGCAGTTCGTAGCCGCCCATCTCGGGCGCGGGACGATACTGTCCCGGATACACGTCGATCAGCTTCACCACGACGTCGGTGTCGGTGCCGGTGGTCGTTTCGACGATGTCGGCAACGGGAGCGCCCGCGAGCTTGACGGGCTGCGTGAGGACCGAGGTCTCGTAGCTGAGGACGTCCGGGCGGCCGTCGACGAAGCGCTGGTCGTGCACCAGCCAGGTCCGCCAGGCGGCGCGGTCGTCGAACCGCACGGGGCGCGGCTCGAACGGGACGGGCTTCGCAGGATCGGACACGTAGCTGTCGGCGCCCGACGACGTAGGCTTCGCGAAGGAAAGCCCGAAGCCGTCCGCGAGGAAGAGCGGGGTGGTCGCCTGGCTGACCGGCCAGTCGGCGAAGTGCTCCCAGTGATTGGCGGCGGGCTCGTAGAAGGCGACGCGGCTGAGATTGGCCGGAGGCCCGGCTTCGAGATACTGGCGGAAGAACGGGACGACCATGTCGCGCCGGAACTGCAGCGCCGTGTCGCCGTCCCAGAGCAGCGGTCCGAGATTGCGGGCGTCCGTGCCGACCTGGCTGTGGAACCAGGGCCCGATGACCAGCCAGTTGTTGCCTTCGTGGCCGCTCTTCTTCAGCGCCGCGAAGCAGTGGTTGGCGCCCCACATGTCCTCCTGGTCCCACATGCCCTGTTCCCAGAGCGTCGGTACGTCGGACGGATGCGCCGCGACCAGCCGGTCGAGCGCCTGGTCCTGCCAGAAGGCGTCGTAGGCGGGGTGCGCCAGCATCTTCCGCCACCAGCCGAGCTGATCGAGGCCGGCGGCGGCGGCGTAGGAGGCGACGGCGCCGGCCTCGAGGAACGTCGTGTAGTCGTCGCGTTCGACGCGCGGCACGCCGTCTCCTTCCCCCTTCTGCTCGGTCTGCTCGGCGATGTAGTCGAAGTTCGGCACGCGAAACGCGCCGTAGTGGAACCAGTCGTCCCCCATCCAGCCGTCGACCATCGGGCTTTCCGGGATCGCGGCCTTGAGCGCGGGGTGCGGGTGGAGCAGCGCCATGACGACGGTCCACCCCTCGTAGGACGAGCCGATCATGCCGACCCGTCCGTTGCTTTCCGGCGTGTTTTTCACGAGCCAGTCGATCGTGTCCCAGGCGTCGGTGGTGTCATCGGTCGCGGTCGTGTTGAGGGG
>CAXUBA010000066.1:0-13432 GCA_964249205.1 uncultured Acetobacteraceae bacterium | reverse complement strand
AGGAGCGACGACGAGGACGGTACGCGCCGCCCTGGCGCCCCGCTCCGGCGTCCCGGCGGGATCGGCGCGCTGCCGCCTCGCCGCTCGCCCACCCCGCTTCCGAAGAAAGGTCTCGGCGGCGGCGAGCGTCGCGGCGGCCGGATCGACGTCCAGGCCGCGATCGAGGGCGACGACGACAAGACGCGGAGTCTCGCGTCCGTCCGTCGCCAGCGCGAGCGCGAGCGCCGCCAGCAGGAGCTGGAGCGCCTCCGCGCCGACGGCGTCCGTCACGTCCGCGACGTCGTGCTGCCGGAAACGATCACCGTCACGGAGCTCGCCAACCGCATGGCGACCCGGACCGCCGACGTCGTGAAGTCGCTGATGCGCATGGGCGTGATGGCGACGCCGGCGCAGTCGATCGACGCCGACACCGCCGAGCTCATCGTCCAGGAGTTCGGCCATCGTGCCCGGCGGGTGTCGGAAAGCGACGTCGAGCTCGGCATCGAGGGCACCGCCGACCTGGAAGGCGACCTCGTGTCGCGTCCGCCGGTGGTTACCGTCATGGGCCATGTCGACCACGGCAAGACGTCGCTGCTCGACGCGATCCGGTCGGCCGACGTGGTCCGCGGCGAAGCCGGCGGCATCACCCAGCACATCGGCGCCTACCAGGTCGAGATGCCGGGCGGCGAGCGCATCACCTTCATCGACACGCCTGGTCACGAGGCGTTCACCGCCATGCGGTCGCGCGGCGCCCAGGTGACCGACATCGTCGTGCTCGTGGTCGCCGCGAACGACGGCGTCATGCCGCAGACCGTCGAGGCGATCCGCCACGCACGCGCCGCCGAGGCGCCGATCATCGTCGCGATCAACAAGATGGACCTGCCCGGATCGAACCCTGACCGCGTCCGCCAGGAACTCCTCCAGCACGAGATCGTGGTGGAGAAGCTCGGCGGTGAAACGCAGGACGTCGAGATCTCGGCGACGAAGAAGACCGGCCTCGCCGAGCTGATCGAGGCGATCTCGCTCCAGGCGGAGGTGCTCGACCTTCGTGCCAATCCCGAACGCACGGCCGAGGGCACGGTGGTGGAAAGCCGTCTCGACCGCGGCCAGGGACCGGTCGCGACCGTGCTCGTCCAGCGCGGCACGCTCCACCCCGGCGACATCGTCGTCGCCGGCTCGGAATGGGGCCGCGTCCGCGCCATGCACGACGACAAGCGGCGGCCGCTCAAGGAGGCGGGTCCGTCCGTTCCCGTCGAGCTGCTCGGCCTGTCGGGCGTGCCCGGCGCCGGCGAGCCGCTCGTCGTCGTCGAGAACGAGACCCGCGCCCGCGAGATCTCGGAATTCCGGCAGCGCAAGGTCCGCGACAAGACCGCCGCCGGCGCGACCGCCGCTCGCGGCACGCTCGACCAGATGCTCGCCCGCATCCAGGCCGGCGCGCAGAAGGAAGTCGCGATCGTCATCAAGGCCGACGTGCAGGGCAGCGCGGAAGCGATCGGGGCGACCGTGCTCAAGCTTGAGCACGAGGAGGTCCGCGTCCGCGTCCTCCTGTCCGGCGTTGGCCAGATCACCGAAAGCGACGTCCAGCTCGCACGCGCGTCGGACGCGGTGATCGTCGCCTTCAACGTCCGCGCGACCAACCAGGCGCGCGAGATGGCGAGCCGCGACGGCGTCGACATCCGCTACTACTCGATCATCTACCAGGTGTCGGACGACATCGAAGGCCTCGTCCGCGGCAAGATCGCGCCGAAGCACCGCGAGAAGTTCCTCGGCTATGCCGAGATCCGCAAGGTCTTCGAGATCACCAAGGTCGGCAAGGTCGCCGGCTGCATGGTCACCGAGGGGCTGGTCAAGCGCGGCTGCGGCGTTCGCCTGCTCCGCGAGGGCGTCGTCGTCCACGAGGGCGAGCTCAGCCAGCTGAAGCGCTTCAAGGACGACGTCCGCGAAGTGGCGCGCGGCTACGAGTGCGGTCTCTCGTTCCACAGCACCAACGACCTCCGCGAAGGCGATCAGGTCGAGTGCTACGAGATGGAGCTGGTTCCTGCGTAAGACGGCTCGCCCGCACGCGGGCGCGCCGTCGCAGCGTCAGCTCCGCGTCGCCGAGGAGATCCGCCACGTGCTGGCGGGTCTGTTCGCGCGGGCGGAGTTCCGTGATCCGGAGCTCGCCGCGAGCCACGTGACGATCGCGGAGGTCCGGCTCGGCCCCGACCTCAAGCACGCGACCGTTTTCGTGTCGCTCCTCGGCGGCGGCGAGGTCGCGCCGCTGCTTCCCTCGCTGAAGCGCGTGACGCCGTTCCTTCGACGCGAGATCGCCGGTGCGCTCCGTCTCCGTGCCGTGCCCGACCTCTCGTTCCGGGTCGACGAGGCGATCGACTATGCGACCGAGGTCGACAAGCTGCTCCGTTCGCCGGACGTCGCCCGGGATCTCGGGTAGGATTGGGGCAGCGCCCCGACCTTGAGGCTTCCCATGCTTCTCCTAGACGCGCTCCTGGCCGAACTCGGCCCCTCCGTCGTCCTCCACGGCGACGCCATCCCCGACGCCAACGCGCACGACTGGAGCACGCTCCCGCCCGTCCCCCCGCTGGCGCTCCTCAGACCCGCGACCACCGAGGAGGTCGCGGCCGCGGTCCGTCTCTGCGCCGCCCACGGCGCCGCCGTGGTGCCGCAGGGCGGCCTCACCGGTCTCTGCGGCGGCGCGCGTCCGACGCCCGGCTCGATCGCGCTCTCGCTGGATCGTCTCACCGGCATCGAGGAGATCGACGCGGCCTCCATGACGATGACGGTCCGGGCCGGCACGAAGCTCGAAACGCTCCAGGACGCCGCCGACAACGCCGGCTTCCTCCTGGCCCTCGACCTCGGCGCGCGCGGATCCTGCGCGATCGGCGGCAACATCGCGACGAACGCCGGCGGCAACCGCGTGATCCGCTACGGCATGACGCGCGACCTCGTGCTCGGTCTCGAAGTCGTGCTGCCGGACGGCACGATCGTCACCGGGCTCAACAAGATGATCAAGAACAACGCCGGCTACGACATCCGCCAGCTGTTCATCGGATCGGAAGGCACGCTCGGCATCGTCACGCGCGCGGTGCTGCGGCTCCACCCGAAGCCCGCGTCGGTTTCGGCCGCCATCTGCGGTCTCGAAACCTACGACGACGTGGTCCGCCTGCTCGCCGCCGCGCGTCGCGGGCTAGGCCCGCTGCTGTCCGCCTTCGAGGTGATGTGGTCCGACTACTGGGACATCGTGACCGTCGAGATCCCGTCCGCACGCGACCCGCTCGAAGGCCGACACGTATTCCATGTTCTGCTCGAGCAGCACGGGATCGATGCGGCGACCGACGCCGATCGTTTCGAGAACTGGCTCGGCGAGCGGCTCGAGGAGGGCGTGATCGCGGATGCCGCGGTCGCGCGCTCGATCGCGGACGTGCGGGCCTTCTGGGGCGTGCGCGACGCGGTGTCCGAGTTTCGCCAGGTCGTCGGTCCCTACGAAAGCTACGACATCGGCCTGCCGGTCGGCGAGATGGACCGCGCCGTCGCCGCCTGCCGCGCCCGGCTCGCGGCCGGCGCGCCCGAGGCACGCGCGGTGTTCTACGGCCATGTCGGCGACGGCAACCTGCACGCCATGGCCTGGCAGCCCGGCACGTCGGTGCCGCCGAAGGCGCTGATCGACGCCGCGGTCTACGAGACCGTCCGCGAGTTCGGCGGCACGGTGTCCGCCGAACACGGCATCGGGTCGACGAAACGCAAGTGGCTGCCCTACAGCCGGAGCGAGGCCGAACGCGCACTCATGCGCCGCATCAAGCAGGCGCTCGACCCGGCGGACATTCTCAATCCGGGGAAGGTGGTCTGACGCGGAACGACCGACACGCGAAGTTCAAGGATCTGTCACACCGCACGACTTCGTGAGCTCCTAAACGATCGCCCCATCAGTCCGAACCATTCGGCGGGGGAACGAAGTGGCGCACGAACAGGACCGGCGGAATTTCCTGAAGCTTCTCGGCGCGGGCTCGGTCGCGGCGACGTCGTTTTCCGAAAGCATTCGGCGCGCGCTCGCGATTCCGGCGAACAACCGCACCGGGACGATCCAGGACGTCGAGCACATCGTCATCCTGATGCAGGAGAACCGCTCCTTCGATCATTACCTTGGGACGCTCTCCGGCGTCCGCGGCTTCAACGACCCTCGCGTCGCGCGTTTCGGCAACAACCAGCCGGTCTGGTACCAGCCCGACGGCGCCGGCGGTCACGTGTTGCCGTTCCGTCCCGACGCGCCCGATCTCGGTCTCGTCTTCATCGAGGATCTCGCGCACGACTGGGACAGCACGCACGCGGCGTGGAACGGCGGCCAGTACGACCAATGGGTGCCGCAGAAGGGCACGACGACGATGGCGCATCTGACGCGCGCCGACATCCCGTTCCACTACGCGCTCGCCGACGCGTTCACCGTCTGCGACGCGTATCACTGCTCGCTGCTCGGACCGACCGATCCCAATCGCTACCACATGTTCACCGGCTGGGTCGGCAACGACGGCAGCGGCGGCGGTCCGGTGCTTGACAACGCCGAAGCCGGATACGCCTGGTCCACCTATCCGGAGCGGCTCGAGGCCGCCGGCATCTCGTGGAAAGTCTACCAGGACGTCGGCGCCGGGCTCACCGCCGTCGGCGAGTGGGGCTATGCCGGCACGCCGTACGCCGGCAACTACGGCGACAACTCGCTGCTCTACTTCTTCCAGTACCAGGATGCGCCCGCGTCCTCGCCGCTCGCCGAGCGCGCGCGCACCGGCACGAACATCGACGCATCCGGCACGCTGTTCGACCAGTTCCGCGCCGACATCGCCGCCGGCACGCTGCCGTCCGTCTCCTGGATCGTCGCGCCCGAGGCGTACTGCGAGCATCCCAACTGGTGCGCCAATTTCGGCGCCTGGTACGTGTCCGAGATGCTCGACGCGCTGACCGCGAACTCCGACGTGTGGAGCAAGACCGCGCTCTTCGTCACCTACGACGAGAACGACGGCTTCTTCGATCACGCCGTCCCGCCGACGCCGCCGCGCACGCGCGCGGAAGGCATCTCGACCGTCGACACCGTCAACGAGATCTTCGCCGGCAACGCGGACTTCGTCCCGGGCCCGATCGGACTCGGTGCCCGCGTCCCGATGTGGGTCGTCTCGCCCTGGAGCCGCGGCGGCTTCGTCAACAGCCAGGTGTTCGATCACACCTCGCTGATCCGCTTCATCGAGGCGCGGTTCGGGACGGCGACCAACAACCTCGTCGAGACCAACATCACGCCCTGGCGCCGCGCGGTCGCCGGCGACCTCACCAGCGCGTTCGATTTCGAGAACCCGAACCGCTCGGCGCCGCCCGCGCTCCCGTCCACCACCGCCTACCAGCCGCCGAACCAGGCGATCTACCCCGACTACAAGCCGACGGTGCCGGCCACGCAGGCGCTGCCGAAGCAGGAAAGCGGCGTCCGCCCGGCGCGGGCACTTCCCTACGCCCTCGAGGTGACGGGCGCCGCGACGGCAGACGGCGCGCTCTCGCTTGTGTTTGCCAACACCGGCGCCGCGACCGCGGTGTTCCAGGTCCGCGCCAACAACGGCCTGTTCGCGCCGCTCACCTACACAGTGGGCGCCGGGCAGACCGTCTCGGACGGCTGGAGCTTCCCGGCGGGCACCGTGCTCGACGTTTCGGTGCTCGGCCCGAACGGCTTCCTCCGGCATTTCGGCGGCACGCTCGGGACGGAAGGCGCGCCGGTGGAGGTCGAGGCCGCGACGCACCCCGCGACCAGGGAACTCGTCTACGGCCTCGCGAACCGGGGCACCGCCGCGCTCGCCGTGCTTCTCACCGAAGGCTACAGCGGTCGGAGCGTCGCGGTCACTCTCGCGGGGGGCGAGACCGTGACCCGCAGGCTGTCGGCCGCGGCGACGTTCGGCTGGTACGACCTCAAGGTCACCGCGCCGTCCGACAGCACCTTCGTCCGCCACCTGGCCGGCCACATCGAGGACGGGCGGGACAGCATCACCGACCCCGCGATCGGCCTCGCGACCGCCAACGCGGTCTGACCGCCGATTTGAAACCATCGGCCGCCCTGCTAGAGGGCGGCGATGAAAGCGGCGGTTCTCATCGTGGGGGCGGGGCGCGGTCGTCGTTTCGGCGGCCCGATTCCGAAGCAGTATCGGCGGATCGGCGGCCAGCCGGTCCTCCGCCACACCGTCGGCGTCTTCCTCGCCCACGCCGCCGCGATCGCGGTCCGCGCCGTGATCCACCCGGACGACGCGTCCCTTTATGGCGAGGCGATTGCCGGGCTCGCGCTCGCCGCCCCGGTCGGTGGCGGCGAGACGCGGCAGCAGTCGGTCCATCGCGGCCTCGAAGCGCTCGCCGGCGACCCGCCCGATCTGGTGCTGATCCACGACGCGGTCCGCCCGTTCGTCGACGCCGCGACGATCTCGGCGGTGCTCGACGCCGCCGCACGTCACGGCGCCGCGCTGGCCTGCGTCGCGGTGCCCGACACGCTGAAGCGCGCCGAAGACGGCTTCGTCGCCGCGACCGTTGACCGGACCGGGATCTGGCGCGCCCAGACCCCGCAGGGCTTCCGCTTCGACGCGATCCTCGCCGCGCATCGCGCGGCCGCCGCCGACCCGAGCCTCGCCGATCTCACCGACGACACCCAGCTCGCCGAGCGGGGCGGCCTTCGCGTCGCCGTGGTCCCCGGCTCCGAGGACAACTTCAAGATCACCACCGAGCCCGATCTCGCCCGCGCCGAGCGCCTGCTGGCGCTTCGGCGCGCATGAGGAAGCGCGGACGCCCCCTCGACGGCTGGCTCGTCGTCGACAAGCCCGAGGGCATCACCAGCGCCGGCGTCGTCAACCGCGTGCTCCGCGCCTTCGACGCCCGCAAGGCGGGTCATGGCGGAACGCTCGACCCGATCGCGACCGGCGTGCTTCCCGTCGCGTTCGGCGCCGCCACCAAGACGGTGCCCTACGTGATGGACGGCACCAAGACCTACCGCTTCACGCTCCGGTTCGGGGAAAGCCGGACGACCGACGACCGGGAAGGGGAGGTCGCGTCGCGCTCGGACCACCGGCCGGACGACCGGGCGATCGAGCAGGCGCTGGCCGGCTTCCGCGGCGATATCCTCCAGGTCCCGCCTGCCTTTTCCGCGCTCAAGGTCGCGGGACGGCGCGCCTACGATCTCGCCCGTGCCGGCGAGGCGGTCGTGCTCGCGCCGCGACCCGCCCGCGTCGACCGCTTCGCGCTCGAGGCCCGACCCGATCGGGACCACGCCGTGTTCGCGGTGCAGTCCGGCAAGGGCGTCTACATGCGGAGCCTCGCCCGCGACCTGGCACTCGCCTGCGGGACGGTCGGGCACATCGCGTCCCTTCGCCGCCTCCGCGTCGGCCCGTTCCACGAGGCGGACGCGATTTCCCTGGACAATCTCGTCGGGGAAGGGGAGAACCCCGCACGCTCTCCGGACCTGCTCCTTCCGATCGCGACCGCGCTGGCCGACATCCCGGCACTGGCCGCGACCGACGAGGAGGCAGACCGCCTCGCGAACGGCGCCCCGATCGGGCTGGCCGGTCTCGAAGGCCGGCTTCCTGAGCCGTGCGCAGGCCCCGACGGGGCTCTCGTCCGGGTCATGGCAGGAGAACGTGTTCTCGGCCTTTGTCGCCTCCAGGACGGATGGCTCAAGCCGGAACGACTTCTGCAACCCCCCGCACATGGAGATGGATGATGTCGATCACGGCGGAGCGCCGGACGGCGCTTATCGGCGATTACGCGCAGGCGGCCAACGACACGGGCAGCCCCGAGGTCCAGGTCGCGATCCTCAGCGAGCGGATTGGCAACCTGACTGAGCACCTCAAGACACACGCCAAGGACTTCCACTCGCGGCGCGGTCTCCTGATGCTGGTCGGCCGCCGCCGGCGGCTGCTCGATTACCTCAAGTCCAAGGACCAGGGCCGCTACGAGACCCTGATCGGCCGGCTCAGCCTGCGCCGATAGCACGATTGACCCGTCGTCAGATCGCGTCGGGAGGCGCGACCCGGCGTCGATGCCCCGGCCGGCGACGGCGTGGCGCGTGATCCGATCCGGCGAGACCATCCCGTCGGACCGGCGTTTCAGGTGAGGAGGGACCTCCCCTCCTGGTCCGAAGCGCCGCTCACGCTTTCCACGACGCGGTTCGAGCCCGGGGTTCCACAACCCGAGAGGACAACCGATGTTCGACAAGTATTTCCGCAAGGAACTCGACTGGGGCGGCCGCAAGCTCGTCCTCGAGACCGGCAAGATGGCGCGTCAGGCCGACGGCGCCGTGCTCGTCTCCTACGGCGACACGATCGTGCTCTGCACGGCCGTCGGCGCCAAGGGCGTGAAGCCCGGCCAGGACTTCTTCCCGCTCACCGTCAACTACCAGGAGAAGGCCTATGCCGCGGGGAAGATCCCGGGCGGCTTCTTCAAGCGTGAAGGCCGTCCGTCCGAGGCGGAGGTCCTGAACTCTCGCCTGATCGACCGCCCGATCCGGCCGCTCTTCCCGGAGAACTTCCGGAACGAGGTGCAGGTCGTCGCGACCGTGCTCAGCCACGACATGGAGAACGATCCCGCGATCGTCGCGATGATCGGCTGCTCGGCGGCGCTGACGATCTCCGGCATCCCGTTCTTCGGCCCGATCGCCGGCGCACGCGTCGGCTACGGCGACGGCGGCTACGTGCTGAACCCGACGATGGACCAGCTCAAGGGTCCGTTCGCGCTCGACCTCGTCGTCGCCGGCACCGCCGAAGGCGTGCTGATGGTGGAAAGCGAGGCCCGCGAGCTCTCGGAAGAAATCATGCTCGGCGCGGTCACCTTCGGCCACCAGCACTTCCAGCCGGTGATCGAGGCGATCATCGAACTCGCCGAGCACGCGGCCAAGGAGCCCTGGACGCTTGCCGAGGAGACCGCCGAGGAGCGCGCGCTCGCGAGCCGCGTGGCCGAGATCGCGCGCGCCCCGATCGCCGAGGCGTACGGCGAACGCGTCAAGCAGGCGCGCTACGAGCGCGTCGGCGCCGCCAAGAAGGCCGCGTCCGCGACCCTCGTCGCCGAAGGCTTCGACCCCGCGGCGGCCAAGCCCGTGTTCAAGAAGCTCGAAGCCGACGTCGTCCGCAACGCGATCCTCGACACCGGAGTCCGGATCGACGGGCGCGACACGAAGACCGTCCGTCCGATCCTCGCCGAGGTCGGCATCATGCCGCGCGCGCACGGCTCGGCTCTGTTCACCCGCGGCGAAACGCAGGCGCTCTGCATCGCGACGCTCGGCACCGGCCAGGACGAGCAGATCATCGACGCGCTCGAGGGCGAGTACCGGCAACACTTCATGCTGCACTACAACTTCCCGCCGTTCTCGGTCGGCGAGGCGGGCCGCATGGGCTCGCCGGGCCGTCGCGAGATCGGCCACGGCAAGCTCGCCTGGCGCGCGATCCGGCCGCTGCTGCCGACCAAGGAGACCTTCCCGTACACGCTCCGCGTCGTATCCGAGATCCTGGAAAGCAACGGCTCGTCCTCGATGGCGACCGTCTGCGGCACCTCGCTTTCGCTGATGGACGCGGGCGTGCCGCTGGTCCGTCCGGTCGCCGGAATCGCGATGGGGCTGATCAAGGAGGATCGCGGCTACGCGGTGCTGTCGGACATCCTCGGCGACGAGGACCACCTCGGCGACATGGACTTCAAGGTCGCCGGCACCGAGCAGGGCGTCACCTCGCTCCAGATGGACATCAAGATCACGTCGATCACGCCCGACATCATGAAGGTCGCGCTGGAGCAGGCCCGCGAGGGCCGTCTCCACATCCTCGGCGAGATGAGCAAGGCGCTCACGGGCGCGCGCTCGGGCGTCAGCAAGACGGCGCCGAAGATCACCACGATCACCGTGCCGAAGGACAAGATTCGCGAGGTGATCGGGACCGGCGGCAAGGTGATCCGCGAGATCGTCGAGACCACCGGCTGCAAGATTGACATCGAGGACGACGGCACGATCAAGATCGCGGCCACCTCGGACGAGCAGGCGCAGCGTGCGATCGACCGCATACGCGGCATCGTCGCCGAGCCCGAGATCGGCGTGATCTACAATGGCAAGGTCGTGAAGACCGCCGATTTCGGCGCCTTCGTGAACTTCCTCGGCGCCCGCGACGGTCTCGTGCACATCAGCGAACTCGCCGATCGGCGCGTCGCCAAGACGAACGACGTCGTTGCGGTCGGCGACGCGGTGAAGGTCAAGGTTCTCGGCTTCGACGATCGCGGCAAGGTGAAGCTTTCGATGCGCGTCGTCGACCAGGTGACGGGTGCCGACATCAGCGACCAGGTCGGCCCGAAGGGCGGCGGCGGCGGACGCGAGCGCCGGGTCGAGGAAACCGTCGAGTAGTCACTCGCAAAAGTGCCCGGTCGTCACTCGCAAAGTGCCGGGCAATCACTCGCAAAAGTGCCCGGAGGGGCCACCTTCCGGGCACTGTTTCCGTTCGATCCCACCAGGACGCGCCCCTCGATGAAGCTTCTGAACGCGATCAGGATGGGCGGCACCGAGATCCTGCCGATCGTCGAGGGCGGCAAGGGTGTCGCGGTGTCCGACGGCCTGTCGTCGGGACACTGGGCCGCGGCCGGCGGAGCCGGCACGTTCAGCGCGGTTAATGCGGACAGCTATGACGAGACCGGACGGGTCGTGCCGCAGCTCTATCACGGCCGGACGCGTCGCGATCGCCACGAGGAGATGATCGACTTCGCGATCCGCGGGGGCATCGCGCAGGCGCAGCGTGCCCACGAGGTTTCCGCCGGCCGCGGCCGCGTGCACGCCAACATCCTTTGGGAAATGGGCGGCGCCGAGCGCGTGATCACCGGCGTGCTGGAAGGAGCGAAGGGCCTGATCAACGGCCTGACCTGTGGCGCGGGCATGCCTTACCGCCTCAGCGACATCGCGTCGCGTTTCGGCGTCCATTACTACCCGATCGTGTCGTCCGCCCGCGCCTTCAACGCTCTCTGGCGCCGGGCCTACTCCAAGGCGTCGAGCCTTCTCGGCGGCGTCGTCTACGAGGATCCGTGGCTGGCCGGCGGCCACAACGGGCTGTCCAACAGCGAGGATCCGGCCGCGCCGGAAGCGCCGTTCCCGCGCGTGCTGGCGCTGCGGCAGACGATGCGCAGCTTCGGGCTCGACGAAACGCCGATCATCATGGCCGGGGGCGTCTGGTGGCTCGAGGAATGGGAGGACTGGATCGACAATCCCGATCTCGGGCCGGTCGCGTTCCAGTTCGGCACCCGGCCGTTGCTGACCCGGGAAAGCCCGATCTCGGATGCCTGGAAGTCGCGTCTGATGAATCTGAAGCAGGGCGACGTCCTGCTGCAGCGCTTCAGCCCGACGGGCTTCTATTCGAGCGCGGTCCGGAACGAGTTCCTGGAAGAACTCTGCTCCCGCTCCGAGCGTCAGGTTGCGTATTCGGCCGAGCCCGTCGGCGAACATCTCGCGCGCTACGATGTCGGCCCGCGCGGCCGGAGCGTGTTCCTGGCGCAGGCCGACCTCCATCGTGCGCGCGCGTGGGAGGCCGACGGCTTCACCGAAGCGCTCCGGACGCCGGACAGCACGCTGGTCTTCGTCGAGCCCGGCAAGGCCGCCGAGATCCGCGCCGATCAGATCGCCTGCATGGGCTGCCTGTCGGAATGCCGTTTCTCGAACTGGAGCCAGAGCGGAGTGGCGAACAGCAACGGGCGGAAGGCGGATCCGCGCTCGTTCTGCATCCAGAAGACGCTGCAGGACATGGCGCATGACCACGACGCGCCGGACGCCCCCGAGCAGAACCTCATGTTCGCAGGTCAGTCGGCCTGGCGGTTCGCGGCGGACCCGTTCTACTCCAACAACTTCGTGCCGACGGTCCGCGAACTCGTCGAACGGATCTCGACCGGGCGCTGAACCGGTTCAGGCGAAGGCGGTCCGGCGCCAGCCGGGCTCGGCCGCCGACTTCGTGAAGCGCGTGGTCACGCCGAGCGTCGTTTCGGCGCCCCCGAGATAAAGAATGCCGTCGGGCGCGAGCTGCCGCGCGATCCGGTCGAGCACGGTGCGTTTCGTCGCCGCATCGAAGTAGATGAGGACGTTTCGGCAGAACACGACGTCGAAACGGCCGAGCCCCGACAGGTCTTCGAGAAGGTTGGCGGTGCGGAACGATACCGCCGCACGAAGCGCGGGCTTGATCCGCCAGTCGTTTCCGTCGCGATCGAAATGCCGGGCCAGCGACTGGGTCGGCAGGCCGCGCTGCGCCTCGAAATGCGAGTAGACGCCGGCTTCGGCACGCGCGACCTGGGCGCGGGAGATGTCGGTGCCGACGATCTCGACCCGCCGGTCGCCGAGAAGCGCGCGGCTGTCCGCGAGAAGCATGGCGATCGAGTAGGCCTCCTGTCCGCTCGAGCTCGCGGCCGACCAGAAGCGGAGCGTCTCGCCGCGGGAACGCCGCGCGTGCAGCGCGGGCAGCACCGCCTGATGCAGATGGTCGAACGGCTTGCCGTCCCGGAAGAACAGCGTCTCGTTGATGGTCATCGCCTCGACCACGTCGTCGGCGAGCGCGCCGGTCGGCGACGCGCTGAGGCGATCGGCGAGCGCCTGGAGATCGGCGATCCCGGACGCGGCGAGCACGGACGCGAGCCGGCTTTCCAGGAGATAAAGCTTGTCGGGCCCGAGCGACAGACCGGATCTCGCGTGGAGGAAGGTCGCGATCGTCGCGAACGCGGAGCGTCCCGGACCCGTCTGCATCGACCGCGCGGCGCCCGGGGCGGGACGCGCCTGCGGGGGAAGGCAGGACGACGTGCTCATGCCGCGGTTCCGAGGCCGAGCATCTGCCGGACGACGGATCCGAGGCGCTCGATCGGCAGCACCGCGCGCGCGAGCCCCGCCTGCGCGATCGCCCCGGGCATGCCCCAGACGACGCTGGTCGCCTCGTCCTGCGCCAGCGCGGCGCCGCCCGCCTCCACGACGAGGCGTGTGCCCGCCAGTCCGTCCCGCCCCATCCCGGTCAGCATGACGACCAGGATCGCCCCGCCGAGGCATCCGGACGCGCTCCGGAGCATCACGTCGACCGACGGGCGGCAGAAGTTCTCGGGCGCGGCGTCGGACAGCCGGGCGACCAGACCACGCTGTCCCCCTTCGACCACGAGGTGTCGGTCTCCCGGCGCGATCACGGCCCGATCGGCGGCGAGCGCGTCGCGGTCGCCGGCGACGCCGCATGGGAGGCCGCCCACGCGGGTCAGGTGATCGGCGAGCATCGGCACGAAGGTGGCCGGCATGTGCTGCGTGATCACCACCGGCACGCCGAGCCCGGTGCCGAGACCGCGGAACAAGCTGAAGAGCGCCTGCGGCCCTCCGGTCGAGCTGCCGATCGCGATCAGCGCGGGCCGCTTCGCCGAAGCCGGCCGCGCGGTCGCCGTCGGCGCATCGCCCGGCGGCGGCGCGGGCGGCAGGCCGCGC
>CAXUBA010000065.1:0-13454 GCA_964249205.1 uncultured Acetobacteraceae bacterium | reverse complement strand
GGGCAAGTTCGGCGAGCGCCGCCGCGATCGCCTCGGCGCGCCGCTCGTGCGCCTGCAGCGCGATGCGACGCGCGGCCAGCGCATCTTCCTCGGCGGGCGCCGGCGCAAGGGTCGCGAGCTCTTCGACGGCGGCGCGGAGCCAGTCCTCCTCGCGTGCCGCCTCGGCGATCAGCCGTTCCGCGTCGCCGAGCCGACGCGTCGCCTCCGACCAGGCCGCGAACAAAGCGGTGACCTCGTTCCGCAGCGCCGGCGCGACCCCGAACGCGTCCAGCAGCGCGAGATGGGTCGCGGGATCCGCGAGACCCATCTGCTCGTGCTGGCCCTGGATCTCGACCAGCAGGCCGCCGACGCGCCGGAGCAGCGCGACGCCGACCGGCTGATCGTTGACGAAGGCGCGCGATCGCCCGTCCCGCCCGATCGTCCGGCGAAGCACGAGCGGCTCGTCGGGAACGCAATCGATGCCCGCCTCGGTCAGCACCGACGATACCGGATGCTCGGCGGCGACCGCGAAGGCGGCGGCGACGCTGCAGCTGTCCGCGCCGTCGCGGATCAGGGCGACCTCCGCGCGCTCCCCGAGGGCGAGGCCGAGACTGTCGAGGAGGATGGATTTTCCCGCGCCGGTTTCGCCGGTCAGTGCGGTGAGGCCGTCGCCGAACGGGATCACGAGCCGTTCGATCAGGACGACGTCGCGCACCGACAGCGTGGTGAGCATGCGCGACGCCGCGTTCCGGTCAGTGTCCGGTGGCCGGAGCCGACGCAGCCCGCGCGGTCGAGCGCACCCGGCTTCGCGCGTGACGTTGCGCAGCGGCGTGTCGCGACGCGGAAGCGCCGTAGCGGAAATCGGGATCGCTCCGCCTGTTCGGCGGCACCGAAAGCTGCTCGCTCGGCCCGGATCCGACGCCCGTCTCAAGCCCCTGGGCGAGAACGGGCGCCGCGAAGAGGCTCGCGAGCAGGGAAAGAGAAGTCGCCGACACGATTCGCGCTCTGGTCATGTTGGAAGACATGGTGTCACGGGCTTCCGTCTCCCAGGCAAGGGGAAGCGCGCGGGGGCGGCGCGGACGCGACGCGCGGACCCGCGGGGTCCGGCCGAGCCCGTGAAACATGGGCTGGAGCCGGTCCTGTTCCGTGCCATGTTCCAACGGACGGACAGGAACGGCGGAGAAGAACGATGAGCGGTATCTTCGGAGAACTCGGCGGCTTGTTCGGCGGCGGCGGCACGCCGACCCATCAGGGGGTCGGCAACCTGCTGTCGGACGCGCTGCAGAGCGCGGGCGGCGTCCAGGGTCTGCTCAGCAAGGCGAACGAGGCCGGCCTCGGTCAGCATGTGCAGTCCTGGATCGGCGACGGATCGAACTGGCCGGTCTCGCCCGCCGAGATCGAGCGCATCTTTCCGCCGCAGCAGCTCGATCAGTTCGCGCAGGCGCATGGGCTGCCGGCCGGCGCGGCGAGCCAGGTGCTCGCCCAGTTCCTGCCGCACGCGGTCGATCAGGCGACGCCGACGAACGATCCGCAGCAGGCCGACCAGTCGGCCGCCGCCGGCGGCGGCTTCGACTTCGGCGGCCTTGCGAAGCGCCTGCTCGGCTGAGCAGGAGCCCCGGGCCGATCAGGGCGCCGGCGCGGCGAGGTCGCAGCCGGTGATGGTGATCCAGCCAGCGGACGTGTTCGCGTAACAAGAGATCTGCCACGCGTCGTTCGCGGTGGTCCTGAGATGGGTCGTTGTTCCCGCGTCCGTCGTGCCGCCCGTCGTCCGGACCACTTGCGCCGCGGCGACGGTCAGCGTGTCGGCGAGCACGCCGTCGGTCACCGCCGTCACGTTCCGGTCGAGCGTCACGTCGCCAGTGAAGGCGCTGAACAGCTGTCGGCGCTGTCCCGCCCGGTCGTTTCGCCGGAACGACGGGACGTCCCGCGCCAATTGGGACCGTTCGGTCAGAAGATCCCGAGGAAGCCGCCGCTTCGGGCGCCACGCGGCGCCGACATGCCGTTCTCGCCGTGCACCTGCTGCAGGTCGGCATAGGCGAGGGCGTACCAGCGACTGCCCGGATAGTTGTACCCGAGCACCGAGGCCGAGCGCCGCGCCTCGTCGACAAGGCCGAGCTTCAGGTAGCATTCGGTCAGGCGTTCGAGCGCTTCGGCGACGTGGTTCGTGGTCTGGAAATCCTGCACGACGCGCTGGTAACGGTTGATTGCCGCCTCGTAGAAATGCTGCCGCTCGTAGTAGCGGCCGATCAGCATTTCCTTGCCCGCGAGATGGTCGCGGCAGAGATCGATCTTGAGCGCCGCGTCGCGGGCGTAAGGCGTGTCCGGATACCGGTTCACCACTTCCTGGAGCTGCGCCATCGCGAGCACGGTGCCGCGCTGGTCGCGCTGGATGTCGGCGATCTGCTCGTAGTAGCAGAGCGCGCGGAGATAGTAGGCGTAAGGCGTGTTGTCGTTCGCCGGGTGCAGCTGGATGTAGTGATCGAGCTGACCGATCGCGTTTGTGTAGTCGTCGTCCTGGTAGTAGCTGTAGCCCTCCAGGAGTTGGCTGTCGGACGCCCAGGGCGAGTAGGGGTAGTTCTGCTGCACGAGCTCGAAGCGCGCGGCGGCATCCTGCCATTTCCGCGCGCGGACCAGATCGACGCCGGAGTTGTAGAGATCCTCGGCCGACATCTGCGAGGGCAGCGGGCCCGTTGGCTTGGCGGGTCCGACGAACGGATCGATCGACCTCAGGGTCGCGCAGGCGGAGAGCGCCGGGCCGAGCGCGAGGATGACGGCGAGCGCGGCGGCGGTCCGGAACGGCGTTCTCATGCGGGAATGATCCATACGACGGCGCGCTTATACCTATGCACGCTCCGTCCGGAAAGTCGCCGCCCTCAGGCGGCGCGGCGTCCCGCAGTCGGCTCGGCCCCGAGCGCGACGCGCTCCCAGTTCGCGCGGTCCGCGAACAGCGCACGCAGCACCCGGTTGTTGAGAGCGTGTCCCGCCCGATGGGCGACGTAGCGCCCCAGGATCGGACCGCCGGCGAGACGAAGGTCGCCGACCGCGTCGAGCGCCTTGTGGCGCACGAACTCGTCCCGCATCCGGAGGCCCGAAGGATTCAGCACGCGGCCGCCGTCGACCACCACCGCGTTGTCGAGCGATCCGCCGCGGGCGAGCCCGGCCTCGCGCAGCCGGTCGATCTCGGAAAGCAGCGTGAACGTCCGCGCATCGGCGAGTTCGACGTCGACGTCCCGCCTGGAGAGCGGGTCGAGGACGATCGACTGGCGGCCGATCGCCGAGACGGCGAAGTCGATCGAAAGATCGAGCGCGAAGGCGGGTGCGGGAAGCAGCGACGCGAAGGCCTGGCCATCCTCGACCCGGATCGGCCGGCGCACCGCGATCGCGGTCGCAGTGCCGCCGCGGTCGACGCGTCCGGCCTCGGCGAGCAGCGACACGAAGGGTCGCGCCGAACCGTCCAGAATCGGGATCTCCGGACCGTCGATCTCGACCAGGAGGTCGTCGATCCCGGCGCATGCGATCGCGGCCATCAGGTGTTCGACGGTGCCGACGCGAACCGCGGGCGCGGCGGGGTCGGCCAGCAGCGTGCAGAGCCTCGTGTCGGCGACGAGGTCGAACCGGGCCGGGATCGACGCCGTGTCGCCGAGGTCGACGCGGCGGAAGACGATCCCCTGTCCGGCGTCGCCTGGCGACAGGACAAGACGCGCCGCCGTGCCGCCGTGCAGACCGATGCCGCTGATCGACACGCTTCGGGCGATCGTCGTGCCGCGATGACCGGCTGCGGCGGCACGCGGCGGATGGCGCGCCGGGACTGGGGACGCCTCAAAGGAGAGATCGTCCGCCAGACCCGGAACCCTTATGGTCTCGGCCACTCCGTCCATGCGTCACGCGGCTCCATCAGGGCGGCACCAGACTGCTACGGTTGGCGGCGGACGGTAGCCACTCAATCATTGTTGCCCCATGTTTCGGCGCGAGGAGCTGAGCCGATGCCGGACCACGCCCACGACGAGGCCCCAGCCGGGCACACGCACGGGCCACACGGCCACGCGCATGGTCACGCCCACGCGCCGGCCGATTTCGGGGCCGCCTTCGCGATCGGCATCACGCTGAACGTCCTCTACGTCGCGGCCGAGGCCGTCGCCGGCGTCGTCGGCCATTCGCTGGCGCTTCTTGCCGATGCCGGACACAACGGCGGCGACGTCCTCGGCCTTGCCGCGGCGTGGCTCGCGAGCCGGCTCGGCCGTGCACGTCCCACCGCGCGCTTTACCTACGGCTTCCGGTCCTCGTCGATCCTGGCGGCGCTCGCGAACGCCGTGGTGCTGCTCGTGATCACCGGCGGGATCGCCGCCGAGGCCATCCGTCGCTTCTTCGCGCCGGAGCCGGTCGCGGGACTCGCCGTGATCGAGGTCGCCGCCGTCGGCATCGTCGTGAACGTCGCGACCGCGCTCCTCTTCATGCGCGGCCGCCAGTCCGACCTGAACGTCAGAGCGGCGTTCGCCCACATGGCCGGGGATGCGCTCGTCGCGGCGGGGGTTGTGGTCGCGGGAGGCGCGATCCTGTTGACTGGCTGGTCGGCGATCGACCCGCTGACCAGCCTCCTGGTGAGCGCGGCGATCGTCTTCGGCACGTGGTCGATCCTTCGCGACAGCCTGGCCTACGCGCTCGACGCCGTGCCCCCGGGCATCGATCGCGACGCGGTGGCGCGGCTGCTCGAAAACGTTCCGGGCGTCACCGCCGTGCACGACCTGCACATCTGGGGAATGAGCACGACGGAAACCGCGTTGACTGCGCATCTGGTCCGGCCCGGCCATCCGGGTGACGACGAGATGCTGTGCGGGCTCGCCGACCGGCTCCGGACCGAGCACGGGATCGGCCACGCGACGTTGCAGGTCGAGGAGGGGCACGCCGGCTTCCCGTGCACGCTGGCGCCGCACGACGTGGTCTGACCGGACGCTGGCGTCTCGGCGACAGGGGCAGGCGACCGGCGGCAGGGCCGCGAGACCTTGCGCCGTCTTCCGCCTCCGGCGTGCGGGCTTGCCTTGTGTGTCCTCGCATGGTGTGTCGCGCCATCGATCCTTGGCGAAATCATCGCCGGGACCAGATGCGGCAGCAGAGCGCGTCGGAGCCCGTTTCCATGGCGGTGGTCGGCGCCAGCCACTAGGATGTGGCTGCAGTGAGGGGGCCTTGGTTCTTGGCACGTTTCGGCTCTGGACGTTTCCGGTTGCTTGTGCTCGCGGCGCTTTTCGTGCTGTCCGGGTGTGCGTCCGGCCCGAATTGGTCGGGGATCTGGTCGGGTTACTGGATCCTGGCCCCGCGCGGCCCGGTCGCCGCGGCCGCTTTCCGCGCGCTTGTGGTCGACGTGATCGGTCTTCTCGTCATCATCGGTCCGACGACCGTGCTTCTGACCTGGGTCCTGTTCCGGTATCGGCGCGCGGCCAAGGCGCGGCACGACCCGCACTGGGACCACTCGCTGCTGATCGAGGTGTTCTCCTGGGGTTTGCCGTTCACGATCGTGATCCTGCTCGGCTTCGTGTCCTACGAAGGCGCGTTCGCGGTTAATCCCTTCGCGCCCGGCGTTCTGGCCAACCAGCCGGGGCAGGCGCCGCGGACGGCGCCGATCGACGTCGACGTGATCACGACCGACTGGCAATGGCTGTTCGTTTATCGCGCGCAGCACGTTGCGGTCGCGAACGAGCTCGTGGTGCCCGTCGGCACGCCGGTGCGGCTCCGCATGACGTCGGCGACCGTGACGAACGACGTTTTCATCCCGGAACTCGTTGGCCAGATCGACGTGATGCCGGGCATGCGGACGCGGCAAAGCTTCCTCGTGCCCGATGCCGGCACCTACCAGGGCTTCAGCTCCAACTACAGCGGGCCCGGCTTTTCCTGGATGCGGTTCCAGACCAAGGCGGTTGCGGCGGCGGATTTCCGGACCTTCCTTGCGAACGCCGCGAAGTCGCCCGACCATCTGAGCTACGCGCGCTTCGACGATTTCGCGAAGCCCACGATCAACCAGTTCGACCATCAATACGTGTTCTCGGACGTTCCGGACGACCTGTTCGACCACGTGGTCGGCGAGGTCGTGGCCGGGAAGACCTGGCCGACGCCGGCGGGCATGACCGAGAAGATGAGTTCCAATGAGCCCGGACGGAAGCAGCCGCTGCAGGCGCAGCCGTTGCCGACGACGCGGGTTCCCTGACCGAGAGACCGCCAGCATGGTAGCGTTGCAAGGCCCTTGGAATCCGATCGTCGGTCGTCTGACCCTGTCCCAGATTCCGTATAGCAATCCGATCGTCCTGTTCGCCTTCGTCTTTTCCGTGGCGGTCGGGGCGACGATCCTCGGTTTCGTTTACTACAAGAACGCCTGGCTTTATCTGTGGCGCGAATGGCTGACGACGGTCGATCACAAGAAGATCGGCATCATGTACGGCATCATCGGGTTCGTGATGCTGTTCCGCGGCTTCGTCGACGCGATGATGATGCGGACGCAGCAGGTGATGGCGGCGGGTCCGAACTCGACCGGCTATCTCGGGGCCGCGCACGGCTACATCCCGCCCTACCACTACGATCAGGTCTACAGCTCGCACGGCACGATCATGCTGATCTTCGCTGTGACGCCGATCCTGTCGGCCTTCATGAACTACCTGGTGCCGCTGCAGATCGGCGCCCGCGACATGGCGTTCCCCTACCTCAACGCGGTCGGCCTCTGGATGACGGCGGTCGGCGCGGGTCTCGTGATGGCGTCGCTGTTCATCGGCGATTTCTCGACCGCCGGCTGGGTCGGGCTGACGCCGTTCACCGAACTGTCGTACAGCCCGAGCGTCGGCGTCGACTACTGGGCCTGGTCGCTGCAGATCAGCAGCATCGGCACGACGCTGACGGCCGTGAACATCATCGCGACCGTGATCAAGATGCGCGCGCCGGGCATGACCTGGTTCCGCATCCCGCTGTTCACCTGGACCGCGATCACCCAGAGCATCATCGGCCTGACCGCGTTCCCGGTGCTCGGCGTCGTGCTCGTGATGCTCTCGCTTGATCGCTACATCGGCACCCACTTCTTCACGGCCGGCCTCGGCGGCAACTTCATGCTCTACGAGGACCTCTTCTGGATCTGGGGTCATCCGGAGGTCTACTTCCTGATCCTTCCGGCCTGGGGGATCATGTCGGAGATCATCCCGACCTTCTCCGAGAAAGGGCTGTTCGGCTACCCGGTGATGGTGCTGGCGACGGTCAGCATCGGCGGCATCTCGTGGACCGTCTGGCTGCACCACTTCTTCACCATGGGCGCCGGTCCCTGGGTGAACGTCTTCTACTCGATCTCGACCATGTTCGTCGGCATTCCGACGGGCGTGAAGGTATTCAACTGGATGTTCACCATGTATCGCGGGCGGCTCCGCTTCGAGAGCCCGATGCTGTGGTGCTGCGCCGCGATCTTCATGCAGATCATCGGCGGTCTGACCGGGATGATGCTCGCCATCCCGGCGATCAACTACATGACCCACAACAGCGTCTTCGTCGTCGCGCATTTCCATTGCGTGGTGCTGGTCACGCTGTTCGCGACGATCGCGGGCGTCGAGTTCTGGTTCCCGAAGGCGTTCGGGTTCAAGCTGAACGAGCGCCTCGGCAAGGCGGTGTTCTGGAGCTTCATCGGCGGCACGTTCCTGACCTTCAACGCGATGTTCGCGCTCGGCTTCAAGGGCATGACGCGCCGCCTCGACTACGTCGCCGAGCCGTCCTGGTTCGGACTGATGTTCATCGAGGAGCTGGGGATCGCGGTCTACTGCCTCGGGGCGGCGCTGCTGGTCGCGCAGTATTACGTCAGCATCCGCGACCGGAAGCTCCATCCGGCGACCGACAACGCCTGGGGAACGGCGCGCTCGTTGGAATGGCTCACGCACTCGCCGACGCCGGTCTACAACTACGCGGTGACGCCGAACGTGAACACGCGCGACGAGGCAGCCTGGCGGCGGGAGAACGGCGTCGACGGCATGCTGCCCGAGCGCTTCGTCGACATCGAGATGCCGCGCAACACGCCGGTGCCGCTGTTCATCGGGGCGTGCGCTGCGATGTTCGGCTTCGGCATGGTGTGGCGGATCTGGTGGCTGGCGGCGCTCGGCCTCCTCGGCGTGTTCGCGCTCGTGATCTACCGGTCGTTCGAGGATCAGTCGGGCGACGTCATCCCGGCCGACGAGGTCCGCCGCACCGAGCAGTCCTACCGTCGCGGACCAGCGTCGCGCGCGACGTCCGGCACCTACGTGGCGGGTGGCGTGACCGCCTTCGCGCCCGGCGACCGCCAGGCGGGGCTCGACCGCACCGGCGGGACGTTCGACCGGTCATGAGCGGCACGGTGCACGCGAGGAGGTCCGCCCGATGACCGAAATGGTGTCCGCCGAGGGCGCGAGGCTCTGGGACGAAAGCCACCACGAGCACGACGCGCTGAGCACGCGATTGCTGGGTTTCTGGCTCTACATGCTGGGCGACAGCCTGATCTTCGCCGCGCTGTTCGCGGCGTACGGCGTGCTGAGCTTCCCCGGCAGCTATGCCGGCGGCCCGACCGCGCACGGCGTGGTGGATCCGGTCGGCGCCTATTGGCAAACGCTCTGCCTGTTCACGAGCGTCTTCGTCTACGGCCTCGCGATGGTGCAGCTTCGTCTCGCACGACCCGGAGCGGTCATCGTCGCGGTCGGCGTCGCGTTCCTGCTCGGCCTCGGTTTCCTCGTGCTCGAGGGAAGCGACATTGCGCGGCTGTTCGGACAGGGCATCACGCCGCAGCGAAGCGGCTACCTGTCGGCGTTCTTCACGCTGATCATCGCGCACGGAATCCACATGGCGGTCGGCCTGCTGTGGATGCTGGTGATGATGGCGCAAGTCGCGCGGCAAGGCCTCAACCCGCGCGTCACATACCGCCTCGCCAACCTCAAGGTGTTCTGGCTCTACCAGGCCGTGGTCTGGGTGTTCGTCTTCTCCTTCGTCTATCTCCGGGGTGCCATCTGATGCAGAAGCAGCCACAGCATACCCATAACGAACACCCGTGGGAACATCCGGAGATCCGGAACTCGAGTGCCGGGCAATACGTCATCGGCTACATCGCGACGACGGTGCTTATGGGGATCGGGTGCCTTCTTGTCACCCGGCACTTGCTGACACCGATCGAGCTGTTCTTCTCGCTTTGCATGATCACGATGATCACGATCGTGACCCAGCTCACGCTGCTCTTCCATCTCGACTTTTCCGAGACGCAGATCTGGAACACCTTCACGCTCGCGCTCAACGTGCCGCTGCTGATCCTGTCGATTGGGCTCACGTCCTGGATGTTTCAGGAACTCTACGACCACGTCATGAACATGCCGGACACGCCGCTCACATCGCACGCGCCGCACATGACGATGGAGAACATGGGCTCGCCCTGAGATGCCGCCCGACGACAGGGTGCATTTCTACCGCCCGGAGGACGGGCACCGTCTCGCGCACGACCCGTTCAACGCGATCGTCGGGCCGCGGCCGATCGGCTGGATCTCGTCGCGGGATCCGGACGGCCGTTTTAATCTCGCGCCCTACTCGTTCTTCAACGCGTTTAACTACACGCCGCCGATCATCGGCTTCTCGAGCACCGGCCGGAAGGACAGCGTCCGCAATCTCGAGGCGGTCGGCGTGTTCTGCTGGAACCTCGTGACGGCTTCGCTTGCCGAACGGATGAACCAGACGAGCGCGAGCGTCGCGCCCGAAATCGACGAGTTCGCGTTCGCCGGCCTGACCGCCGTTCGGGGCGACGTCGTCGATGCGCCACGCGTCGGCGAGAGCCCGGTCAATTTCGAATGCCGCGTGACGGAGATCCATCGTCTGCGAACGAAGGAGGGCCGGACGCTCGACACCTGGGTGACCTTCGGCGAGGTGGTCGCGGTGCATATCGATCGGGCGCTGCTGCAGGGCGGGGTGTATCAGACCGCGCGTGCCGAGCCGGTTCTCCGCGCCGGCGGTCCGGGCGACTACACGCGCGTCACACCCGACGCGATGTTCTTCATGAAGCGGCCGGCATGATCCTCGACCGGGACGTGCTGCGGGGGCGCTTCGCCGAGCGTCTCTCGCTGATGTATCGGGCGGAGGTGCCACAATACGCCTCGCTTCTCGCGCTGGTGGCGCGGGTCAACCGGGAGGCCGGGAGCGAGGCGTCCGGCGAAGCGGGCCGTGTCGCGGTGGAGCGCCACGGCGCCATCCGGGTCGGCCGCGCCGACGAACTTCGCGATCTCGCCCGCCTGTTCGGCGTGTTCGGCATGGAGCCGGTCGGCTATTATGACCTCGCGCCCTCCGGCATACCGGTCCATTCGACCGCGTTCCGCCCGATCGACGAGGCTGCGCTGGCGCGGAACCCCTTTCGCGTCTTCACCTCGCTCCTGCGCCTCGAGCTGATCGCGGACACGGCGCTCCGTGCCGAGGCCGAAGCGATCCTCGGACGTCGTCGCCTGTTCGGCCCGTCGCTTCTCGGCGCGCTCGAGCGCGCCGAAGGCGAGGGCGGCGTGGACGCGAATGCCGCCGACGGCTTCCTCGCGGAGGCCGTCGATCTGTTCCGCTGGCATCGCGACGCGGTCGTCGACGACGCGACCTATGCACGGTTGGTCGGCGCCCATCCGCTCCTGGCTGACGTGGTCTCGTTCCGCGGGCCGCACCTCAACCATCTCACGCCGCGGACGCTCGACATTGATGCCGTGCATCGCGACATGCCGCTGTCCGGCATGGAGCCGAAGGCGACGATCGAGGGCTCGCCCGCGCGACGCGTGCCGATCCTCCTGCGGCAGACCAGCTTCAAGGCGCTGCGAGAGGAGATCATGTTTCCGTCGAGCGACGGCGGTCCGCCGCGTGCGGGTGCGCACACCGCACGCTTCGGCGAGGTCGAGAGCCGCGGCGCCGCGCTGACCCGGCGCGGTCGGGCGCTCTACGATCGCCTTCTCGCCGAGGGCGCGCTCGACCGGTTCCCGGACGACTGGGACACGCTCCGCCGCGACGACCTCGTGTTCGTGCGCCGGCGTGTCGATCGGGGCGTCGTCGTCGAGACGCCGATCACCTACGAGGACTTCCTGCCAGTGTCCGCCGCCGGGATCTTCCGTTCCAATCTTGGCGCCGCAGCGAACGACGTCCCGGACGGCGAACCCACCGCCGAACGAGGTGCGCTGGAGGCCGCGGCGGGGAAGCCGCTGCTCGACGAATTCGTGCTCTACGAGGCGATCGAGCGGGATGCGTCGGCGCTCGTTCACGAGAGCGGGCACGGCATCGCGGCTTCGATCTCCCGATAAAGGTCCGAGGCCGTGCCGGGGGGGGGGCCGAAACCGGGCCTCCCGGCCCGGCGAGTTGTTCAGCCCTTGCCGGCGTCCGGGCGCCAGCCCGGCGTGCCCGACCGCCAGAACATGAAGGCGATCCAGTCGGCGGTCAGCAGATCCGACTGCGTCCGCGTCGAGCCAATCCCGTGGCCGGCGTCCGCATCCACCCGCAGCAGCACAGGGTTCGGCGTGCCGGACGCCATCAAGGCGGCGGCGAATTTCGCTGGTTCCCAGGGCGACACGCGCGGATCGTTCAGACCCGTCGAGATCATGATCGCCGGATAGCGCACGCCGCGCCGGACATGTTGGACGCTGTCCTCCGCGAGCAGGTCGCGAAACCCCTGCTCGGTCTTGATCGAGCCGAACTCGGGAATGTTGTCGGGCCCGTTCGGCGAGAACTCCTGGCGAAGCGGGTTCGCGACCGGAACGACGTCGATCACGCCCGCGAACAGGTCGGGGCGTTCCTCCATCGCGCGGCCCATCGGGATGCCGCCTGCCGAGCCGCCGATGATGAAGAGCCGCCTGCTCGACGTGACACCGCGTTTTACGAGGTCGTCGGCGCAGGCGATCAGGTCCTGCCAGGTGTTGTGCTTGTTCGCGTCCTTGCCGCCGAGGCGCCAGGCTTCACCCTTTTCGCCGCCGCCCCGCACGTGGCAGACGCCGTAGCTCATGCCCTGCTTCATCACGATGGCGCGGCGAGGACTGAACTCGGCCGTTTCCGAGATCCCGTAGGACCCGTAGGCCTCGAGCGCCAGGATCGCCGGGTGTCGGACCGCGCGCGGCTCGATCAGCGACAGCGGGATCTTCGCGCCGTCGCGGGCGGTCGCCTCGATGTCGCGCACGGGAAAGTCGGCCGGGTCGATGTCGCCCTTGGTGCCGAGATGGAGATCGGTGAAACGCTTCGTCGCGGGGTCGTATCGGAGCTCGACCGGCGGCGTCGCCCAGCTCTGCAGCGAGATCGAGATCCCGCGTTCGGTCGGATCGGTGAAGGCCTCGGAGATGTCGCCGCGGGTCGGAAGCGTGACGCTTTCGACCGCGGTCGATCCGGCCGGGATGCGGAGCAGCTCGGAATAAGCGCCGTGGGCGGCCACCACGTAGAGCGCGTCGGCGGCGGCATGCACGCTCTGGATCACGCGATCGGTCCGCGCCGGCACCAGCGTGGTCGCTTCGGCGAGCGGCAGCCCGGCACGCGCGGCCAGGACCTGGACGGACGGCGCCCCCTTGTGCGAAAGCAGGAAGACCTCGTCGCCGCGGGTGTCGAACTGGGTGACGCCGTCCGACCGGTCGGTCAGCTTCGTCCAATGGCCATCCGCGTGTTCGGCGTCGGCGACCTTGCCTTCCCAGAGCTCGAGCTCGTTCTGGACGCCGTTCACCGCTTCCAGCATCGCGATCGAGGCGCCGGGATTGATCGAGAGGACAGGCGTCTCGTCGGGGCCGAAGCGCGGTCCGTTCGGTTCGAGCGCGCCGTAGAGCGGCCGCGGTGAACCGCCGATCGTCAGCGCCACCAGCGCGGGATCGCGGTAGGTCTCGGTTCCGGGATCGTGCGGCCCGAGCTTCTTCAGGCGGATGAAGTAGACCGTGCGTCCGTCGTCGCTCCACGACGTCGCGCCGAACTGCGCGCGATCGATCGGCCCGGCGAGGACCGCACCCGTCGCGGCGTCGTAGACCGACAGCGCCGCCGCTTCGGAGCCGCCCTGCGAGATGCCCACCGCGACCTTGTCGCCGTCGTCGGACGGCAGAACCCAGTTGATCGCGAGCGGCCTGCCGCCGCTTTTCGTCCGGAGCGCCGCGATGTCGACCAGCGTCCGCGTGCCGCTCCCGTCGCGGACCATCAGATCGAAGGCGTCCGAGCCGGGCGCGCGCTCCTCGTAGAATGTCCGGCCGCCGAACACCGAGTAGGATTCGATCAGCCCGAAGCTCCCGGTGAAGGCCGCGACCCGCCTCTGCAGGTCGGCCAGCGGACCGATCGCGTCGAGCACGCGGCGCGTCCAGGCGCCTTCGCTCCTGATCCAGCCAAGGGTTTCCGGTCCGAGCGCCTCCATCGATCGGTATCGATCGGTAATGCGCTGCCCCCATAGCGTTTCCGTGGCCAGCGTGGTCGCGAGCACCGGCGGCCGCGGACCGACGCCGATCGGCGCGAGCGGATCGGCCGCTCCAGTCGCCGCG
>CAXUBA010000064.1:0-13495 GCA_964249205.1 uncultured Acetobacteraceae bacterium | reverse complement strand
CTCCAGCGCTCGGGCGGCGCCGACGGCGTCACCTTCCTGATCAGCGCCAATCCCGGCCAGGCGCCGGCACCGCTCGGCCGCGTCGCCTCGGGCGGCGAGCTTTCGCGGCTGATGCTGGCGCTCAAGGTCGTGCTCGCCGCCGGCGCCCCGGCCGGTACGCTGGTCTTCGACGAGGTGGACAGTGGCATCGGCGGCGCAACGGCGAGCGCGGTCGGCGAGCGGCTCGCCCGAGTCGCGAACGGGCGGCAGGTGCTCGTCGTCACGCACGCGCCGCAGGTCGCCGCCCGCGCCGACCACCATCTCACCGTATCGAAGCGCGTCAGCGGCGATCGCACGACGACCGAGATCGCGACGCTCGACCCTGCCAGCCGCCGCGAAGAGATCGCCCGCATGCTGGCCGGCGAAACGGTCACTGAAGCCGCCCGGCACGCCGCCAGCAGCCTTCTCGGTTCCGCGGAAGGCCGGGTGCAGGGCGCGCTCGGGGTCTGAACCCCTCAGCCGCAGCCGGACACGGGCAGCAGGGTCCGGATCATCGCGAGCAGTTCCGACGGCCGGAACGGCTTCGGAAGCACGGTCTGACGCTCGTCGAAACGCCAGTCGGTCAGCGTGTCCGGTCGGCCCGTGATGAAGATGATCGGGATGCACGGCAGACGGATGCGGGCGGCGCGCGCGACATCGCGCCCGTCGCGGTCGCGACCGAGGTTCAGATCCGTCACCAGCAGCTTCGGCCCGGGATCCTGCCCAAGACGGGCGATCGCCTCGTCCGGCGTCCGAGCCTCGACAACCTCCAGTTCCTCGTCCCGCAGCGCTTCGGCCAACGTGCCGAGCACCAAGTCGTCGTCGTCAAGCAGAAGGACGTCGCACACCACCTCGACCTGCGGGAACAAGCCCGATCGCTGCCATAGCGCGGCGTCGTGTCCGGGGTTCATTGCACCTGCTGCACGAGACGATCACGACGGCGATCCGTGGCGCGTCCGCCACGTCCCGCGAACGCGGCGCCGCGGCCGGCGTCGATCGCCCGGATGGGCCGGAGCGGTCCGACCGTCTACATTGCGTGGCGATGGGGTTCAGGGGCAGCGCGTGGCGGGAGGGACCTTCCCTCCGTATCTTGGCGGACGAGCCGATCGTCGCGTCGCACCAGGACGCGCTGTTCGTTCCGGGCAACCGGCGTGGGATCTTCGACCGCAACGGCCGTCCGGTCGTGCCCGCGACCGACTTCGACGCCGACGGCATTCCCGAAGGAGGCGACTGGTCGGTCGATCCTGCCGAGGGCGCGGAAGCGCAGGCGGCGGCGGTTCCGCACGTGCATGCCGGGCCCGCGCCGACCGGGCTCGCTTCCCTGCTCGCGCGGACGCTCCCGCGCTTCTGGAGCCGCGTCACCACGCATGGCGGCGCGGCGCGACTGCTTTTCCACGGCGGCGAGGACGTCCTCGACCGCGCCTTCGCCGACGCGCACGTGCTCGCCGCCTTCGCGAGCCTCGGGATCGCGCGGGCAGATTGCGTATCCTACGGGGAGCGGGTGCGGATCCGGTCGCTGGTCGCGCCGGCCCCTGCCTTCGAACCCACGTGCGGCATCGCGCACGACGCCCACCGCCGGACGCTGGCGCGGCTCGCGGACGCGCTCGCGGGGCCCGATCCCGGCGAGGACACAACAGCCGGCCCGCTTCATCTCGCCGCCTCGACCCCGATCGACGATCGTTTCGGACACGCGCTCGACGAGGCGCTCCGCGGCGCGGGCGTCAGGGTCGTCGATCCCGAGGGGATCCCGCTCGCGGCGATCGTGGACGCGGTCCGCCGCGCCCCGGTGGTGTCCGCCGTCGTCTCGCCGGGCGGCCTCGGGCCGGCGCTCGCCGCCTTCGCGCGCCCCGGCACGCCGGTCCTCCTTCTCCGCCCGGACGACAGCGGCGACGCGGCCGAAGCGCGCCTCGCCGCGCAGCTCCTCGGTCATCGCGGTGGCCTCCTCGAAGGGCGCCAGCCCCCGGACGGCGACGGTGGCGCGGCGTCCGCGCTGATCAACGCGATCGCGCATGCCGCCGCGTCGCGCCGTCGCGGCGCATGTTCGACCGAGTGGAGCGTTCCCGGCGAAGGCGCCCCAGACGCGGTGCTCGGCGACCTGCTGACGGGCCGCGCGCAGATGCGGACCGGTCACGGGCAACGTCCGTGGTGGGCGGTCGATCTCGGCCGCATCCGCCCGGTCGTGGGACTCCGAGTGCACGGCCCGGCGGATGGCGAGCCCGACTGCCCCGACGGTCTCCGCGTACTCGCGTCGGCCGACCGTCGCGGCTGGACCGTCGTCGCGGAACGCGCACGCGGGACACCGGTCGGCAACGGCCTCGGCGACCTCCCGGCCTGGGACGTCGCGCTGCCATCGGCGACCGAGGCGCGTCACCTCCGGATCCAACTGGTAACGACGGGAGTTCTGGCGCTCGATCAGGTGGAGATCCGCACGAAATGACGGGGACGGACGAGGCGACCGGGGGCGCGCCGGCGAAGAAGGCGACGCGGAGCGCGTCGACGAAGAAGGCCGCCCGCGTCACGCCGCCGGACGAGGCGGCGGCGGATTCCCCGGGAGGCGCGGCGCCCGACGTCCTGACCGAAGACGAAGCGCGGGACGAGCTCGAGCGTCTCGCCGCCGCTATCGCCCATCACGACCGCCTGTATCACGGCAACGACGCGCCGGAGATCACCGACGGCGAATACGACGCCCTCCGGCGCCGGAACGCTGTGATCGAGGCCCGTTTCCCGTCGCTGATCCGCGCCGACGGCCCGTCCGCCCGGGTCGGCAGCGCTCCGGCCGCGGCGTTCGGCAAGGTGACGCACCTCGTGCCCATGCTGTCGCTCGACAACCTGTTCGGCGCGGACGACTTCGCGACCTTCGTCAGCCGCTGCCGGCGCTTTCTCGGTCTCGACGCAGCCGATCCAATCCGGCTGTCCGGCGAACCGAAGATCGACGGCGTGTCGCTCTCGCTCACCTACGAGGACGGTACGCTCGCGCGGGCCGCGACGCGCGGCGACGGCGTCACCGGCGAAGACGTGACGGCGAACGTTCGCGCCCTCCGCACGGGTCCGATCCCGCATCGCCTCGGCCGCGGCGCGCCCGCGCTGATCGAGATCCGCGGCGAGATCCATCTCGGCAAGACCGACTTCCTGGCGCTGAACGCGTCGCAGGCGGAAGCCGGCAGCAAGGTGTTCGCGAACCCGCGGAACGCCGCCGCCGGCTCGCTCCGGCAGCTCGATCCCGCGATCACCGGCGCGCGGCCGCTCCGCTTCTTCGCCTACGCACAGGGCCGTTCGAGCGAACCGGTCGCCGACACCCATTCCGGGTTTCTCGCCCGCCTCCGCGAGTGGGGCTTCGACGTGAACGATCGGTCGCGCGTGCTCGGCTCCGCCGAGGAGGCGGAGCAGTTCCAGGCGGAGATGGCCGACGCGCGCGCCGCGCTGCCGTACGACATCGATGGCGTGGTCTACAAGGTCGACGACCTTGCCCTGCAGACGCGACTCGGGTTCGTCGGCCGTGCCCCGCGCTGGGCGGCGGCCTGGAAGTTCCCCGCCGAACGCGCCGTCACGACGCTCGACGACATCCTGATCCAGGTCGGGCGCACCGGCTCGCTGACCCCGGTCGCGCAGCTCGCGCCCGTCAACGTCGGCGGCGTTCTGGTCACCCGGGCGACGCTGCACAACGAGGACGAGATCCTCCGCAAGGATGTCCGGATCGGCGACACCGTCGTGCTGCAGCGCGCCGGCGACGTCATCCCCCAGATCGTCTCGTCGCTCGCCGAGAAACGGCCCGACACCGCCGTGCCCTTCGTGTTTCCCGATCGATGCCCCGTCTGCGGCAGCGCCGCCATCCGGCCGGAAGGCGAGGTCGTGCGTCGCTGCACCGGCGGTCTCCATTGCGCGGCGCAGGCGATCGAGCGGCTGGTTCACGTCGTGTCCCGGCCGGCCTTCGACATAGAGGGGCTCGGCGAGAAGACGATCGTCGCGTTCCACGCGGACGGGCTGATCGGCGAGCCGGCCGACATCTTCCGGCTTCCGGCGCACGAGGCGGCGATCGCGTCACGCGACGGCTGGGGCGACGCGTCGGCGCGCAACCTGGTCGCCGCCATCGAGGAGCGCCGACGGATCCCGTTCGGCCGCTTCATCTACGCGCTTGGGATCCGGCGGATCGGCGAAACCAACGCGAAGCTGCTGGCCCGGCACTACGGCGATCCGCGCAGTTGGATCGACGCGATGCGCGAGGCGGCGGTGATCGGATCGGACAGCCGGCTCGCCCTCGGATCGATCGGCCGTATCGGCGAAACGACCGCGACCGAGCTCGTCGCGTTTTTCGCCGACGGGCGGAACGTGCGCGCCGTCGAGGCGCTGCTGGCGGAGTTGCGCGAGGTCGTGTCGGAAACGCCCGGGGGCAGCGGCGGCCGGCTCGCCGGCAAGCTGATCGTGTTCACCGGCAGCCTGCCCACGCTGACGCGGCCCGAGGCGAAGGCAATGGCGGAACGCGAGGGCGCGCGCGTCACCGACAGCGTGTCAGGGAAGACCGATCTCGTCGTGCTCGGAGCCGAGGCCGGTTCCAAGGCGAAGCGGGCCGCCGAGCTCGGTGTCGAGACCGTGGACGAAGCAGGCTTCCGGCGCCTCGCCGATGGCTGATCAGCGGCCGCGATCGGTCGCGTCAGACCGGGCTCACGGTCAGCGGCACGTGGTCGTCGCCTTCCGGCTCCGGGATCGAGAAGCGGACCGGCACGACGTCGAGGAAGGGCGGCGACGATGTCGGTGTGCCGCGTGCCTGGTCACACGGCGTCCGGAGCGCCGGGCGCGCGCAGCGCGGCCGGGAGGTTCGCGCGCCGACCGGTCGGAGCCGCGCGTCATTCCGGTCCGGCCGATCCCGTTCCTGCGTGCATGCTGCTCGTGCTCGAGGCCGAGCGCGCGTGCTCCTTAACGATCTCCCGGGCCTCAGACAAGCCGGGCGACCGCCGTCGCCGAAGGAGGATGTGGTGATCGATCTTCGCGACCCGGCGACCGACCCGGCCGCAATCCGGACGGCTCTCCGTCTTTCGCCGCACCCGGAAGGCGGGTCCTTTCGCGAAACCTGGCGCGACACGCCGGCCGATCCCGCCGCACGCGGCGTCGCGACGAGCATCCTGTTCCTGCTGGCCGATGGCGAGGAAAGTGCGCGCCACCGCGTCGACGCGGCCGAGTTCTGGCTCTGGCACGCCGGAGCCCCGCTCGCGCTCCGGTTCGGCGAAGCCGCCGTCCCGCTTCGTCTCGGTCCCGACACGCGGGCGGGCGAGGTGCTGCAGGGCGCCGTCCCGGCGCACGTCTGGCAGTCGGCGTGGACGCTCGGCCGCTGGACGCTGGTGTCCTGCGTCGTCGCGCCGGCGTTCAGTTTCGAGGGCTTCGAACTCTCGCCCATGCCGTAGGACGAGACCGGACGCCCCTGCCGAACGTTCAGACCGGGACGCGATCGTTCCCGGACGCGGCCGCGGCGGTGTCGAGCAAGTCGCGGATCCGCCGCGACAGGGTCGCGAGACGCCAGGGCTTCGGCATCAGGATGGTGCGATCGTCGAGCACGATCTCGCGGAGCACCGGCGCTTCGAGGTTGCCGGTGTTCAGCAGCACCGGGAGGCCCGGCTGGAGCAGGCGGGCGCGCCTGACCAGCTCCGCCGCATCCATCACTCCGGGCATCATGAGGTCGCTGAAGATCATCGCCGGTCGGAGACCCCTGGCAAGCACCGCCCACGCGTTGTCGGCATCGACCGCGGTGCGGACTTGGTAGCCGAGAAATTCGAGCGCCGATCGCGCGGCTTCGAGCACCGCCGGGTCGTCCTCGACCAGGAGGACGAGTTCGCCGCTTCCGGGCCGGACCGGCTCCGCGGTCCGGGGCGTCGAGACGAGCGGCCGGTCAGCTCGCGGGAGCAGGATCGCGACCGTCGTGCCCTCGCCCTTCCGGCTCGCAATCTCCAGCCGGCCGCCCGACTGTCGCGCGAACCCGTCCACGAGCGACAGGCCGAGACCCGTTCCCTGGGTTTCGGACTTGGTCGTGTAGAACGGCTCCACCGACCGCTCGATCTCGTCTTCGGCCATGCCGATCCCGGTGTCGCGGAGCGAGATCCGGACGAAGGCGCATCCCTGCTCGATGCTGTTCGCGGCAGTGATCGACAGGGTGCCGCCGTTCTCCATGGCGTCGCGCGCGTTCAGCGCGATGTTCAGAAGCGCGTTCTCGAGCTGGCTGCGATCGGCCAAAATCGGCCAAAGGTCCTCCGGCACCGCGCAGCCGACGGCGATGTGGTCGCCGAGCGTCCGCTGCAGCAAGTTCGTCATGTCGCCGAGCAGTGCCGGCAGGTCGACCGGGGCATGCCGGAGTTCCCCCCGGCGTGCGAAGCCGAGCAGGTGCCGCGTCAGCCGGATCCCCCGATCGATGCCGTCGGCGATCGCCTGCAGACGGGCGGCCGTGCGCGGCGCCACCGGTTCGCCCGGCTCGCGCGCGATCTCGACGCTCGCCGAAAGCGACTGCAGCAGGTTGTTGAAGTCGTGCGCGATCCCGCCTGTGAGCCGTCCAAGAACGTCCATCTTCTGTGCCTGTCGGGCGAGCGCCTCGGTCTGGACGCGGCCCGTGACATCGGCGATCGCGACGAGCTGCCCGCCGAGCGGCATCGCGCAGCGGTAGATCTCGAGCACCCGCGACCGCGACCGGACGGATGCCGAGACCGGCGCCTCTTCCGACGGCACCGGATCCGACAGGACATCGGGTCCGGCGATCGCGAGCGCCGCGACGAAGCGGTCGAACGGCGTGCCGGGCGCGCAGTCCCGTGGATCGAGGTTCGCCTCCCGCGGCAGGCGATCGTTCCGGAACGCGAGAAACCCGTTGCCGTCAAAGACCGCGACCCCGTCCCGCATGCTGGACACGACGCCGGCCAGTCGCGCAGTCTCAATCGCCTCTTGCCGTCGCGCCTCGAGCAATCGCGTGCGGTCGCGGTTCAGGCGGGCCGCCAGAGCCGTCAGGGTCAGGAGCGAGGCGAGGATCGCGCCGATCAGAAACACGAGAAGGTCGCGGGTAAGCCTCGTGACGGTTTCGCGCGCGTGGACCCGCTCAGCGCGGCCCAGCTCCTCAAGGCCGGAGGCCGCCGCGAGCGGGGCCGCGAGGGTCCCGTCGCCGTCGGGCACGGCACTCGGTTCGTGCCACCGGCCGGATCGCAGGTCGTCGCGCAGGTTCGACACCGCGGGGCCGAGGAGCGCGCGTATTTCTCGGACGTCGCGTGCGAGGGCGGGTTGTGCGCGGAGCGGACGCGGATCGAGGCGGGCCGCGATGGCGCGCGCGTGCGAAGCGACCGCATCGAACGACGCGAGCGCGTCGGCGCGCTCGGCGGGATTGCCGCTCATCCGGCGGGAACGAGCGATCAGCAGCAGCCGCTCGAGATCGATCCTGAGATCCGCCGCTTCGATCGAGGCGTCGTTGAGCTCTCGCGTCAGCGATCGCGCCCGATCCGCCGTCCGGGAAATTGTCCAAGCGGCGGTCCCGACCAGGAGCGTCGCGACGAGGAACGACAGGCCGAGCGACCGGAGCGCGCGGACGCTCCGCACGGGGGTCGCATCCGCCGGTCCCGTCGCGGCGGGCGGGCTCACTCGAGCCACAGCGGAGCCTTCAGCCTCGCGACGAAAGCCATGTGGAGCGCGAGCTCGTGCTCGGTCGGAACGATCAGAACAGGCCGCCGTGCCGCCTCCCCATCCGTCCTCGGCCCGTGACGCACCGCCCGCGTGCCAACCGCAAGATCGAGCCCGCGCTGCCTGCCGCCCGTCAGCTCCAGGTAGACGGCGGCGAGCAGGCGGCAGTCGAGCAGGGCGTTGTGCGTCGTCCGCTCCGACAGATCGATGTCGAACCGGCGGCAGAGCGCGTCGAGACTGTTCGGCAGGCCCGGGAAGCGCGCCTTGGCCACCGCGAGCGTGTCGATCATGCGGCCGGGGTCGAGCGGGGCCAGGTCGAGGCGCGCAAGTTCGGCCGAAACGAAACCGAAATCGAACGGCGCGTTGTGCGCGATCAACGGGTCGTCGCCGATGAAGTCGAGAAACTCGTCGCACACGGCGGCAAAGCGCGGCTTGCCTGCGAGATCGGCGCGGATGAACCCATGGACGCGGGTGGCCTCCTCGGGCACGTCGCGTTCGGGATCGATCAGTTTATGGAATCGTTGTCCGGTGGGCAGATCGGACCGAAGTTCGATCGCGGCGATCTCGATCACGCGATCACCCATCAACGGATCAAGACCGGTCGTTTCCGTATCGAAAAGAACCGCACGTGATCCGGCGGGAAGCAGACGAAACGATATTTCAGCCATCCCGACGCGGTTCTCCGATACCCACTTTCACCGACGGACGCACCGAGCACAATAAGTCGTTTCGTTCCATTAACGGGACACGTCTCGGAACCGCGACATCAGGACACGTCGTCGAGCAGGCGGTCGATCGGATCCCAGCGGTAGGCGACCTGCGGCACGTCGAAGCCGCCCACCCTCGTCGCACCGTGCGCCGCGAGGCGTCCACGCATTCGCTCGTAGAAGAATCGGTTCGGATTGGCGCCGAGCACCCAAAGGAAGACGCTGTCGCATCGCGCGCGCACGAGGTGGGCGCCCGCGGCACGGATCAGGCCGCGCCCGATCCCGCGTCCCTGCCAGTCGGGCGCGACGTAGAGCGTCTCGATCTCGCCGGCGCCGAAACGGGTCGGGTTGACCGCGGCGCTGGCGAACCCGACCACGCGCCCGTTCTGCCGCGCGACCATGACGCCGCCCCTGCCGATCCGGCGCGCGTAGAACGCGGCGAGCCGCGTCGGCCGAAGCCCAAGCAGCGCCGCGTCGTCGATGATGCCGGCGTAGGCCGCGCGCCAGCTCTCGACATGCACGACCCCGATTGCGGCCGCATCGCCGAGGACGGCCTCGCCGATCGAGACCGTCAGCGTGTCCCGTTCCCCGTCCTGTCCGCTCGCCACGACGTCAGCATGGCAGAGATCGAAGGGTCTTGCGAACCTCAGCGCGGGCTTGAGACCGGGATCGACAGCAGCGCACCGCCACGTTCGAGCGGTGCGTTCGCCCCGATCGGCAGCTTCAGCGGCGAGCCGTCGCCGAGATCCCGGCGGAACAGCTCCGCCTGGTTGCCGACGGTCGCGATCGCGCGGCGAAGGAATCGCTCGTCGAGATCGAGCCCCTTCGCCTGCCACCCGCTGTCGCCGAGCAGGCGCCCCTCCGGCGACTCCGGCGGAGGCTCGTCATGCGACAGGGCCTCGTGCCGATCGATGCCGAGCGTCGCGGCCGAAACGAGCCCGTCTTCCACCGCATCGACGATCGCGAGCAAGCGCGGCTCGTCGTTCCGCAGCACCGGCGACCAGGGGTCGGTGGTGATCCGCGCCCCGAGCAGCACGCCGTTCCGCGCGAGCGCCGGAAGCGAAAGCCGCTCCGCCGCGAGTTCCGTCGCGTCGCCGGTGACCGCGTTGCAATGTCCGGTCGCGAGCGCGCCCATCATCTCGCCGCGCTCCGAGAACGGGAACGCCGTGAACGGGATGCGGCGATCGGCCATGGCGGTCTTCAGCGTCGCGCCCTCTGGCGACCCTTCGACGAAGCAGATCCGTTTGCCGGCCAGCGCGTCGAGGCCGGCAATGTTCTCGCCGCTGTTCACGAGGAAGCCCTGGCCATCGATCAGGAAGGGCGCCGCGTAGCTGAGCGACAACTCCGCTGCGAGCGCGGGATCGGGCGTGGTGCCGAACGCGAGGTCGGCTTGGCGGTCGTGCACGGCACGGATGGCGGTGATCTCGTCGCCGGTCCCGACGATCGTTGTCTTCGCGCCGGACGGGAAGATGGCGGCGGCCACGGCGCGGCAAAGGTCGGCACCGAAGGCGGACACGTCGCCATGAGCGTCGAACAGCGAGTAATCATCCTGGTCGGTGCTGACCGCGCACCGGAGTGTGCCGTGCGCGCGGATGTCGTCGAGCGCATCGGCATGGGCGACGCTCCGAGCGGAAAAGAACACGAGAAGGGCGGCGCTGACGACCGACGGCGCACGCTGGGCGATGAAACTCACGAAGCGGAACTTTCCGTTGCGGAAGGGGCGGACGCGAAAAGGGGACCGGCCGAAGCCGATCCCCCGTCGCGACCATCAGGTGGCAGAGCGACCGGTCAGGGCGTCCAGGTACCGCTGGTCGGAATGCCCGGATTGCTGCTCGGACGCGGGTTGAAGTCGACCGGCGGCGGATCGATCGGCGCGGCGCCGAGGCCGTTCGGGTAGTCGACCGGTGTGATGCCGAGCGCCTGGCAGCCCTGTCCATTGTAGTGCGGGAGAGTGTGCACGATCGTGGATGCGATCGTCGCGGTCGAGGCCGCCAGAGGCGAGGCCAGCCCGAGCAGGCGCGCGTCGCTGAAGGCCGGGAAGAGATCGCCGATCCCGGGAATGACGTCGTCGGCCGGGGTGAGCGTCGACTGACCGGTCTCCTGCTGACCGAGGACCCGGCCCGCCACTTCGTCCGGCAGGTCGGCGAGCGGCAGCAGTCCGAACAGCTCGTCGATGAACTTGATGACGGAGCTGTGCTCGGAATACTGATGCACAATCGTTTGCGCGCGCCCGTAGGGCGAGATCACGATCGCCGGGATGCGCGGGCCGGCCTCGACGTAGTTTCCGGTCGGACCCTTGGCGCGGATGTCGACCTGATGATCGTCGTAGAGTCCGTCGGTCTCATCGTAGGTGATGACGATCGCGCTGTCCTTCCAGTAGGGCGAGTTCGCGATCGCGTTGACCGTGTCGGCGACGGACGCTTCCGAGATCTGCGCGTCCGAGTAGCCGGGATGGTCGTCGTTGCCCGGAAAAACGCCCGCGAGCGCCGGATTCGGATCGACCGGCTTCAGACCATCGAGGTTGCCGTAGCCGCCGCGGATATAGAACACGCCCTTGTTCGGCAGCGTGCCGTTCGCGAGGTCGGTGTAGAACTTGCCCTGCCCGAACAGGTGCTTCTGCTGCACCTTGGTGTTGTCGCCGAGATAGCCAAAATACTGCGGGCCGTTGTGGTGCGTGATGTAGTCGTAGTGCGGGTTGGTCGACTTGTCGTTGTTCGGATCGCCCGGCTCGAGGTCGTAGCCGAGCTGGTACCAGCCCCAGTTGGTCGGCGGCAGGTTCTCGCCCGCGATCGTGCGGATGTCGTCCTGGATGTCGGCCTGATCGAGGCTCGGGTTCTGGTCGGCCGCGAGGACCGCCTTGATCTTGCCGCCCATGAAGGACAGCGGAAGGGAGGCGTAGGTCTGGGTGATGGCCGGCTTCGCCGGACTCTCGTCGTTCACGTTCTGCGGCGGCTTCACCGGCGCCGGATCGAAGTTCGAGCCTGCGAACGGAGCCGCGTCGCTCACGACGGGGACGCCGGCGGACGCCAGCGGAATGCCGTAGGACGTGTCGCCGGTGGACGCCGTGCTCTCGTTCGGATGCAGCGCCCATTGGGTCAGGCCCGACTGGCCGGCGATCATCGCGATCGCGTTCGGCGTCGACGGGCCGATCACCGTCTGGTGGAAATCGTCGAACATCGCGAACCGGCTGGCGTACTGCCACAGGAACGGGATCGTGTTGCAGTCGAGATGGCTCATCGCGAGCTCCCCCATCTGCTTCTGAGCCAGCGTCGGCGGCGCGGTCGGCGCCAGACCGGTCGCGGTCGACACGATCTCTCCGGACGCATTGGTGGTGAGCCCTTCCTCGTCGAGCGCGTAGCGGTCGTTCGCGGCAAGCAGCGTCGTGCCGTTCACGTCCATCGAATTGTCGATGCCCGTTTCCGAGTGATCGGTGCTGGCGGTGTCGGCCGGGTAGAGCGGAACGGTCGCGCCGTTCACCGCAGTCACCGCCTGCGGGATCACGAACGGCGACACGGTTCCGACCGTGCCGTCGGTGTTCACGATCGGCTGCTTGAAGCCGAGCACCTGACCGGACGGCTGGCTGAACGGCCCCGCCACGCCCGGGAACGTCCCGAAATAGTGGTCGAACGAGCGGTTCTCCTGGAAGATGACGAAGACGTGCTTGATGTGGCGGCGAAGGAGCGCCTGCTTGATCATGTGCACGACCTGCGGACCGACCGACGGATCGTTCGCGTAGGCGTCGAACAGCTTGACCGCGTTCGGCGGCGCCGCGGGCGAGTTCACGAAGGCCGTGACGGCGGCGAGAAGGGCGGGGTTGTTCTCCACCGCCTGCACGATCTGCGACGTGCTCAGGTCGGCGAAATCGACCGGCGCGTTCGCGACCAGCGCGGGATCGGCCGCGATCGCCTGACCGAGCTTCGATGTCGCCAGTGCCGGTTGGGCGATCATCGACGTGAGCGCGGCTGTCGCGCAGCCCGCCCGCCAAAGCCTCTTCAAGGACATCTTCTGACTTCCACCGACCAGGGTTCGCGCGTGGTTCCGAATGATCCGCGCATTGCGGAGCGGTAATGCCCCGGGCGGGATCGTTTTTGTTATGACCCTTTGATGAAAAGCCGGGAGCGACGGAGGCGCTGGAGCAGCAGACGGATCCGCCGCGCGCTTTCGGCGCGGGAGAGACCCGTCGGCACCACGAGGTCGGCCCGTCGACGCTTGTCGCGATCCGGCATCTGACGCGCGATCAGCCGATCGGCGTCCACGTTCGACATCCCGCGCCTACGCCGCACCCGCGCGCGCTGCAGGACGGCGGGCGCCGAAACAACGACGGTCAGGTCGCACGCCCGGTCGCCGCCGGTTTCGAACAGAAGCGGCACGTCGAGGACGATGAAAGGTCTGCGGGCGCGACGGGCCCGCCTCAGCGCGCGATCGCGCGCCATGCGCACGAGCGGGTGGATCGCCTCCTCGATCAGCGTGAGGAGCGCCGGTCGGTCCGCGATCGCCGCCCGCAGCCGTCCGCGGTCGATCGCGCCCTCCACAATCGCCTCGGGCACGATCCGACGGACCCGCTCGACGGCGGCGCCGCCGGGTCTCCCGAGGCGATGCACCTCCCGATCGGCGTCGAAGACCGGAACCCCTTCGCGCCGGAACACGGCGGCCGCGGTCGACTTTCCCATGCCGATCCCGCCGGTCAGCCCGATCACGACCGGCGGCCCGGATCTTCTCCGCCGGCGGCGGATCACCCGGACCGCTTCAACTCCCGGGAATGTCGGCGGCGATCCGATCGCGCAGCGCGCGGTCCACCGCGGGCTCGACGCCGAACCAGGCCGCGAAGCCGGGGCAGGCCTGAAACAGCAGCATGCCCAGACCGTCGACGGCGCGAAGCCCCCGCGCACGGGCTTCCGCGAGAAGGCGCGTTTCGAGCGGAACGTAGACGATGTCGTGCACGACGAGCCCGCTCGGTGCCCGGTCGAGCCCGATCGGCGAACCCGGCGCGCCGTCCTCGGTGTCCGTCGCGTTGCCGCCGCCCATTCCGACCGACGTCGTGTTGACCAGCAGCGCATGGTCGGCGAGCGCGTCCTCGCGCGCCGACCAGGGCACCGTCGCGAGACCGGGCAGCTGTTCGGCGAGTGCCGCGG
>CAXUBA010000063.1:10899-13775 GCA_964249205.1 uncultured Acetobacteraceae bacterium | reverse complement strand
CCGTTCCTTTTGCTCGGCGCGGTCGCCGCCCTGCTCGGGATCAAGACGGCGGGGATGCTTCTAATCGGACGGCTGGCGCGGCTACCGTGGCGCGACTCGCTGCTGATCGCGGTGGCACTCGCCGAAGGCGGGGAGTTCGCCTTCGTTCTCGTGTCGGCGGCCATCGGCGCCACCGTGATCGACCGGCAGACTGGCGCGCTGCTCGACGCGACGGTCGCGTTGTCGATGCTTGCGAGCCCGGCCTTGTTCCGTCTCGCGCGGTGGCGCGCCGCGCGCGCGGCGCCGAATGGCGGCGCCGCGGCCGAAGCGCTCCCGGCCTTCGAGGACGGGGCGGACGCGATCGTCGCGGGCTACGGGCGGGTCGGCCAGATCGTCGGGCGGCTGCTGCGGAGCGCCGGCTTCCGCTGCACCGTGCTCGACATCAGCATGAGCACGATCGAGACAATCCGCGTGCTCGGCGGACGCGTGGAGTACGGCGATGCGACCCGGCTCGACCTGCTGGAGGCAGCGGGGGCGCGGACGGCGCGGCTTCTGGTGGTGGCGATCGACGACCGGGAGCGCGCGATCGAACTCGTGACGCTTGCGCGCTCGAACTTCCCGAACCTCGCGGTGATCGCGCGCGCCTGGGACCGGCAGCACGCCTACGCGCTGCTGGAGCAGGGCGCGTCGCATGTGGAGCGGGAAACCTACGAGGGGAGCTTGGCGCTCGGCCGGGCGGCACTCCGGGCGCTTGGCCACCGGGCCCACCGCGCCCACCGAGTGGCGGCGCTGTTTCGGCTCTACGACGGGAAGCAGTTCGAGCGCATGCGGGCGAGACGAGGCGAGGCCCGCCCCGCCTTCCTGCTCGCGGCGCGTGAAAGCGCCGACATGTTCGCGGAGCTTCTCGCCGCCGACCTCGCAACGCTCGGCGGTGGGGAGAACGCGGAAGCGGACTGGGCGGAAGAACGATCCGAGGACCCGCGGCCGGTCTGATGCGGCTCGGGGTCCGCGTCGGGATCAGAAGCCTTCGCGTTCGAGACGCTTCCGCTCGACCTTGCGCGCGCGACGGACCGCCTCGGCGGCCTCGCGGGCGCGCCGCTCGGACGGCTTCTCGTAGTGGCGACGCAGCTTCATCTCGCGAAACACACCTTCGCGCTGCATCTTCTTCTTGAGCGCCTTGAGCGCCTGGTCGACGTTGTTGTCACGAACGAGCACCTGCACGGGGCGGCTCTCTCCTCTCGAATTGGGATCAACGGAACGACCCGATCCCGCTACCTCAGTAAGGAAGCCGGACTCGGCGGAGGCCGGTGTATATCACGGTCGACGCGGCGGCGGCAAAGGAGTTTCCCCGGACGGGCGACGGGCCTTGTTCCGCTCGGGACGCTGCGACATGCTCCGCCGGAGATGGCGCTCCTGAAGATCGCCCGGATGGGCCACGAGATCCTGCTCCGACGCGCCGATCCCGTCGCGGATCCGACCGCGCCCTCGATCCGGCAGCTCGTCGCCGACATGATCCAGACTATGGAGGATGCGGGCGGCGTCGGGCTTGCGGCGCCCCAGGTGCACGTGCCGCTTCGTCTTTTCGTGTTTTCCGTGCCCGAACACCGGGCGGAAGACGGGGCGGACCAGGCGCGTCCGGTCGGCTGCCTGATCAATCCCGTGCTGACGCCGCTCGACGACGAGATCGCGGTCTACCAGGAGGGTTGTCTGTCGATCCCGGGCCTCGCCGGTGCGGTGCCGCGTCATCGCCGCGTCCGCTTCGAAGGGGTTGACGAGAACGGCGGCACCGTCGGGGGCGACGCGGACGGCTTCCTCGCGGTCGTGCTCCAGCACGAGTACGACCATCTCGACGGGATCCTGTATCCGATGCGGATGACCGATCTGTCGCGTTTCGGCTTCACCGACGAACTGTCCCGCGCCGCGGGGCGGGCACGCGCGTGACAGCGGTCGGGACGCCGGAACGGGACGCCGCGCTGACGCTCCTGCTCGGCACGTCTGCGGCCGATCGCGACCTCTGGTCGGTCGCGGCGTTGCGTCGGACCGCCGGCGAGGACGCCGACCTCCTGTTCCCGGGCGGCGCGCCGGACATGGTGGAGGCCTGGTGCGATCTCTGCGATCGCGCGCTGCTCGCCGACGCGGCGGCAGCCGGCACCGCGACCCGCGCGCGGGTGCCGGATCGGGTTCGGGAGGCTATCCTGCGTCGGCTTCCGGCGGGATCGGTCGGTCGCGACGCGAGTCGCCGGGCGCTCGCGGTGCTCGCGAGACCCGGCGAAACAGTACGGGCCGCGCGCGTCCTCTCCCGGACCGCGGACGCGATCTGGCGCGCGGCGGGAGACACGTCGACCGGGCTTTCCCGCCATACGCGGCGCCTGACGGTCGGCGCAGTCTGGTCGGCGACGCTGATCTACGCGCTCGGGCGCGGCGGCAAGGACGTCCATGACGCGTCCGTTCCCGACGACGATCGGGACGGGGTCGCGTCGTTCCTCGATCGGCGCCTCGCCGGTGTCGCGCGGCTCGGCCGGCTGCGGCGACGGCTCGGTGGCCCGGCAAGCCATCGGACATGACCGCCGCTTGAAGGCGCGCGCCGCCGCCGCGCTCGGGCTCGCCGCCGGCCTTCTCGCCCTCGGACTGATCGTCCGCCATGTCGGTCCGGAAGCCGTGTGGACTGGGATCCGCTCGATCGGCTGGGGTTTTCTCGTGCTGCTCGCCTACCGGCTCTGTCTCGTCGTGCTGATGGGGGCGAGCTGGATGGTGCTCGGCCCGCGCGGGCGGACGGCGGGCGGCAGCGGGGCCGGGATCCTCGGCTTCAGCTGGGCCCGGCTCGTCCGCGACAGCGCGTCGGAATGCCTGCCGCTCAGCCAGGTGGGCGGGGTCGTGCTCGGCGCGCGCGCGCTCGG
>CAXUBA010000063.1:1666-10889 GCA_964249205.1 uncultured Acetobacteraceae bacterium | reverse complement strand
GTGCCGTGGGCGTTCGCGACCGCGTCCACCGTCGTCGACGTGACGGTGGAGCTGGTGGCGCAGCTGTTCTACCTCGCCTTCGGGACGTTCACCCTGTGGCGGCTCCGGCCGGACGTGCCGCTGCTCCGACCGGTGACGGTCGGGCTGGTCCTGCTCGCGACTGGATCGACGGCGTTCCTGCTGATCCAGGCGCGCGGCGGCCGCGTGGTCGAGCGCGGACTCGGCCGGTTGCTCGGCGGCTGGCCGGGAGTGCGGAGCGGGACCGCGTCGGTGATGGCGGCGCTGGCGGCGATCCACCGGCGGCCGTGGCGGGTCGCGGCGAGCGTGGCGCTTCACGGGCTAGACTGGCTCGGCAACGGCATCGAGGCCTTCGTGGCGCTTCGTCTGATGGGCCACGCGATCGGCTTCCGCGACGCGCTGGTGATCGACAGCCTGCTTTACGGGCTGCGGTCCTTCGCGTTCGCGATCCCGAACGCGCTCGGCGTGCAGGAGGCGGGTTACGTCGTGCTCGGCTCGCTGTTCGGCCTCGCGCCCGGCACGTCGCTCGCCCTGTCGCTGATCCGTCGGGGCCGCGACTTCGCGCTCGGCGTGCCGGCGCTCGCGACCTGGCAGCTCACCGAGGGACGTCGGGCCTGGCGAGCTGGCGCCCCGGACCCCGCCTAGCCGCAGCGGCCCTATTGAGAGAGTGGGTCTGGGCGCGCCGCGCCCAGCGGAGCTCGAGCCTCGAGACTGTTGGACGCGTCCTCGGAACCCGCGAGAAGCTCGCCCGAAGTCCTAGGCGGCGAGCCGCGCCTCGGCATCGGCCGGCGACAGGTTCACCAGCGCCTCGTAGTCGGCGTGGAGCGCGCTGGTGATCGGGCCGGTCGGGTAGCTGTGGTCCTGGATGCGGCGGACCGGGGTCACCTCGGCCGCGGTGCCGGTCACGAACACCTCGGTCGCCCGGGCGAGTTCGTCGAGCTCGATCGTCCGCTCGACAACTGCGATCCCGCGCTTGCGGGCGAGCGCGATCACGGTGCGTCGGGTGATGCCGTCGAGGAAGCAGTCGGGGGTCGGCGTATGCAGCGCGCCATCGAAGGCAAAGAAGATGTTGGCGCCGGTGGCTTCGCTGACCCGGCCGCGCCAGTCGAGCATGAGCGCGTCGTCGAAACCATCCTGCTCGACCGCGTGCTTCGACAGCGTGCCGATCATGTAGAGGCCGGCGGCCTTGGACGCGACGGGCGCGGTTTCCGGATGCGGCCGTTTCCAGGGCGCCATTCCGAGCGAGATGCCCTTCATGCGGTCGGCGCCGAACAGGTTCGGCCAGGACCAGGCGGCGATCATCAGATGGATCCGGGTCGCCTGCGCCGACACCGAAAGCTGTTCCGCGCCGCGCCAGGCGAGCGGGCGGACATAGGCATCGGTGAGGCCGTTGGCGCGCAGCACCGCGTCGCAGGCTTCGTCGATCTCGTCGAGCGTCCAGGGAATGTCGAAACCGAGGATGCGGCCGGAGTTCACCAGCCGCTCGCTGTGCTCGCGGAGCTTGAAGATGTGGCCGCTGTAGGCCCGCTCGCCCTCGAACACCGCGCTCGCGTAATGGAGGCCGTGGCTGAGCACATGGAGTTTCGCGTCGCGCCACGGGATCAGCTTTCCGTCCCACCAGATCTGGCCGTCACGGTCGTCGAAAGGGATGAGCGCCGCCATCTCGATGTCCTGCTGCTGCGGTTCGGGCCAGCACATATGAGGCGGACCTTGGTCAGTCAACGAAGCTGACATATCTTCGGTCCATGGCATCCAGGGTCGCGAGCCGTCCGACGGCTGAGGCACGAGGGCCCGACGCGAGCGTCGCGGGGCATGGTTTGCTGTTCCTGCGGGAAGAGCAGCTCCGGCAGACCCAGGAATTGTTCTTCTTCGCCTGGCGCGACTTCACAAGCGTCTGCGACCCGGTGCTGGGCTCGCTCGGTCTCGGGCGCGCGCACCATCGGGCGATCCACTTCATCGGCGCCCGACCCGGCATCAACGTCACGGAGCTGTTGTCGCTGCTCCGCGTGACCAAGCAGTCGCTCGCGCGCGTGCTCGCGACGCTGCTCCGCGACGGTTACGTGATCGGCGAAACTGGCGAGACCGACCGACGGCAGCGCCGCTTGTCGCTCACCGAGCGGGGGCGCGCGCTCGAGCGTCAGCTGTTCGAGCGCCAGCGCGAGGTCATGGTCGGCGCCTTCAGCGAGGCTGGCGTCGCGGCGGTGGACGGGTTCCGGCGCGTGCTCCGCGGATTCCAGCAGGGTGGCGCGTTCATCCCGGACGGCGGATACGGCGCCGCGGGGCGGCCCCCGTCGTGACCGACGCGGCCGCGGCCGACGGCGCGCACGTCCTCGTGGTCGACGACGACCTGCGGCTCCGGACGCTGCTTCGCCGGTATCTCGCCGAACAGGGTTTCCGGGTCAGCACCGCCGCCGACGCGGAAGATGCCCGGGCCAAGCTCGGCGTCGTGCAGCCCGACGCGGTGGTGCTCGACGTCACCATGCCGGGCGAGGACGGGATCGCGCTGACCCGGTCGCTTCGGGCGGCGCAATCGACCTTCCCGATCCTGCTGCTGACCGCGCGCGGCGGCCCCGAGGACCAGATCGAAGGCTTCGAAGCGGGCGCCGACGACTACCTCGGCAAGCCGTTTGATCCGCGCGTGCTGCTGCTGCGGCTGCGCGCGCTGCTCCGCCGCATCGCGCCGCCCTTGCCGGCCGACAATGACCGGCCGGTGCGGCTCGGCGGCCTCGAGTTCGATCCGGTGCGTTCGCTGCTGACGGCGACGGATGGCGCCGTCATCCATCTCACCGGCGGCGAGGCGTCGCTGCTGACGGTGCTCGCCCGTCGGCCCGGCGAAACGCTGTCGCGGGACGAACTCGCACGCGTGCTCGACATGGACGAGACGAGCGAGCGCGCGATCGACGTCCAGGTGACGCGGCTCCGGCGGAAGATCGAGCCGGACACGCGCGAGCCGCGTTTCCTGCAGACCGTTCGCGGCCGCGGCTACACGCTGAAGCCAGGCTGAGCGGGCCGCCGGTGGCCCGGATGCCGCTCGCCGGACGTTTCGAGCGGCCGCTCCGGCGGGTGCTCCCGCGCTCGCTTCTCGGGCGATCGCTGCTGATCATCCTGATCCCGCTGCTGGCGACCGAGGGCATCGCGCTGCAGCTCTTCTACGGCAGCCATCTCGACGTCGTGTCGCGGCGGCTCTCGGCGGCGGTCGCGGGCGAGATCGCCGACACGCTCGACGGGCTCGATCGCGCCTCAGATGCGGCGGCACGCGACCGGATCATCGCACGCGCGCGCCAGCATTTTGATCTCGAGATGCGGTTCGAGCCCGGCGCGCGGCTGCACTTCGGACATCGCCGCAACATCCTCGGCCCGATGGACGACGACATGGCCGCGGCGCTGCGGGAAACCGTCGGCCGCCCGTTCACGATGGACTGGACCTCGAACCCGCACGAGGTCCTGCTCCGGATCGAGGCGGGCGGCGGCGTGCTCGCAGTGAACGCGCCGCGGAAGCGCCTCGACACCGGCACGCTCTACTACTTCCTCGTCTGGCTGGTCGGGTCGTCGCTGCTGCTGTTCGGGATCGCCGCGCTGTTCATGCGGAACCAGGTGCGCGCGATCCGCCGCCTGGCCCGCGCCGCCGAAGCGTTCGGGATGGGGCGCGAGGTCGGGCCGATCAAGCCGGAGGGCGCGCAGGAGGTCCGGAAGGCGGCATCCGCCTTCAACCGGATGCAGGAACGAATTCTCCGTTTCGTGACGCAGCGGACGGAGATGCTGGCCGGCGTCAGCCACGACCTCCGGACGCCGTTGACCCGTCTCCGCCTGTCGCTGGCGATGCTGCCGCAGGCGGTCGGCGACGAGGAGGCCGCGCGGGACGTCGCCGGCATGGTGACCGACGTCGAGGAGATGGAGCGGATGATCGACACCTATCTCCGCTTCGCGCGCGGCGAGGGCGAGGAGCGGCGGCAGCGGGTCGATCTCGCGGGCCTGCTCGAGGACGTGGCGGCGGGCGCGAGGCGGGCCGGTGCCGATTGCGCGCTCGGAGACTGCACGCTCGAGCCCGCCGCGTCGGTCGAACTCCGCCCGGACGCCATGCGTCGCGCGCTGACCAACCTCGTCGACAACGCCCGACGGCACGCGCGCCACGTGCGGCTGGCGCTGCAGGTCCAGACCCGTCAGGTGCAGGTGTTCGTCGACGACGATGGTCCCGGGATCGCGCCCGAGCTTCGGGAAAGCGTGTTCCGTCCGTTCGAAACTGGCGCCCATGGTGGCACCGGCCTCGGGCTGACGATCGCGCGCGACATCGTGCGCGCGCATGGCGGTGACATCGCGCTCGAGCGATCGCCCTTGGGCGGCCTCCGAGCGAGGGTCCGCATACCGGTTTGAACCGAGCGGCAGGACGAAGCGTTCGTGGCCGAATAAGGTGCGCATGCTCATGGTATGGACAGCTCGCGTCCGGCTGTCTTCCGGATGCGCGTCCGACCGTCTGTTGTAACACCGGGCAAACCGGGCGACTGGCGCAGAGATCGGGGAGGAAGGTCGTTTGAGTCACGCGCGCTTCGGCACCATCGAGACGGACGTTCCGGCACGACTGGACCGGCTGCCCTGGAGCCGTTTTCACATGATGGTCGTCATCGCGCTCGGGGTCACCTGGATCCTGGACGGGCTCGAGGTGACGATCGTGGGCTCGATCGGACCGGCGCTGACCGACCATCGGACGCTCGGCCTCACCAGCGGCCAGATCGGGCTGACCGCGTCGGCCTACGTCCTCGGCACCGTGTTCGGCGCGCTCGTGTTTGGATGGCTGACCGACACGTACGGGCGTCGGATGATCTACGGCGTCACGCTCGGCGTCTACGTCGTCGGCGTGTTCGGTTCGGCGCTGTCGTGGGACATGCATAGTTTTGCGGTGTCGCGAATCCTGACCGGGATCGCGGTCGGCGGCGAGTACGCCGCGATTAACTCCGCGATCGACGAGATCACGCCGGCGCGGCTGCGCGGCCGGGTGAACCTCGCGGTGAACGCCAGCTACTGGCTGGGTGCCGCGATCGGCGCGGTGGCATCGGTTCTGTTCACTTCCGGCGACGTGATGCCCATCACGGTCGGCTGGCGGGTCGCGTTCGCGACCGGCGGCATCCTCGGCCTGCCGGTGATCTGGCTCCGGATGTTCGTCCCCGAGAGCCCGCGCTGGCTGGTCACGCACGGGCATGCCGACCATGCGCACGCGACCGTGTGCGGGATCGAGGACAAGGTCGCGTCGTACGGGCACGACCTTCCGGAATGCCGGCACAAGACGATGACGGTGCGGCCGCGGTCGCGCTTCGGCATGCGTCTCGTGCTGCGGACGATGCTCTTCGACTACCCCAAGCGAAGCGTGCTGGTGATCGCGCTCATGCTGAGCCAGGCCTTCCTGTTCAACGCGATCTTCTTCACCTACGGGCTCGTTCTCACGCGGTTCTTCCACGTCGCGGAGAACGAAGTCGGCTTCCACATCCTGCCGCTCGCGATCGCCAACCTCGCCGGACCCTTCCTGCTCGGACCGCTGTTCGACACCATCGGCCGCAAGCGGATGATCGCCGGCACCTACGCGGCGTCCGGCGTGCTGCTCGCGATCACAGCCTTGCTGTTCGCGACCGGCCATCTCACGGCGGTCGGCCAGACGCTGCTCTGGATGGCGATCTTCTTCGCCGCGTCTTCGGCGGCGAGCAGCGCCTATCTCACTGCGAGCGAGATCTTCCCGCTCGAAACGCGCGCCATGGCGTTCTCGGTCTTCTTCGTGATCAGCCAGGGCGCCGGCGGCGTGGTGGCGCCCTGGGTGCTTGGGCAGCTGATCGGCACGGGGAGCGCCTGGTCAGTCGCCTGCGGCTATCTCTGGGCGGCGGTGCTGATGATCGGCGGCGCGGCCGTCGAACTCGCGATCGGGGTCGACGCCGAAGGAAAGTCGCTCGAGGAGGTCGCGCCGATCATGGCGCGGTGACTCGGCGGCAATGGAATGGCGGCTACGGCAGCGTGTTGCCGGTGCCGCCTTCGCCACCGGCGGTGCCGTTCAGACCGCCCGTTCCGGAATTGCTGCCGCCGAGCAGGCCGGCAGGATTGTAGCGGCCGACGTTGCCGATGACCTGCTGCAGGATGGTCGCCTCGCTTCCGGGAGATGGCGTGGAGCCACCGGCCATCGCGACGCGCACGGCGTCCTTGCCGGTCAGCCGGCGAAGGGCGCGAAGCGTCCCGTTGTTGTCGAAGCGAAGAACGATCACCTGCTGGCGGTCGATCGCAGGATAGCTCGCGATCACCGGCTGGGTGAGCTCGCCGATGTAGAGCCAGGTGTTGTCGTCGAACGTGTCGTGCGTGGTGGGCGAGCCGAGCAGCGATGTCGCATCGGCCTTGGTCGAGGTCCCCGGAACGAGCTGCGAGTACTCGTATTCCTCCGCCATGTTGCCGCGCGTGTAGCGAGACGGCTGCACGTACTGGCAGCTGGCGAGCGCGGTGGCGAGAAGCGTAACGGCGGCGGATCGCGGGCGCACGGTGTCTTCCTCGGGAACGATCGTCCGGTGCCGCATGCGCCGGATGGTGTCAATCGCGGGATCGATCCTACCGTATCGCGTCGCCATGTGGGTCGGCGCGATGAAGCCGGATCAGAAGCCGCCGGACCGACCGGGACGCGGCGCCCTGGACGACGCGTTCGAGGAAGAGGAGAAGTTGCCGTGTCACGCCCCGACATCCCCGGATCCGACGTGCGGCGCGGCCCGTCGTCGCGTCCGGAGCTTTCCCGCCCCGTCGCGATCGCGCGGATCGGCCGCGGCGACACCGTGCTGGTCGAGGCGGACGCCGCCGAACGGGCACCGGTCGCGCACCGCCTCGACGTGCCGGACGTCGCGTCGCTCCGATGCCGTTGGACGCTCCGGCCCGGCGCCACCGACGGCTGGTTCGAGGCGGACGGGTTGCTCGACGCGCTGGTGACCCGGACCTGCGTGGTCACGCTCGAGCCGCTCGAGGAAACCGTGCACGAGACGTTCGCCGTGCTGTTCGTGCCCGAAGCCGAGATGCCGGACGAGGACGACGGCGACCCCGACAGCCCCGACCTCGTGCCCTACGACGGCGTCGCGATCGATCTCGGCGACGCCGCGGTCGAGCAGCTCGCGCTGGCGCTCGATCCGTTTCCCCGGGTGCCCGAGGTCGCGCGGGACGGCGGCGACGAAACGCCGACCGGGGTGCCCCACGGCGACGGCGGCGACGCCGCGGAAACCCGCCCGAACCCGTTCGCGGTCCTGCTTTCCCGTCGCGACAAGGGCTGAGCGGCGAGGGCGGCGGACGGGTGTCGCGTCCTTGCAGGCCGGGATCGCCTCTGGTAGACGGCCCCGCTCATTCGATCACGTGCCGGCCGCGCGCGGCGCGCGTGCGTTCCCCTGCGGCCCGGTGGAGGGGCCAGTTCCATGGCAGTTCCGAAGAGAAAGACCTCGCCGTCCCGGCGCGGCATGCGACGCAGCCATCAGGCGCTCACGGTCGAGGCGCACAGCGAGTGCCGCAACTGCGGCGAGCTGAAGCGGCCGCACCATGTCTGCAGCCAATGCGGCCATTACGACGGACGCGAGGTCATCGGCGCCGGCAAGGCATTGAAGGGCGCGGTCCGGGTCTGATCCGGTGACGGCGATCCGATGAAGCCGGAAAGGTGACCGCCCCGTTCACGCTCGCGATCGATGCCATGGGCGGCGACGACGCGCCCGGGATGGTGGTCGACGGGCTTGCGATCGCGGCGGAACGTCATCCCGAAGCCCGTTTCCTCCTGGTCGGCGACGAGGCGCGTCTCACGCCGCTGCTCGCCCTGTCCAATCGAGCCCGAAACGCCGCGACGGTGCGGCACGCCGCGACTGTCATCGGCAACGACCTGAAGCCGACCGCGGCGCTTCGGCTCCGCGATAGCTCGCTCCGGATCGCGATCGACGCGGTGGCGGCGGGCGAGGCGGACGGCGTGGTGTCTGCCGGCAACACGGGTGCCATGCTGGCGCTGGCCAAGATCGTGCTGCGGACGATGGGCGGCATCGATCGTCCCGCGATGGCGGCGCTGTCGCCGTCGGCGCGCGGCGACGTCGTCATGCTCGACCTCGGCGCCAATCTCGCCTGCGATGCGCGCAACCTCGTCGAGTTCGCGGTCATGGGCGACGCGTTCGCGCGCGCCGTGCTCGGCCTGACGCGGCCGACGATCGGGCTGCTGAACGTCGGCTCGGAAGAGCTGAAGGGCGACGATCGGCTGCGACGGGCGGCCGAGTTCCTCCGCGCGAGCCATGTCGCGGACCAGTTCGTCGGCTTCGTCGAGGGGCACGACATCACCGCGGGGCGTACGGACATCGTGGTGACCGACGGGTTCACCGGCAACGTCGCGCTGAAGACGGGCGAGGGAGCCATGCGGATGGTGTCCGACCTGCTTCGCCAGGTCTTCACCAGCAGCGTCACCGCGAAGCTCGGCTACGTCCTGGCGCGGCCGGGACTAGAGCGTCTCCGCGAATGGCTCGATCCCCGGCGCTACAACGGCGCCGTGCTGCTCGGGCTCAACGGCGTGGTGGTGAAATCGCATGGCGGGACCGACGCGGAAGGCTTCGCGCACGCGGTCGACGTCGCGATGGACATGGTGACGCACGGCTTCAACGAAACGATACGCGACGGCATCGTGCGGATCGGCGCGGTTGACGGCGCGGTATCCTCCGCGCTCGGCGGGAGCGGCGGCGCGGGCGAGACCGACGGCCGGGTGGCGGCCGCGACATGACCGGCGGAGGCGGCGACGAGACGATCGGGCGCGCGCGTGCTGCTCCGACAGGCTCTGAGGGTCGGTGCGCCCGGATCGCCGGCGTCGGCGGCTACCTGCCGACGCGGATCGTCACGAACGACGAGCTTGCGCTGACGGTCGATACGTCGGACGCCTGGATCCGGGAGCGGACAGGGATCCGGCAGCGCCATGTCGCGTCGGCCGAAGAGACCGCTGCCTTCATGGGGGCGGCGGCCGCCCGTGCCGCGCTCCGCGAGGCCGCGGTCGAGGCCGGGGACGTCGATCTCGTGGTGCTCGCCACCACGACGCCCGACAACGCGTTTCCCGCGACCGCGACGCAGGTGCAGGCGCTGATCGGCGCCGACCGCGCCTTCGCGTTCGACGTGTCCGCGGCCTGTTCCGGGTTCCTCTACGCGCTCGCCGTCGCCGAACAGCACGCAGGTCGACCGGTCGGTCCAGTCG
>CAXUBA010000063.1:0-1656 GCA_964249205.1 uncultured Acetobacteraceae bacterium | reverse complement strand
AACTTCATCCGCACGGGTTCGGTGCGGACGGCGGTGGTGATCGGCAGCGAGGTCTATTCCCGCATCCTCGACTGGACCGACCGGTCGACCTGCGTGCTGTTCGGCGACGGCGCGGGCGCGGTCGTGCTTCGCGCGAGCGAGGACCGCTCGGGCGGTGGAATCCTGTCGACGCATCTCCATTCCGACGGCCGTCTCGGCGGCCTGCTCTACGTCGACGGCGCGGTCGGACGACCCGACCTTTCGCAGCATCTCGTGATGCACGGGCGCGAGGTCTTCCGCCACGCGGTCGCGAAGCTCGCGGGCGCGGTGGACGAAGCCCTGGCGGCGAATGGGCTCGCGGCCGACGCCGTCGACTGGCTGGTGCCGCACCAGGCGAACCTCCGGATCATCGATGCCATGGGACGGAAGCTCGGACTGCGATCGGAACGGGTCGTGGTCACGGTGGATCGGCACGCCAACACCTCCGCCGCGTCCATTCCGCTCGCGCTTGCCGAGGCGGTGAAGGATGGCCGGGTAAGGAGCGGAGACCTCGTGGTTTTGGAGGCGCTCGGCGGCGGGATGACCTGGGCGTCGGCCCTGGTGCGGATGTAGCGCCACACCGGCGGGAAGATCGCGCGCGGGACCGCAGCGGCGCGTTGACGCTCGACCGGACGCTTGCCTAGGCTTCGCCATGAAGACCGTCACGCGGGCTCAGCTCGCGGAGCAGATCTATGTGCAGGTCGGGCTCTCGCGCAACGAGTCGGCGGAGCTGCTGGAAGACGTGCTCGAGCGTCTAGCCCGCGTTCTCGAGTCGGGACAATCGGTCAAGATCAGCGGCTTCGGTACGTTTTCGGTGCGACAGAAGGGCCGTCGGATCGGGCGGAACCCGAAGACCGGCGTCGAGGTGCCCATCCTGCCGCGCTGCGTTCTCGTGTTCCGGCCAAGCCAGGTGATGAAGGCGGACGTCAACGGAGAGGCAAGGCCAGCGACCGACGACGGCGGCGGTTCCGACCTTTGAGCGACGCGGACCAACCTCTCGACGACGTCGGCCGGGTACGGGCGCGGAAGGCACCGTCCGCCTTTCGCACGATCAGCGAGGTCGCCGACGAACTTCATATCCCGCAGCACGTGCTCCGTTTCTGGGAAACGCGCTTTCCGCAGGTCAAGCCGCTGAAGCGCGGCGGCGGCCGACGCTACTACCGGCCGGAAGACATCACACTCCTCCGCTCGATCGCGCACCTGCTCTACGTCCAAGGCTACACGATCAAGGGGGTGCAGCGGCTGCTTCGCGAGGGCAGCGGCACCCTGCCGGACGACATCCCCCCGGCGAACGAGGCGGAACGTCACGAGAGCACCGCCGAACGGGCCGGCCTCGAGGCGCTGTCCGCGGACGCGATGCCGGATCTGCTTGGGCCACCGGCACCGACGGCGATCCACGGCGTGGTGGGGCCGACGGACGCGTTCATGCTCCGGACGCCGTCGCCGGACCCGATCGATCTGCTGCGCGGAATCCTGTCGGAGCTCGAGTCGCTGCGCCGCCTGCTCGATCACGACGGGTGATGCCGCGGCGATTGCCGCCGGATTGTGGCGGCCGGTGGGCCCTGCTATGGACCGACCTGGCGGGCAGTAGCGCAGCCTGGTAGCGCATCAGTCTGGGGGACTGGGGGTCGTGGGTTC